>CACYGY010000005.1 GCA_902774025.1 uncultured Eubacteriales bacterium
TACGGAACGCCCAGGATTCCCTCGTTCCCGTTATCTTCGTCCAGCCAGACTTCATCCTCGTCATCCAGCTCGTCTTCCCAGTCATCATCGTCATACCGGGTCTGATTCTGTCCGCCGTCCTGCTGCTCCCGGCCGTTCCCGGAACCGTCGCCGTCATCCTCCGGGTTGTCTGCGGAGTCGTCCCCGTCCTCATCCGGGTTATCCACGAAGTCATCCCCGTCCTCATCCGGGTTATCCACAAAGTCGTCCCCGTCATCCTCCGGATTGTCCACGAAGTCGTCCCCGTCATCCTCCGGGTTATCCACGAAGTCATCCCCGTCATCCTCCGGATTGTCCACGAAGTCGTCCCCGTCATCCTCCGGATTGTCCACGAAGCCGTCCCCGTCATCCTCCGGATTATCCACAAAGTCGTCCCCGTCATCCTCCGGATTGTCCACGAAGTCGTCTTCATCCTCCTTCGGATTGTCCACGAAGCCGTCTTCATCCTCCGGGTTGTCCACAAAACCGTCTTCGTCATCCTCCGGGTTGTCCACAAAACCGTCCCCGTTTTCCCCGCTCTTTCCGGTATCCTTCGGGTCGTCTGTGAAACCGTCATCCTCCGGGTTGTCCACGAAGCCGTCATCACCCGCATCCGGATCGTCCGGGGATGTGTCCTTTTCCCCGCTCTTTACCTGCTCCAGCGCCTTGCGGATCACGTCCAGCAGATGGCTCGCCCAGACCCGCTGAGGGGAATCGGCATTCTCTCCGGTGTTCGTGCTGTCCGGGGACGCAGTGACTTCCCCGTTCTCTTTGGCTTCCTCCTGAATCTGCTTCATGCCCTCCAGCAGCAGTTCCGCGACCTTCGGGGTTTTCCCTGTTTCTCCCGCCGAATACGCCGCCACGCAGGTAAACAGCATCATCAGGGCCAGTATGATTCCGGTCATTCTCTTCATATCAGAACCTCCTTTCCGGATCATCGGCTGATTATACACCTTTCTCGAAGGGTAAATCCATATCCAGCACATCCACCAGGCGCTGAAGCACAGTTTCTTCTCCCTCCGGGAGACTGAGGATCATTTCTCCGTTGTGAATCCGCATCCCGACCGTCTCCCCGTCCTCCAGAAGGATCTCCCCGCCCCGGACCGTGCCCTCCAGCATGTCCCGGGAGGTCAGAAGAGCCGCATGATCCTCATACAGCACCAGGACCCGCGTCCCTTCCTCCTCCGGAGAACACCAGATCTCCCTTGCGGCGCAGACCTCCGGCTCAAAGGCATCCTCCACAGGCAGGAAAGTCACGCTTGTCTCCCCGTCGATATGCCAGACAAAACACATATCCCCTGTGTTTTCCATCTCCAGGACCTGACCGTGGGCATTGCGCAGGATCAGTCCGTCTTCTCCCCACTCACCCCGGAGACTTTCCCCTGCGGGCAGATCCGTCAGCTGAACCGTCCCCTCCGGAAAAATCCGGAGCATCCACTGCTGCATGCCCGTCAGGGATATATCCACCGTCAGGGGGCCATAGGCCAGGCTGACAGGCTTCAGAAGCCGGACACGCTCGGCGCTCACAAAACGAAGAGACCATTCTCCGCTCACCAGGGTCATCTCCCCGTTCTGCTCAGAGCCTTCCAGCCCCCAGGGGCCCTTTACCTCCGGTCTGCCGTCCCGCTCCGTCCACTGAACCTTTGCCCGGTTCGTCCCGAGTCTCAGCGTGCCCTCTCCGTTTTCCTCCAGAGACAGGAAGCCGCCGGGGACAAGGGACTGCAGATCACAGCGCAGGCCTTCCCGGCTGATCTCCCTGGGATAGAACACGGATGCCGGGGCCGTTCCCAGACGGGCACAGAGGATCAGGACAAGCACCGGAATGAAGATTTTCCGCACAGACCTCTCTCCTCTCCTCAGTCCCCGGTGCGAAGGAAGTGGAACAGAAGCCCGCTCACTTCCCGGGTCAGACTGCCGTCCTCCCGGAGCACCAGCGTCTGCCGGCTTTCCTCATCATAGCCCCGGAAAACGAGATACCCGTCCGCCAGCTCACTGGACACCGTAATGCTTTCCTCCATGCCCGGCTCCATGAGCTCCGTTTTCTCATGATCAATCCGCAGACGGTAGACCATTTTCTTTTCCTGCATGTCGATCCGGATGCCGCTCACCAGGGCAAAGTCCGCCTCCCAGGTACCCGAAAAGGCATCCAGGCTCTCCGCCTTCACTGCCTCCGGCAGAAGGCTGTCATCCCTCAGAAGGGCCCAGATATGCCCCCGGGTATCACTGAGCATGAGAAACTGTCCTGATGCCGCCGCCTGATACACATCCCCCCCGGTCCGCAGCGTCAGCCTGCCGTCCTGCTCCGTCCACTCCAGGGACATTTTCTGTCCCTCAAGGGTCAGCGTTCCCCGGCCTTCCGCCTTCAGTTCCATCTCCGTTCCGTCTCCCGTAAGGGTCCGGTAAACACCGGTTTCCCCTTCTCCCAGAGCCGAAAGGGAGCACAGCAGAAGAAGCGCCAGAGCAAGAGCTGCTTTCTTTCTCACGATCTCCCATCCTCTCCCATGGCGTGGATTTTCTGAATATCACCCTTCATGTCCAGACTGCGGTAGAACGCCGTGCCCATCACCGCCACATCCAGACCCGCTTCCAGGAGTGCCGGCAGATTCTCCAGCGTCAGTCCGCCGTCCGCTTCAATGCTGCCCGTATACCCCATGCGCCGCAGTTCCCGGATCTTGTCCACCATGTCCCAGCGGAAGGGCTGACCGCCGAACCCCGGCTCCACGGTCATCACCAGGATCCTGTCCGCGAGATCAAAGAAGGGACGGGCGCGCTCCGCCGGCGTTCCCGGGCGCAGGCTCAGTCCCGGATTCAGCCCCATGGAACGGAGGGTCTCAAGACAGGACCGCACATCCCCCGGTATCTCCTCATGCACGGTAATCCCCCAGGCATACTGCCCGAAGACATGGAGATACTTTTCGGGATTGTCCAGCATGAGATGCACATCCAGCTTCAGCTCCGGAAAATTCGTGTGAAGGCTGTGCACCAGGTCCGTTCCGAAGGACATATTGGGCACGAAATGCCCGTCCATAATGTCCACATGCACATAATCGCATCCGGCTTCCATCGCCCTGCGTACGTCTCTGCCCAGATGCATCTGGTCTGCCGCCAGAATGGACGGCGCTATTCTGATCATACGCTTCCTCCGTGCGCGTCAGTCATACCGTTCCTTCCAGGTTTCCCGCACCTGCCCCAGCAGGATGCGGTATCTCTCCACCCGCTCCGGGGAAATCCTGTGCGCCCTGACAGCCTCCATGACAGCACAGCCGGGTTCCCGGTCGTGCAGGCAGGGGCTGAAGCGGCACTGTCCTTCCAGGGCGACAAACTCGGGATAATCCTCCTTCAGGGTCACCGGGTCCATGATCTCCGTCATCTCCAGCAGGGAAAAACCCGCCGTGTCCAGCACCCGGATTCCCCCCGCCGTAAAAAGCTCCACATGCCGCGTGGTGTTCCGTCCCCGGGCGATCCTGGGACTGATCTCCCCGGTTTCCTGCCGGGTTTCCAGAATGGCGTTGAGCAGACTGGACTTGCCCACGCCGCTCTGCCCCGCCAGACAGCTCACCTGTCCGGTCATGGCCCGGCGCACCGCTTCCAGTCCTTCCCCTGTGACGGCGCTGCAGGAGAGGACCTCACAGTCCGCTCCCCTGTAGATTTCCCGGATCCTTCCGGAAAGGTCCGGGTCCAGATCCTGCTTGTTCACCAGGATCTTCCGCTCAATCCCCTGCCGTCTGGCCTGGGCCAGCATTCTGTCCACCAGGAGGAGGTCTGCCTCCGGCGCGGGGGCGATCACCATGAGCAGCAGGGAGATATTGCTCACCGGGGGCCTGACCATCTCATTGTCCCTCGGGAGGATTTCCTCCAGCCATCCGTGTTCCTCTCCGCTGCCGGGGGTAAACCGCACCCTGTCCCCCACCATGGGCGTCAGGCGCAGTTTTCGGAACTTCTTCTTGGCCCTGACCGTATGGCGCGTGCCGTCCTTCTCCTCCACGGTATAGAAGCTGCCGATCCCCCGGGTGAGGATCCCCTCGCGCATGGGCGGAAACGCTGTCATGGCAGTACGACCTCCTGCTGATAGGCAAAGCGGTCATTGCAGTACACCCGGTAGACGAAATTCCCGCCCTCCGGTGCCACCAGACTGACCGTGGGATGCCGGCTGGCGTCCGATGGATACTCTTCCTGGAACACGGCAATCTCTCCTCCCTGGGTCATCAGGGTCACCCTGACGCTGATGAGCCCCTGGCTTTCCGGAATATCCAGCGTCACATCCACGGAATGGGTCATGCTCGTCACCTGATAGACCGCCAGGCTGACCTGGGTTCCCCGGATCACCTGCATGCCCGGCTGTACCGACTGGGTGCGCACCAGGTCATGAAGGGCGGGGTCATCGGTGAGCACGATTTCCACGGAGCTGTTCAGCACAAGTCCGGCGCTTTCAATAAGGCTCCGGGCCTCCCGGAAGGTTTTCCCCACGATTTCCGGCACCACACACAGCCCGCCGCTGACCGTCACCTGCACCAGATCCCCGCTTCCGCAGGTAGTGCCCGCCGCCGGGGCCTGGCTGACAATGAAGCCTTCCTCCACATCCTTGGAAACCACCTGCTCGGTCACCGTCATGGTGAGGCCGGCCGCCTGGAGAATGGCAATGGCGTCACTCACCGTCCTGCCCTCCACGCCGGGAACCGTCTGACTGGCGGGGCCCTTGGACACGCCCAGGATCACCGTATCCCCCTTCACCAGTTTATACGGGTATTCCGGAGACTGCAGCGCCACGACACCCACTGCGTAGGATGGATGGTTCACCTCCCGGATCTGCACCTTCAGGCCCAGCCGCTCCGCCTGGCGCCTGGCGCTTTCCGCGTCCATGGTAATAAAGTCCGGCACGTCCACCATGCGCATGAGCTCATCATACATTCTCAGGCCCAGATGCGTCAGGAGGCCCAGCACCAGCGCCGTACCCACCACCGTGAGGATGATGCGCATCCGCCCCGGCCGTCTGCGCCTGCTCTCCGTGACATGTCCATCCGTGGAGGACTGGACCGGTGTGCCTTCGGTTTTCCTCACCGGCTGCACCTCCGGCCGCATGGGCACGGAGGGGGTCCGGCCGTCCAGGGCCAGGCGGAGGTCCGCAGCCATGTCCCGGGCGTTCTGATACCTGTATTTGGGATTCTTGCTCATGGCCTTCATGCACACCGCCGCAATGGCGGGGGGCACGTCCGGCACAATGCTCTCAATGGGCGCGGGCCGGTTGTGGATGTGCTGCATGGCCACGGCCACATGGTTCTCACCCTTGAAGGGAATATCCCCGGTGAGCATTTCGTAGAGGACCACGCCCACGGAATAGATGTCGCTGCGGGCGTCCACGGTCTGGCCGCTGGCCTGCTCCGGACTGAAATAGTGCACGGAGCCCATGACGATATCCCCTTTGGTGATGGTCACGGAATCAGCGATCCTCGCGATGCCGAAGTCGGCCACCTTGATCAGGCCCGATGAGTTCACCAGAATGTTCTGGGGCTTGATGTCCCGGTGGATAATGCCGTTGTCGTGGGCGTGCTGCAGGGCCGAGAGAATCCGGATGGTGATCTGCGCCGCCGTTACCGGCAGAATCCGTCCCCTTTCCTGGATCACGGCCTTCAGGGTCTTGCCCTCCACATATTCCATGACCAGGTAACGGTTCTCATGGTCAATGCCCACGTCCAGAAGATTGACGATATTGTGATGGGTCATCTTGGAGGCGGCCTCCGCCTCCCGCTGGAAGCGGTTCACGTAATCCTTGTCCTGGGCCAGGTCCGGCCGCAGGATCTTCACCGCCACATTGTGCCCCGTGCGCATGTCATAGGCCCTGTACACAAAGGCCATGCCGCCCTGGCCCACCTGTTCCAGAAGCTGATACCGCTCCGCCAGAATCTGTCCCTGGGCATGGTAGGGGCCCTGGCCTGAATCCCGCATGGATGGCGTGCTCATTGTACGGCCTCCCTGTCAGAAAGCAGGACCAGGGATATATTGTCGGTGCCGCCTGCCTGCATGGCCGCCTGCATCAGGTGATCCGCTGCCTGGTCCAGATCCGTCTCCTGCATCATCCGCTTCAGGTCATCCTCGCTGACCAGACCGTGAAGGCCGTCCGAGCAGATGAGCCAGCGGTCTCCTTCCCTCCGCTCCCGCTCAAGATAGTCCACGTCCACCAGGACCTCAGTGCCCACGGCCCTTGTGATAATGTTCCGCATGGGATGGTTCCGGACCTCGTCCCTGCCCAGAATGCCCGCTCTGACCATTTCCATGACCATGGAATGGTCCTCCGAAACCTGGGAAAGCTCCCCATCCCGGAGAAGATAACAGCGGCTGTCCCCCACATGGGCCAGGTGCATCCTGTCCTCCCCGGCCCACAGGAGGGTCAGGGTGGTCCCCATGCCCCGGAGGTTCTCATCCTCCTGGGAGCGGATGAAAAGACGGCGGTTCACGATCTTCACCGCCTGGATCATGGTCTCCTTCTCCGGATCCCGCCCGGACAGCAGTTCAATGATCCCGTCCCGGCAGGAAGAGGAGGCTACCTCGCCCCCCAGGTGCCCGCCCATGCCGTCCGCCACACCAAAGAGCGGTGACGCGCTGATCACGGCGTCCTGATTGGATGCCCGTACCCGTCCTCTGTCCGTGCGGGCCGCAACCCTGATCTGGTCCGGATTCTGCTGTCTGTGCATGGTCTGCTCCTTTCCTCTTCCGGATCGCCCATCGATCCGGGGGATCTCTTCCGTGGCCGTCCTGTGTATCTCATGGTCAGGGATCTCAGAGCGGAAGGCGTCCATCCTCTCCGCCGCCGCCCCCTTCAGGCGAAAAAAGTGTTTCATCATCCGTATCCGCTGCTTCTCTTTTCTCTGTGGAATTCAGGGTATGCCGCCGCAGCTGTCCGCATGCCCCCGCAATGTCGTCCCCCATTTCCCTGCGTCTTGTGGCGGAAATACGGGCCAGCTCAAGCTCCTTCAGGAAGGCCCGGACCTGGCTTTCCGTCACCCCCCGCAGCTGCCGCTCCGGCACACTGTTCAGGGGAATCAGGTTCACATGGCACTGCATGCCCCTGAGCCTGCCGGCCAGCTCCCTGGCACAGGCGGGGGAGGCGTTCACCCCGTCCACCAGAGCATACTCCAGAATCACCCGGCGGCCGGTCCTCTCGATATAGTAACGTGCTGCGTCCAGGACAGCCTCCATGGGATAGACACGGGCCACCGGCATGAGCATCCGCCGGATCCTGTCATTGGGAGCGTGAAGGCTGAGGCTCAGGGTCACCGGCAGGTTTTCGTCTGCCAGAGCGCGCATTTTCTCCACAAGCCCGCAGGTGGACAGGGAAACATTCCGCAGCCCGATCCCGATCCCCCCCTCTTCCCGGAGGAGATTCAGGAAACGGATCACCGCGTCATAATTGTCCAGCGGCTCTCCGCTGCCCATGAGCACCACATTGTGAACCCTGCCCTTTTCCCCCAGGAAGCGGTTGGCACACAGAATCTGTCCCAGCATTTCCCCTGCGCTGAGGGAACGGACACACCCTTCCAGGGTGCTGGCGCAGAAGGCGCAGCCCATGCGGCATCCCACCTGGGTGGAAACGCACAGGGTATAGCCGTGGTGGTAGTGCATGAGCACTCCCTCCACACAGTTGCCGTCCCTGAGGGAAAAAAGGAATTTCACCGTGTCGTCCACGCGGCTCTGAAAGGAGCGCATCACGGAGACAGGCTGGGCCACCGCCGCTTCCCGGAGCCTGTCCTGCATGCTCCGGGGCAGGTTGGTCATCTCCGCAAAATCCGCGCCCCGGTGGATCCATGTAAAAATCTGATCACCCCGGAAGGCGGGCATGCCCAGGTTCCGGACATAATCCCGCACTTCCCCGCGCTTCATGGAAGCCAGGTCCGTCATATCCGCTTCCTCCGCATGCGGCAGAAATAGAACCCGCTGTCCCCCTGGATCCCCTGGATGAGCTGCGTACCCACCTCCGATTCGGAAGCAAGGTCCGGGGGCAGCGTGTCCGGCAGAGGCGCCATCTCAAACTCCGGATGGCTTTCAAGAAACCATTCCACCTGTTCCCTGTTTTCCTCCGGAAGAATGGAGCAGGTGGCGTAAAGGAGAATGCCGCCCCGCTTCACATACCGGCACACCACGCTCAGGATCTCCCGCTGCGTGGCCTTCAGGGACTCCAGGTTTTCCTCCGTCAGGCGCAGCCGGCTTTCCGGCTTGTCGTGCATTTCCCCGGTCCCGGAGCAGGGTGCGTCCAGCAGCACCGCGTCCATGGTCTCCACCAGGTCCTCCCGGAAACGGGTGGCGTCCCTTGTCATGGGACGCACGTTGTCCAGCTGCAGACGTCTGACCTGGGCCTCGATGAGCTCCGTCCTGTGGGGATGCTTCTCCCACGCCTGAACTCTTCCCGTGCCCTCCATGATCTCCGCCATGTAGCAGCTCTTGCCACCGGGGGCCGCGCAGCAGTCCAGCACGGTCCATCCCCTGCGGGGATCCAGGGCCAGACAGGCCAGCTGGGACGCCTCGGACTGAATGGAGAACTGTCCGCCCCGGAAGTCCGCGTCGCTGCCCAGGTTTGCCATGTCCCGGATCTTCCAGGCATCCCTGACCCTGCCCTTTTCCCATCTCCAGACCTTGCCGGAGAGGAGCTTCTCAAACTGCTCATGGTTCAGGCGCATGAGATTGGGCCGGATGCTGACGCCGCTGTCCCGTCCCGTCACATGCAGGATCCGGCCTGCCTTTTCCAGTCCGTAGGCCTGAATGAGCCTTTCCACCAGGAAAACCGGGGCGGAACAGGTCACCGACAGGGAACGCACCGGATCCTCCAGGGGGTCCGGGAAAACCAGTTCGTCCTTTTTCCGGATCAGATTGCGCAATATGCCGTTGCACACACCGCTCAGGCCGTCCATCCCAAGCTCCCTGCACAGCTTCACGGAGGTATCCGTGGCTGCGTTTTCCGGGATCCGGTCCTCCAGCAGCAGCTGGCAGGCGCCCAGGCGCAGAATGTTCCTGAGACGGATATCCGTATCCTCCCGGGCCATCACCTGACTCAGGGCTGTGTCCAGATACAGAAGACGGTCCAGGGTGTCATAGGCGAGACGGGCTGCCAGACGCCGGTCCATGGGATTCAGGGAGGCTTCCGTCAGCTTCCGGTCCAGCACCAGGGAAGCCCAGGCGCCCTTCTCCGTCACTTCCCGGATGACCTCCAGCGCCACGCGGCGGGGGGCCAGGCCGTCCCCGTGGGGCATTTCCCTTCCGGGCGCATGAAAACCGGGGCGGGGCGGTATTCTTCCGTCCCTCCGTCTCTCTCCCGCGTCTCCCCGGGGAAATCTCCCCTCACCCTGGAATCCGCGTTTTTCCCCCGCGGGCCTGCCGGGTGCGGATTTCCGCTCCCCGCCCCCGATCTTTCCTTCAAAACTCCGTTTCGGGCCCTGGGGATTCCAGGGTTTCTTCCCCTCTCCCCGAAAGCTCCGTTTTTCCCCGGCGGGACCCCGGGGAGGGAATTTTCTCTCCTGGTCTCCCTCTTTTCCCTCTGCACCCCGCTTCGCGCCCGGAGCGCTCCGGAAGTCCTTCCGGTTTCCTCCGATGCCCCGCTTGGCCCCCGCGTCTCCCCGGGGATTTCCCTCTCCGCCGCTTTTTCTGAATCCGGAGGAGCGGGGAGTGGCCCCGTGGGATTCCTTTCTGAAATCACGCATGTTCTTCTCCTATGATGCTTCCCTCATCCAGTCTGTGTCCCCGGAGCCAGTCCCCTGCCTGCATAGCCCTGCCGCCTGGGGACTGAAGGGTCAGAATCTCCACCGCGCCCCTGAGGCAGGCAATGAGCAGAGGTTTTCCGGGCTCGCTCCGGAGAATCTCCCCGGGCCGGCCGGTGCCTTCCCCTGCCCTTGCTCTGAGGAACTTCAGCCGTCCCCCTTCCAGGGGCACGGAACAGCCGGGCCAGGGGTTCAGCCCCAGGATCCGCCTGGCTGTCTCCTCACCGCTTTCCTGAAAATCCAGAAATCCCATTTCCTTCCTCAGCATGGGATCATAGGTCATCTCCGCCTCGTTCTGGGGTTCGGGCCGCACGGTGCCCGCTTCCATGGCCTTCAGGGTTTCCACCAGAAGCTCCGCGCCCTGACGGCTCAGCACCTCCGTCATCTCCCCGCAGGTCATGCCCGGGTCTCTTGGCATGCTCCGCTTCAGGAGCATGTGCCCGGTATCAATCCCGGCGTCCGTGAGCATGGTGGTCACCCCCACCTCCGGATCACCCTCAAGGATCGCCCAGGCAATGGGCGCGCTTCCCCGGTGCCTGGGGAGCAGGGAGGCGTGCACATTCACCGTGCCCATGGGGGGAATATCCAGAACCTCCTGGCTCAGGATCTGCCCGAAGGCGGCGGTGACGCACAGATCCGGCTTCAGGCTTCTCAGATCCTCCACCCCGTCCCTGCGGATGCGCTGGGGCTGAAGGACCCTCAGACCGTGAGCCAGGGCCAGTTCCTTCACAGGGGAGAATACCACCCTGTTGCCCCGCCCGCTGGGGCGGTCAGGCTGGGTGATGACCCCCGCCACCTCATATCCGGCATCCAGCAGAGCCTGCAGGCTGGGGACGGCAAAGGCCGGGGTGCCCATGAACACAATCCTCATTCCCTGTCCTCCGTGAGTTCCTGGGACCGGGCGTATTCCTGGATTTCCTCCTCGGACAGTTCCCGTTCCATAATGTCAATGTAAAGATG
Organism: uncultured Eubacteriales bacterium; assembly: GCA_902774025.1. Classification (GTDB taxonomy): domain Bacteria; phylum Bacillota; class Clostridia; order Christensenellales; family Aristaeellaceae; genus UBA2943. Next base: position 10,722 of record CACYGY010000005.1, read on the forward strand.
TCCGTCCAGGTGGTCCAGCTCATGGCACATGGCCCGGGCCAGAAAACCCTCCGCCTCCACCTCAAAAGTCCTGCCGTGCCGGTCCTGGGCCCGCACCGTGACCTTCCGGGGCCGGGTCACAATCCCCCGGCGGTCCGGCAGGCTCAGGCAGCCTTCCATGCCCGTCTGCTGCTCCTCGGAGCGGTAAATGATCTCCGGATTCACCAGCTCATAGAGATGATCCCCGATATCCACCACGGCAATCCGCCGGAGGATGCCCACCTGCGGCGCCGCAAGGCCTACGCCCTCCGCATCATACATGGTATCTGCCATGTCCTTGAGCAGCATGCTGAGCCGCAGGTTGAACTTGTCCACTTTCTTGCATTCCCTGCGCAGGGTTTCATCCCCAAGGGTGACAATCTTCCGAAGTGCCATTGATCTTCTTCCTTTCCCACAATCCTACATCATGGCTGAGGGATTGTATTCATAATAAACGTCACAGTCCTCCTGCCTTTCCTCCGCCAGGCCGGAGAGCACCCCGCACAGTCTTTCCGCCTCGCTCCCTGCCCTGAGCTTGAAAAGGACGTGCCACCGGAATCTGCCCCGGATCATGGTGAGGGGCGGCTGTTCCACCGTAAACAGAAGGCGGATGGCTGCCCATTCCGGATGGGCGTCCAGAATCGATCCCACCCGCTCCGCCAGACGCCGGGCCTGTGCCTCCGCCCGTTCCGCCTTTCCGCTCTCCACCAGGAGCCTCACCATGACGGTGAAGGGCGGGTACATGGCCGTCCGGCGCCTGGATATCTCCGATTCGTAGAAGGACCGGTAGTCCTGCCGGGCGCTGAGCTGAATCACCTCGTTCTCCGGCTGATAGGTCTGAACCACCACCTGGCCGGGGGTCTCTCCCCTTCCCGCCCGTCCGCTCACCTGCGTCAGCAGCTGGAAGGTTCTCTCCCGGGCCCTGTAGTCCGGGAAATGCAGCGTCATGTCCGCTGCCAGGACGCCCACCAGGGTCACCTGGGGAAAATCAAGACCCTTGGCGATCATCTGGGTGCCCACCAGAATCCGGGTTTCCCCGGAGCGGAATTTTTCCAGAATTCCGGCGTGTCCGGATTTGCCCCGGGTGGTATCCATGTCCATCCGGCCCACACTGAGGCCCGGGAACATGTGGCGCACCTCGTCCTCCACCTTCTGGGTGCCGGCACCGAAATAGCGGATCCGGTCGCTGCCGCAGGCGGGGCAGACTCTGGGAACAGGGGCGGTATAGCCGCAGTAATGGCAGTGAAGCAGCGCCTCTCCCCCGCCGAAATGGTAAGTGAGGGACACATCGCAGTTCCTGCATTTGACGGGTTCCCCGCATCTGCGGCAGGAGACAAAGGAGTAATACCCCCGGTGATTCATCAGGAGCATGGCCTGGTGGCCCTGCTCCACGCATGTCCGCAGGGCTTTCTGCAGAGGGAGGGAGAACATGGAGCGGTTGCCCTTCTCCAGCTCCCTGCGCATGTCCACCACCGTCACCTCCGGAAGCGGACGTCCCCCGATGCGGGAGGGCATTTCCAGGAGGGTATACAGCCCCTTCCTGGCCTTGGCAAAGGAAAGCATGGAGGGGGTGGCGCTGGCCAGAAGAAGGGTGGCATGCTCCCGCAGGGCGCGGGACAGGGCCACATCCCGTACATCATACCGGGGATGCCGGTCGGAAAGATAACTCTGTTCGTGTTCCTCGTCAATGACGATGAGACCCAGATTCGTCAGCGGGGAAAACACGGCGGACCGGGCGCCGATCACCACCCGTGCCTCCCCCCGGCGGATCCTGCGCCATTCGTCGAAACGTTCCCCGCGCCCGAGACGGGAATGGATCACCGCCGCCGCCTCGCCGAACCGGCGGCCGAACCAGGCTACCATCTGCGGGGTCAGGGCAATCTCCGGCACAAGAATCAGGGCGCTTCTGCCTGCGTTCAGAACATGCTGCACCAGGCGCATGAACACTTCCGTCTTTCCGGAGCCGGTCACGCCGTGGAGAAGAAAACGCCCCTCCCCCTTTTTCAGAGAAGGCAGCACCTGGCCGATAACCTCCTCCTGATCCGGAGTCAGCTCCGGCCCGTCATCCTCCGCGGAACGGGAAAGACCCTCCGGCGTCCTCAGCCACTCCTCCCGGGTTTCCCGAATCAGTTTCCGCTCTTTCAGCTCCTTCAGGTGCGGACCGGGATCCCGTACAAGGGTGCGGATTTCCTCCATGTCGTGCCCTGCCCCATCAGAAAGCAGGTCGAGAATCATTCGGCACCGGGTCTTTTTTCCCAGTTTATCCCGCTCTTCGGCCACCTTTTCCCTGGGAATATCCAGCTGGAAAAACCGCCTTGTCCGGACGCTCACCTGCTGCCTGCGCATATCCGGGGGAATCATGAGCCGCAGGGTTTCCGCCAGGGGGCAGTGATTCACCCCTGCCATCTCCCCGGCAAGTTCCAGAAGCCATGGAAGAATGGCGGGATAGTCCTCCAGAGGCGCCTTGATTTCCTTCGTCTTCTCCGGAGGGTAGTCCGACTGCTCCTCCACCTTCAGGACAACGCCTTCCTTGGTCTGCCTCCCGAAGGGAACCTGTACGCGGTATCCCGGACAGAGCTCCATGCCCTCAGGAATCCGGTAGGTATAGGTATGTGCACCCGCCTCGCTGGCAATGTCCACAATCACCTGCGCGTACATGTCCTTCCTCCCTTCGCATAGGATTCCATTCTGGATTATAGCTTTCCCTTCATGCCCTGACAAGTCTGCCGCTTCATCCGTCCTCACACCGTTATCACAGGGGTTCCCGCATGTTGACCCGCGATGCGCCCCTGTGATACGATTCCGGCAGAATGCCCGGGGAAGAGGAAACCCGAAAAAAGCCGAAGGGAGAATGGCCTGCATGCGCAGAACGGAAAAACAGATCATCCCTGAAGACTATCCGGAAGCTGTCCGTCCGTGGCTGGAGAATGCCGTCATCTATGACAGCAGCTGCTCTGAACAGGCCAGCGTACTGTATCTGGAAAAGGACACGGGGTATTACCTGAAAACCGCTTCCCCCGGGAAACTGAAGGCCGAAGCGGAAATGACGGCCTATTTTCACACCCTCGGCCTGTCATCCCCGGTTCTGTATTACGGAAGCGGGGAACGGGACTGCATGATCACGGAAAGGATTCCCGGGGAGGACTGCACGTTTGCGGAATACATCGGGGATCCCCGGAGGCTGTGCGAGCTCACGGCCACACTTCTGCGCCGTCTTCACGAACTGGACGCCCCGGACTGTCCGGTCAGGTGCGTGGAGCGTTACGCCGCCTCCGTGACAGACAGCCTGGAGGGGAAACACTATGAAGCGGATCTCTTCCCGGACATGTTTGATTTCGCTTCCCGTGAGGAGGCACGGGAAACAGCCGCGAAGGGCCTGTCACACCTGGAGGGGGATGTCCTGATCCACGGGGATTACTGTCTGCCCAACATTCTCCTGAAGGACTGGAAGTTTTCCGGCTTCATTGATCTGGGAAACAGCGGAATCGGGGACAGGCACATGGATATCCTCTGGGGGATCTGGACCCTGAAATACAACCTGAAAACCACCCGGTATACGGACCGGTTTCTGGACGCCTACGGCCGGGACCGGATCGATCCTGACAGACTGCGGGAAATCGCCGCCATGGAGATGATCACGCAGGACTGAATGCATGCGGACCGGTCCTGACGGGGAAGGGAATGCCCCCGCCTTCCCGTTTTCTTCGGCCCTGTGATGTTTTTCCATGCAGAAAGGACCTGCGCCGCAGGTCCTTTCTGTGTCATACGCCTCAGCCTTCCAGGCCCATCTCCTGGCGTTCCATGTTTTCCACCACAATGTCGTAGATTTCCCCCAGGGAAGCGGCATAGGCCAGCAGTTCCCAGGGCTCGTTGGTATGGAAATGAATCTTGATGAGATCCTCATCCCCCACCGCCAGCAGGCAGTCACCCTTGAGGTTTTCGGTAATATATTCCGTGATGGCCTCCTCGTCCAGGTCGTGTCCCTCAATCAGAAGCTGTGTGTCAAACTTGAATTCCAGCATGTCCTTTTCTTCCTTTCCGTCTTCCTTTTCTCACTTGGCCTCCGCCCAGCTCAAGCCCTGATGGACTTCCGCCACCAGCGGAACCTTCAGTTCCATAACACCTTCCATGCAGGTTCTGAGAATCCGTGATGCCTGTTCCGCTTCCTCCGGAGGACACTCCAGAATCAGCTCATCGTGTACCTGGAGGATCAGCCGGGACCGCATGCCCGCTTTTCTCAGTTCCGCGTCCACCCGGACCATGGCCAGCTTGATAATGTCCGCGGCGGTGCCCTGCACAGGCATGTTCATGGCCACCCGTCTTCCGAACTCCAGGGTCTGCCGGTTGCTGCTTTTCAGTTCCGGCAGTGCCCGGCGCCTTCCCATCAGCGTCCTGGCGCACCCCTGATTCATGGCATTTGCCACCGAGGTGCTCATGTACCGCCGTACCCCGGGATACCGCATGAAATACCGATTCATGAAATCCCCGGCTTCCTCCTCGCTCACTCCGGTATTCCGCGCAAGTCCGTACTTGGAAATCCCATAGATGAGGCCGAAGTTCACCGCCTTGGCCCGGCTTCTCAGCACCGGTGTCACCGCTTCCATGGGGACATCAAAGATCTCACTGGCGGTGCGGGCGTGCACGTCCTGCCCCTTCCGGAAAGCGTCCAGCATGGCCTCGTCTCCGGAGAAATGGGCCATGAGGCGCAGCTCGATCTGGCTGTAGTCTGCGTCCAGCATGACCCAGCCTTCCCTGGGAATGAAAGCTTCCCGGATTTCCTTTCCCTCAGGGGTACGCACCGGGATGTTCTGCAGATTGGGATCCGCTGAGGATATGCGGCCCGTGGCGGTACCCGTCTGGTCAAAGTAGCTGTGCACACGGCTCTCCGGATCCAGAAGCGGGATCAGGCCCTCGATATAGGTCCCGTTCAGCTTGGTCATCTGCCGGTAGCGGAGCAGCGGCTCGATCACCTCCGGGGCCTTGCTCCGCAGATCCTCCAGCACCTCCACGGCCGTGGAATACCCTTTGGTGGTCTTCTTTCCGTGGGGCAGCTTCAGCACCTCAAAAAGCACATGGCCCAGCTGCTGCGTGCTGTTCAGGTTGAAGGGCCCGGCACCGCAGGCCTCATAGACCGCGTCCCTTGTCCTGTGGATTTCCTCCGTATAGCGAAGGCCCAGCATCCGCAGGTGCTCCCCGTCCACCCGGCATCCAATGCTTTCCATCCGCTCCAGCACCATGGCCAGAGGCATCTCCACATCCCGCATGAGATGGAGCATGTCCAGAGCCTCCAGCCGGGCTTGCTGCCATGCCTTCAGGCTCAGGAGCCCCGCTGCGTTTTCCGGAAGCTCCTTCAGCAGGGATCTCAGGGCATAGCTCTTCTCCTGGGGATTGAGGAGATAGGCGCCCAGCATCACATCCCATTCAAAGCGTTCCGGAATTTCCGCCCCGTTCTTTTCCAGGAAATGACAGAAGCGCTTGCAGTCATGCACCACCGCCGGATGCTCCCTCATGTCATGTCCCAGCAGACGGAACAGCGCATCCATATCCAGATCCATGTGGAGCATGTCCAGCACCAGTTCCATCTCCAGACGCTGACCATCCACGGCCGCCAGGGAGAGGTGGGTGTCGGTGAGATAAACAGCCAGGGGCCTGGAATCCTCCCCCAGACCCTGGAGGAAACGCTCCACATCCCCGGTGCTTTCAGCCGCCACGCTTTCCCGGAAGGGGAGCAGTTCCGGCGCGGTTTCCTCCGCCTCCGCCGTCCCCTGCTCCATGGGCGCGGAACTGTCCTGTCCGCTCATGGACCGGATCATCCTGGCAACCTGCTGAAGTCCCAGCCTCTGCAGGGCACCGATCCCGATCTCCCACCGGGGGACCGCGCAGTCCGCAAGACGCCATGCCACAGGCGCGTCCCTGCGGATGGTGGCCAGGTCCCGGCACTTTCTGGCCGTCTCTCTGCCGTCCCTGAGCCTTTCCCCCTTTTTCCCCTTCTCTTCATCCGCGTGCTTCAGGATCTCCTCCAGGGAACCGTATTTCTGCAGGAGTCCCACCGCCGTCTTGTCTCCGATCCCGGGGATCCCGGGGATATTGTCGCTGCTGTCTCCCGCCAGACCCTTCCAGTCCGGAACCTGCTCCGGCGTGAAACCGTACTCCTCATAGACCACCGAGGGCGTATATCTTGTCGTGTCGGAAATGCCCCTGCGGGTATAGATGAGTTCGGTGCCGCCTCCCACCAGCTGAAGGGCGTCCCGGTCCCCGGTCACCAGCAGGGGGGTGACCCCGGCCTCCGCGCCCAGTCTGGAGAGGGTGCCCAGAAGGTCATCCGCCTCCCAGCCCTCCAGGGCGTACCAGCGGATGCCCATCTCTGTCAGAAGAAGACGGATGGTCTCAAACTGCTCACGCAGTTCCGGGTCCGTTTCCCTGCGCCCGGCCTTGTATTCCGGAAAGCTGAGATGCCGGAAGGTCTTCCCGTGCTCATCAAAGCAGACCGCCAGGTACTGGGCTTTTTCCTCCGAAGCCAGCCTGAGCACCATGCTGAGAAATCCATGGATCGCGTTGGTATGCTTCCCCTCGTAATCCATGGGCGGCAGCGCGTGATATGCCCTGTGCATCAGGCTGTTGCCGTCCACAATCAGAAAAACATCCTTCATGGTTCTTCGCCTTTCTCCGTTTCTTCCAGACGGCGGTTCAGTTTGCTGTAGATCCGCTCCCGGAACCATTCCTCACTGGAAGCGGCAACGGCCGCGTCCCTTTCATACCAGGCGGCACCGGCATTTTCCTCCTCGTTGCCCGTAAGCTTCTCCTCCATATCCGCCTCCACCAGCCATGTCAGGTTCAGATGCAGATGGGAGGAAACATAACTGCCACGCTTTTCATGTCCGTCCACCGTGAGGATTTCCAGGGACAGGGGTTCCGGGTCCGCCAGACGGACGTTTTTCAGCCCGCTTTCCTCCATGACTTCCCGCAGGGCCACCTTTTTCAGGTCCCTGTCCCCGTCCGCATGTCCCCCCAGCCAGGACCAGGCCCTGTAAATCCTGTGATAAGCCATAAGCACGTGCTTCCGGTCCGGGCTTACCACCCAGGCGGAAGCGGTGAAATGGGCAGGGCCTTCCCGGCCCCACAGGTCCAGACCCGTGTCCAGGAGCCGTAGCATTTCCTGCCGGTCCCGGGCTTCCTGCGCGTTCCGGGGACGGTAATTTTCCAGAATTGTCCTGATCTCCATATCCGCCTCCGCTTTTCCGGCATCCGTCGAACTGTTATAATCTTCCCCAGGAAAGGAGTTGCCCGCGCATGCAGGAAATCGTCGGCCGGTTCGCCCCCACCCCCAGCGGGCGTCTGCACATGGGGAATCTTCTCTGCGCCCTTCTGGCCTTTCTCTCCGCCCGCTCCCGGCACGGCCGGTTTCTTCTGCGGGTGGAGGATCTGGACAGGCCCCGGTGTACCCCGGAGCTGACGGAAAAATGCATCCGGGATCTGCAGTTCCTGGGGCTTGAATGGGACGGCGGGATCCTTTTTCAGTCCCGGCGCACCCCGGTCTATGAAGCCGTGCTCCATCGCCTGATCCAGACCGGAAACACCTATCCCTGTTTCTGCACCCGCGCCCGTCTCCGGTCCATGCTGGCGCCCAACCTGGGGGACACCCAGGTTGTGTATCCCGGATTCTGCCGGAATCTGACGGAAACGGAGCGGGAAAAACTGGCCATGATCCGCACGCCCTCCATACGCCTCCGGGTTCCCGACACGGTCATCTCCCTGGAGGACAGACTCCAGGGGTCTTTCTCCGAAAACCTGCTCCACGCCTGCGGCGACTTTGTGCTGCGCCGCAGTGACGGGTTGTTCAGCTATCAGCTGGCGGTGGTGGTGGACGACGCGGAAAGCGGTGTCACGGAGGTGGTGCGGGGCCGGGATATCCTCAGCGCCACACCGCGGCAGATCTACCTGGCCCGTCTCCTGGGATACCCGCCCCTCCACTATGTCCACATTCCCCTTCTCATGGACCCGGGTGGCCGGCGGCTCAGCAAGCATGAGCATGACATGAGCCTGGACGGATTCCGGGAGCGTTACAGCCGGGAGGAAATCCTCGGCATCCTGGGCTGCGCCGCCCGCCTTCTGGACCGTCCGGAGCCCGTGTCCCTGGATGACCTGATCCGCGTTTTTTCCTGGGACAGGATTCCGCCGGACATGCTGACCCTGTCTTATCCCAGCAGCATCTCCACCACCTGACGGGCCTGATCCGCCTCCAGACGGAAGGCGGAAGCCTTCTGGTGACCGCCGCCGCCCCGGGCGTGACATATCTGCGTCAGGTCCACATCCTCCCGACGGGTCCGGAGGCTGATGCCCGAAGGCAGGTAGATGACGGCCACGATATCCAGCTCCGGATGGCGCTGGAAAACGTATTCCGCCAGGGAGGAAGCGTTGTCATCCGCAAAGACCACGCCCGTCTCACAGCCTTCGAACACGGTCCTGATCATGTTCCGTTCCTTGCTCTCAAAAACAGCATTCCGGTTCTCAATATACCCCTGAGCCGCTCTTTCCAGATAGTAGGGAATCTCCAGGGGTCTGCCGGCGGACAGATCATCCACCGCCATGTCCAGAAAGGCATCATGGCCGATGAGATCATGGAGCGTGTTCAGGATTTCGCTGCGGCTGATGATCTCCTTGTCAAAGCGCCACGTATCCCACAGGCACACATCCCGGGAAAAATCCGCCGCGGGACCCGTATCCCCCAGTTCCTCCCGGAGAAGCTCGTCGTACACAAGGCTGGTCCCGCACACGTCCTCCCGGATCTGAATGTTCATCCACGGATAGGACTGGGACCCCGGCTTGGGGGGATGATGGTCCAGGACCCTGCAGGGGCAGGGCTGGCGGTCCAGCCGGGCGGCGGTGCGGGCATCCACGGAGAGATCCGTGATGTAGATCCGGTCCCTGCGACCAGGACGTACATTGTCCAGCAGTTGAATGACATTCCTGTTGATGGTGTTGTATCCGCAGTACTCAATCCGGATTTCCTCATTCTTCATCCGGGCATGAAGGGTCGCCAGCACAGCGCAGCCCATTCCGTCCAGGTCCGTATGCGTAAAGAGATAAATCATCCGCTGCCTCCCTGCCGCGCCATGCTCACGGCATGACATGGCAGGGGGAAGCATAACACAGACCGTTTCCAGTTGCAATTTATCCGCGGAAAAACGTCACCCCGCCACCTCCTCCCGCCTCTTGCATCCTGTACCGAAAAAGGTATAATGTCCCAGTATACCAAACACTTCGGAGGATAATCTATGAATCGCTTCTCTTTTATCGGCAACCTGACCCGTGACCCGGAAAGCCGCGCCACCGCAAACGGAGCGACCTTCTGTAACTTCACCGTGGCTGTCAATTCCCGCCGGCGCGCACAGGCACAGGATGGCCAGAACGCCCAGGAGGAAACCATGTTCATCCGCGTCACCGTCTGGCGTCAGCTGGGTGAGAACTGCCAGCGCTATCTGTCCAAAGGAAGGAAAGTCTATGTTTCCGGTCCTCTGCGGGCCGGCACCTATACAGCCAGTGACGGTAGTGTCCGGATTTCCCTGGATGTCACCGCCGATGATGTGGAATTCCTGAGTCCCGCCGGCAGCACCGGAGGCGACGGAACCTACGGGGCCTCCTATGGTTCCTCCTACGCTTCCCCCAACGCGTCCCCTGCCGCGCCCCAGTCCCCCACGGCCCAGAACAACGGTTTTGAACCCGTAACCGCGGAGGATGATCTGCCTTTCTGATTCTTCCCTTCTGTAAAGACCGCCCGACATCTGCCGGGCGGTCTTTTTTTCATGTGTTTCCGGGAACCAGACGGATTTCCGTGAGGGAATAAGGACTGAGGCTGAAGCAGGTTTCACCTTCCTGCACGGGGAGCGTTTCCAGCACCCTTCCCTTCAGGTCTGTCCGGAAGGCCTCCTTCAGCGGGAATGGGAAGCGCAGCGTGATCCTGTCCTCCTCGCCCAGGCATTCAAACAGCCGCACGGCGATCACACCCTCCTCCGGCATATCCACGCCGCTGACAATACTGCTCCCCGCCTTCGTCTCCATCAGGCGGAGAGAGGGAGGCAGCGTGCCCTTCCCCGGCCGCACGGGCATGGCCACCAGAGGCCGCATCAGGGCTTCCGCATGGGTTCTGACGCCTGTCAGATCCCTTCCCAGATGCAGAGCGAGCCGGATATGGTGGTCCCCGCGTTCCGGATCCGGGTCCGGATTGCAGGCGGAATGGATCAGGGAGCAGCTCAGCACCCCGTGGTCCAGACGGTAGCCATATCTGGAATCCGCGCACATGGCCAGAATTCCATGGTCCTGTCTGACGCCCGCGAAGGTCTGGCAGGCCTGATCCCCGGCACTTTCCTGACGGCTCACAATCCCCCCGGGCACATCGCAGAGCATGCTCCCGACCTCTCCGGCCACTTCCAGACGGTAGGTGAGCAGCGGTACATTGCCCTGCTCTCCGGCCTTCTCGTCCCACTCGATCTGAAATTCATACTGCAGGTCCCGGCTGTCCGCGTCCATGGTGATATGGCTCACCACTTTGGATCCGCCCGTCTTCTGGACCAGCTGAAGCTCCTGCCTCAGATTCCCTTTCTTCAGACAGCAGCGCTCCATGCGCTCCATGGGCAGGAGGTGCAGGTATCTGCCGATATGCCATGCGTCACTGGTGGCCCTTTCCGTTTCCACCAGGCACAGCCGGCCCCTGCCCTTCAGGCATTCCTCCCCGCTCTCCAGTTCCACCAGGGAGATCAGGTCTCCCGTATGGGGATCAAACTGCGCCCGGATGAGACCGTTGTCCATGACCAGGTCTCCCAGAGGCATATCCACCCTCACGTCATTGAGCCTGTGCACAGGATAGTGATCCATTGCCTTTTCCCGGACCGCAGCCGTCGCATAGCCCAGGGCGGGCACGGTCATGCGCACCAGCACCCGGATATAGGTATGGTCCCAGTATTTTTTCCTTTCCGTGTCCACGAGCTGCAGTTCCAGGGGATTGCCTTCCGGATCCAGGGCTTCCAGGCGGGTGAAATCCCCCGTGTAATCCCACAGGGTCATCTCCACCGCCTCCGTGCGGTCCTCCCGGGCCGTATTGAACACCGTATAGACCCGGGTTCGTCCGGCGCCTCTTTCCGGGTTGGGCACCCCGGCATACCGCCTGGGCTCCCCGTTCATGCTGTAGACTCTCCCGTACTCCATGCCGGCACCGACACCGGCGCCCTCCGACTGGCTTTCCCGAATCTCCTCATCCCGTTCAAACATGGAGGTATCCACCTGCTCCGCGATCACCCGCAGGGCGTTTCCCTCCGCCGTCTGGGTAAAGGACATGGCATGGGCCAGAAGACCCAGGGCATGTTCCCGGCTTTCCCGGACACAGGAGCCGGTGAGGATATCATGGAAATGAGTGAACAGAAGGTCCTGCCATGCCTGCCGGAATCGTCCGGCGGGATATTCCGCCCCTGCCACGGCAGAGCCCAGGGCGCACATGGCGGAGGCATCCCCCAGGGATACCTCGCCCCTGCGGTTGGCGTTCTTGATGCGGCTCTGAGTGGTGTAGCAGCCCTGGAAAATAGGGTTCAGTTCATGGTCCACCACCGGGAGAAGGGACCGGACGCTTTCGGCGGCGGCGAAAAAGTCATGCAGCCGGCCAAAGCGGATGGCGGGAAAGACCGGCCATGTCCGCATATCCAGGATCCGTTCGATGTCCCTCCGGGTAGGACCACCTCCGTGGTTGCCCACACCGTAGACAATGAGACCGGTCTTCAGTCCGGCGCACATTTCGGAAAGAGCCGGGAGTCCGATGCCATTGTCCGGGTTCACGCCGCTGTTGTACCAGTACGGTTCCTTATAGGCCAGCACTTCCGCCCCGGAAGGCGCACGGAACCGGAACAGCACCAGGTCCTCCCGGGTCCCCCTGCAGTGATAATAATAAGGCACATCCGCGAAGCGGTTGATCTCGGGGATCATGGTGCTGTGGCCAAAGGTGTCCGGTGAGAAATCCACCTTCACCCTGTCCGTGTCCACCCCCCATACATGACGGAGATATGCCCGGGTCACCTTCACGTGATGCAGCAGCGACTCCGTTCCCGGCATGTTCTTGTCCGTTTCCACCCAGGCATTGGCCGTCACTTCCCAGCGGCCCTCCCGGATCCTCTGCCGGATGGGGTCCATGAGGGCAGGATCAAACTCCTCCACAATCCGGTAAACAGAGGCCTGGGACTGCATGAAGGTGAATTCGGGATATTCCTCCATCATGTGCAGGACCGAACGGAAGGTGGACAGCGTCGCCGCCACGGTTTCCGGCATGCCCCACAGCCAGTTCATGTCGATATGGGCATGGGAGGTATAGATCAGGCTGAAGGACCTGGCCTTTTCCTGAAGGGGCATCAGGGCGTCCTCCGCCTCCAGGCAGATTCTGCGGGTCAGGGTGCCGTCCTCCTCCATGGCCCTCTCCAGAATGGACAGTGCCGCATCGACAGGCCCCTCGTCCCAGTGTTCCACCCTCGCCCCTTCCATGGCAAAGTGGATTTCCGAGAAAATCCGTACCATGAAGGAAGGCAGGGGAGTCACACGCACACTTTCCTCCGGCGTCAGTCCGAAGGTGAATTCAAACCCGGTCTTTTCCCGGTTTCCGCCTGTTTTCCGTTTCAGGTCGGCAAACCGCTGTGCCAGCGTTCTGTTTTTTTCGGTCACCTCAGTTCTCCTTTCCAGGCTCCTGAATGAGCCATACCGCGAAGTTCAGGTTTTCAGCACGGAAATCATGGCGCTACTATACCATATGCCTTCTGAAAAAACGATACTCTCCCCGGGTGAAAAAACCTCAGGGACCGCAGCGGTCCCTGAGGGCATCATGTCTGCATTTCCGGAAGGGGCGGCTCCTCCACATCGCAGTCATTGAAGGCAGCCAGGCGGTGCACGGCTCTTTCCATGGAAACGGCAAGTTTCCGGGTCTGCCTGACGCCCGTCTCCAGCCAGATATGACCGACGGTGAGCACCTTCCTTTTCCGGTCGGCCCTGGGTTCGATTCTTCCGATGAACCGGTCACCCCAGAGCACAGGGAGAACATAATAGCCATACTTTCTTTTGGCCGGAGGCGTGTAGATTTCCCAGGAATACCGGAATGACCACAGAGCCTCCACCAGTTTCCGGTCCCAGAGCATGGGATCCAGAGGCGCGAGGAATTCCAGCCGCGCTCCCGTATCCGCCTCTCCCCTCATGACCCTTTCCAGCTCGGGCAGGTCCCTGGTCAGACCGTACAGGGAATCCCGCAGACCCTCCACCCGGACTTCCATGATCCTGCCGTCCTTTTTCATCCGCTCAAAGGATGCGTTTCGCTCCTCCGCTGTCATCCCGATGCCCAGAAAGGCATCAGACCGCCGGTTCCAGAGAAGGCCCACAGCCCCGATCCGTCTCTGAATACGCCAGTCCAGAAAGGAAGCCTCATCCCGGAAGGGAGACGGTGCCTGCAGAAGTTCCGGTGATATGTACTTCTCCGCCAGATCATAGAACTTCCGGGAACCGCTCTTGTGATGAATCAGCAGGACACCGTCCGTGTACAGCTGTTCCAGAACGGAGCGGGACGCCAGGGAATCCCTTTGCCAGTGACCGCTCCAGTGCATGGAGGAATGCCAGAAAACGCGTCCTTCAATGGGCAGCGTATCGCTGCTGACGGGACCGTGTTCACGGATATAGGCAAGGGCCTCCCTTTCAAGTTCCGGGATTCTCTCAAATTGCCTTCCGTGCTCAGCACTCCGCTCCCGGAAGGAGGAAAAGCACGGCCAGTCCTCCACGGGCCAGATGGACAGCTCCTTGTCCGTATAATCCACCAGGAGGCGGTCCCTGTACAGAAGCTCCTCCAGCATTTCCTTTCTGAACCGGCCTACCCTGGACTGCAGTGTGAGTTCCGCATTTCTGCCGCACACATCCACCGGGTCAAACTGAATGCACCCGGCCTGCCGGACGTACCGGCAGGCGCCTTCCTTTCCCGTCCAGCGGTATCTGCCCAGAAGACCCTGCCGGACCAGAATAAACTGTCTTGCCTCTCTCCCTGTTATGGTCAGCATGTCTTTTCCTCTTCCGTCCTACAGTCTGAAAGTGTCCCGGATCAAACGGGCGGCTTCCTCCGGCGGCATCCGGGTATTGTCAATCCGGAGGTAGTTTTCAAAGGGGACCTCCCCTTCCCGGCTGACCAGGCGGTAGTTTTCGTCCTCCCGGATCAGCCTGCGGGAAGACGCCTCCGTGTCCGTCTTGGAAGGCTTGTGCCGCCTCCGGTTCTCCGTGGCGTTTCTCTCAAGCCGGACCTCCCGGGAGGCCACCAGTTCCACGCAGTAGAACTCTGTCCCGCGGCTGGCAAAGATTCCCTTCACATGCTCCACATAGTCCCAGTCTTCCCGGACATCAAAGGCCCACATGAAGGTAAAGATCATGCCGTACCGGTCAGAGGCCGCGAAACGCCGGAAAATGACGTCCCGGATCTCGGAAACCGCCTGTCCGTCGTATTCCCCGAAAACAGCCAGGACGGGCTCAATGGCCATATGATTGTGGAACAGTCTCAGACCGGTGAGCTTCATCAGTTCCTGGCCAACCGTCATTTTACCCACCGCGCCGCTGCCGGTGATGAATACAAGCTTCATGATCATCCTCACTTCAGATCGTTTTCACAAAACAGGCTATCCGGTTCGCCTCGGAAAAACCCGTATGGAGATGAAACTGAATGCTGTCCCGGTTGGTCAGCTCGCAGTCACTGGCAAATTCCCCGCATCCCATGGATTTCGCCCATTCCTCGCACCGCTCCAGAAGTGCCCTTGCGAGCCCTGCGCGGCGGTATGCCTCCCCCGTCCATATGCCTTCCAGATATCCCACGGGACTGGATTCCGTCCCCTCCACGTAGTCGTGCCGGAGCTGACACTGGGCAAACCCGACAGGGTCTTCATCCATCCAGGCCAGGAAAACCACGCATTCCCGATCCGTGAGAAGGGGACGCATTTCCTCCGCCATGTCTTCCTCTGTGTGATCACTCCACAGGGCAAGGGTCATGCGGACCACGGCCGGAAGATCCTCCGGAACCGCCCTGCGGATCCGGACACGGCTGAGCAGATCCCGTTTCCCGGAGACCTCCGGTCCCTTAAGAGATTTGACCGCGATCACCTCCTCCCCGTCCATCTCCCCGGTTTCCCGGAAGCCGAAGCTTTCATACAATGCCCTGGCCCGGTCGTTTTCCGGCTCATAGGACAGCCAGCATTTTTCAGCGGGACCGCAGGGCTGTGAAAGGATAAAGTCCAGCATGCACCTGAAAGCTTCTTTCCCGTACCCCCTGCCCTGATACCTCCGGTCCACCATGAGCCGCCAGATGTTATAGCTGTCCCTGGCCACCGCCGGCGCATCCTTCCATTCATCGTCCACACCATAGCCCACCATACAGAAGCCCACCGGCGTGTCGTCCCGGTAAATGCCGAAGGGCCAGACATGTCCGTGATACCTGAGGGCAAGATACGCCTCCATGATACTGATGTCATTGGAGGCCACGAAGTGCTCCTGTTCCGGGGCAACCTTCAGGGCCAGAATATCCCTGAGATTCTCCCCGCTGATCTCCCGCAGCCGGATCAACTGTCCACATCCTTTCTGTTCATGAAAGAAGTCCCATACCTGAAGCAGTGTGGTGCTTCGTAAGTCCCGATCCCAGGAAGGCCCTTTCGTCCCCTTTGCCCCGCGAAGGACTCCGTGTCTCCTGAAGCCTGTCCGCAGCAGACGCTTCTTCCCGCTCTGACGCCATCGCTTTCTTCCGCCCGGGGAACTCCGCGCATCGGTCTTCCGTATGCCCCGGTCTCCCGGAAGCGAAACCGTAAAGGCGGCTCTTTTTCCCTTTTCAGAAACCCGGCCGGAATTTGTATGCCGTGTTTTCTGTAACACCCCTGTGTATGACCATTCTGAACACTTATCCGGAATCCGTCAATACGCTCTCCATTGTTCTTCCGCCTTCCGGACCCTGTCGCAAAAAACCGGACTGAAGCAATGAACACTTCAGTCCGGTCATCCGCCGGCTCCACGTCCCGGGGCCCCGCGTCTTCACCGCATCCTCCCGGGGTTACTGCAGAACTTCACCCAGCCCGATGAATTCATACTTGCCGTCAAAATCCGTCAGCAGCATATCCAGGGCCTCCGCCGTATAGACGGACACGTCCGACATGTGCATCACCAGAATGGCCCCGTTGCGCACATGCTGTTTCATGTTCCTGTAAAGGGTTTCCGCGCTTGTCGCGCTGTAGTCCTGGGTTGTAAAGTAACCGCTGACAGAATAGGTAAAGCCCTCGTCAAACACCACTTCCAGGGAATTCCGTCCCACGGCCATGGTGGGGGGTCGGAAAAGCAGCGTCAGGGCATTCCTGCCGTTGACCTTTACATCCCCCACGGTGTGCTGCAGTACGTCATGGCACTTTTCCAGATCACTCCTGAGGGAGGGCAGGGACTCATCCGAAAGCTGCTGATACTTGATCCCTGTGATCTCCACGGACAGCGGGATATGCATATTGGTATGACTGCCGATGGAATGGCCGGCTTCCGCGATGGCCCTGAGAAGGTTGGGATTGTATGGGACTGCCTGTGTCTTCACAAAGAAGGTGCCCCTGGCATTGTGTTTTTCAAGAACCTTCAGGAGTTTGTCAATGGTACCGTCCGTTCCCCAGTCGTCGAAGGTAAGAAATACCTGGTTCCTGTTCGTGTCCAGAAGACCCTTGCGGTCCAGCTGATAGATTTCCTGATTGGTAAACCCGGGCAGGAATCCGATATTGTTGACCCAGCTGATGCCAATATAACGGTTTTTGATTTCCTCGAAGGTATCCTTCCCCGCCAGATGACCGGGATGAATGGCATTGAGGAGTTCCGGCGCAATTGCAGAATCCGGAACGGGATAGACATACCGGCTTTCCTCATCCAGAAGGAGCGTGGGCAGTGTCTCCAGGGCATAGACACAGCGCCGGGACACGAGCAGATCCAGATAATCCGCGAGAATGGTCTCGCTGCGCTGGAAGAATCCCATCTGGAAATGCACGATTTCGCCCATCTGCAGCTTGGTATCCGCCTCGCCGAACACTTCCACCAGGATCTTTTCCGGATTCGTCTCATATACGCTCTGTTCAGGCACACCCTGAATCAGCTGGCTCACCAGCACACAGCCCTCATCCGCGCAGGCCTTCATCAGGTTGTCGCTGACCGCGCCCCGGGCCAGACGGACGCAGAGACCGCCCCGGTAGCCGCAGTATTCCGCCAGATAATTGCCCACCGAGCGCAGCACTTCCCGGATCTGATCCCGGCTTTCCCTTGCGGGTGTCCACAGAAGTCCGACGGCGTGCCCCGCGTTGACGATTTCACGGACTTTGTTCGCATTCTCCGTGATCTCATCCTGGCTCATGAAGAAGGTAGCGTGTCCCTGATGTGCCGCCAGGACCTCCAGGACCTGATTCAGTTCCGCGTCGCTGCCTGCGCCGGAGAAGGTAAACGCAGTCCCTCTGTGGGTGGTGTAGATCCGGGTCAGCGCTTCGCTTTCCGCCGGGAGCCGCTTCTGCATGCCCTCCCCCACCCCGGCGGCGACGGCCTGTGCTGTAACCGCAGGGGCAGCCTGTGCCTGGGGATTCTCTGTCACATCCTGAACCGCTGCGCTCAGGGGTGCCGAGGTGACCGGAACAGGCGTGTTGCTGAGAATGACCGCGTCCGCGGCATACTGCACCGACGGAGGAATGGTGTTCATACTCACGGATACAGAAGCGGCATTTCCGCTCTGCCCCTGCATCTGGGCTTCCGGTGTGGCCGCCGGCCGGATTTCGGTTACTGCCGGCCGGAATGTCGTATCCGGAACATAGGACCGCACATGGGTCTTCCGCCACTGATGCATGAAATAGACACCTGCCGCCGCGGCGCCCACCATCAGAATCAGCAGAAACAACGTGCGAAGCTGACGCTTTTTCAGACTCATTTTATTGTCCCTTCCTCTCCCATGGAGGCGCTGATCAGGTACCACACCCGGTCCGTCATGGCAGGAATCGCCCCCGAGAGAATCCGACTTCCGTTCACACCCCGGACCGGCAGACGCATAACCGCTCCGGACACACCGAGGCTCGCGAGACTGCCGCTCAGTTCCTCCTCTGTTTCACCTTCCGCAGAAATGCCCTGACAGATCCACCGGAAACCCGCCTCACCCAGTTTTTCCATGACCGTGCGGCCGATCATGTCCTCTGTGCTGCGCACCACCGGCAGAAGATGACAACAGGCCATCAGCTTCCGGGCATCCTGGCTCAGTCTCCCGGCCAGTCTCTCCGCTTCCTCCTCAGACAGGTCTTTTCCGTCACCCGCCAGGCGCTCCTTCGTCAGCAGCGCCACGGCGTGCCCCTCCACTTCAAGGGCATGAAGCAGATTGGGATTCTCCGCTGCCTCCGCAGGCACAAAGAAGGTGGCGTACACACCTGCATTATGCAGTGCCCGGAGCCATTCCGTCACTTCCCGGTCATCTCCCCAGCCGTCCAGGGTCAGATACACACCGCTTCCGCCCACATGGCCGGTCAGATTCAGATCTTTGATTTCCTCCTCCGTAAAGCCCGTCAGCCCTGCCGGGTTCATGCCGGGCGACCCTGCAAGCCGGATGCCTGCAGGAGAGGGCATGACACGTTCCTCTGCTGGGTTTTCATTCCATCCCAGCTCCGCCATCTCCGCCAGGCTCATCTGTCTGTAATCCGTCATTCCGGCCAGGGTTTCCAGAACCTTCGCCGCCATGGTCTCGTCCCTGAGGAAATTCAGTCTCAGATGCAGGAGTTCACCCCGCCGGATGGACGTGATCTCCGAAAGGATCACAGACGCATCCGTGGCATAGATCCTGCCTTCCTCAATCAGCGTCCTGCCGGGCACCAGACAGGTATACCCCCCGGCCGCCACGGCTTCATCCAGCCCGCTGTTCTCCCTGCTCAGATGGACCGGAAGACCGCCGAGATGGAACGCTGCGCTGATTTCCTCCTCGGTTTCCAGCATCTTCGTCAGAGCTTCCACCGCCGTGTACGCCTGAATTTCCATGGCCAGCTGATGACCCTGTTCAAGAATCATCTGGATCAGGCTCTGCCTCGTCTTCACCTCTTCCATGGTCACGCAGAAGATGGCAGGCGCCTTCAGGGCCGAAAGGACAGAACGCACCTCTGCCTCCCGGCTCAGGTCCGTAATCATCAGGGCGTAGCCCTCTGCCGTGGTTCTGACATCCCCCTGCGTTTTCTCCGTACCTGCGGGCATCTTCAGAAGATCTGCCGCCAGATCCCGCATCCGGCTGTCCTGAAGCGCAGACAGGAGCTGCAGAATGGTCTCCCCGCTCCTCCGGCTGACGTCCAGAACGCACAGACTGCCCCTGGCTGTCCCGCTGATAAGATTCCTCAGTTCTGCCTGTGTGGCGTCCCTGTTCAGCACAAGGTTTTCCCCGGGCCGTACGATCTCCCTGCAGCCCACGGCGGCTGCCGCCTGATTCAGCCGGCTGTCATCCCCGGAGAAGATCAGGGAAAGGCTGCTCTGTCCAAGGTGCGACCGGAACCAGATCTGCCAGGCACCCAGCTTTTCCACCCATTCCTCCGCACTGCCCGCACTGACCTTTCTCAGATCCAGTCCGGTTCTCAGACCCATGGCGGACCAGGTTCTGAGATTGTCCTTCTGGTCTTCCAGCCGGTCCGGTTCCACATACCAGCCCACGGGCAGACTCCGTCCGCTGAGATACCGGGCAACGCTCTGACAGTCTTCCGGTTCCATGTTCCCACAAAACAGCAGTTCCATTCTTGTGCCGTTGGAATCCGGGTCCGTCCGCACCGTCAGAGGGACCGCCCCGTACAGGGCGTTCAGGAAGGTCTGCTTTTCCTCGTCGGTCATGACGCTTTCCTGCCCCACCTGTACAATCTGATTCCGTGTATTCAGGTAATAAACATAGCCCGCGGACCCCAGAACCAGAACGGTCAGAATCAGGCTCAGAATGATCTGCCTGCGTTTGCGGCTGTGGCGGCGGCCCATTTACTCATCTCCTGTCAGCTGAGGAATACTTCCGCCTCCCAGACGGAAAAAGTCAAAATCCGTATATCCTTCCTTTTTCAGAATATCCATCCACCCGCGCAGCGTCTCCGCGTCAGCCCACCACATGCTCCTGCCGTCCTTCAGCTGAGCCACCATGGCGCCGCTGGAGGTATCGCGGTAAGTCTTCCCGCTGCCGCTGACAGAGGCCAGTTCCGCGGCATCGTTCTCAGCGATTTCCATCTGCGCGTTCCCGTTCTTCCAGACATATCCGCCCGTGGCCAGCGCCATGATCACCCGGCCCGGCAGGGCTCTGCTGACCTGCGCCACTTCCCTGAGGAAGGTGGCGTCTGCCTTGGGCCCGGGACCGGAATGATTGCCGTACAGGTTATAGCACATCACCACATAATCCGGTCCCTCCGGAAATTTCACGTACAGGGGGCCATCCCACTGGATGCAGACCCTCAGCTTCAGGCCCCTGTCCTTCAGGGACTGATACAGGAGCCCCAGAAAATCCACATACTGCCCCCACAGTTTGGTATCGCTGCCCAGGTTCTCATAGTCCACCTCAATCCCGGTCACACGATACCTGTCCGCGAGACTCAGCACCGTCTGGAGATGGCGCAGCATCTGGCTCCTGGTGGACAGCTGAACTTCCAGAAAGGACTTGGATTTCTGGACAAAGCTGACCCTGTTCTCCTGCCGGATGTCGTTCACCACGGACAGGTACAGATCCCGGCCTTCCACCTGGTCGGCCCGTTTCAGCATCCGGTCGGTTTCCTCCGGTATATACAGGGAACCGTCCCAGTTAAACATTGCTTCAAACATTACCAGGCGTTCCAGATGACTGCCCATCCTTCTCGCCTCGGGGGCCCCGGTGTCGTCCCAGTAGATCTGCCATGCCCCCAGGGTTTCCGCCGCGGAAAGAGAAGGCACAAGGAGACACAGTGCAAGAGCGCATATCCAGATTCTTCGCATGATAACCTCACAGATTGTCCTGCAGGAAAGTCGTGATCTGGTCCCAGATGGTGGAAATCCTGTGTTTGACCGAGTTCAGCCGGTTCAGGGTATACTGATAATAAACAGACTCAGGCGCCACGGGCCGGGTGAGCTGGAGATCCAGGAAGACAGCGTCATAGACGTCGTCATCCAGATTGGCCTGGCTGAAGCGCTCAATGTTCTCCGTTACCTCCGCCAGAAGGCCGATGTTACCCCTGCTGGTGCTTTCCACCATCAGGTTTTCCACCACCGCCTTGTCATCGATCCATACGCTCAGCCGGTTGCCCTTGAGCATCGCCCGCAGGGCACGCTCGTCCCGCATGGAAATATCCAGTTCGGGCTCATAGATTTCCCCGCCATCCTCCACGGACACCGGAATGATCTTTTCCAGGCGCTCCAGCTCGGTTTCCGCCTCCATGCGGCGCTCTTCGTCCTCGTCAAACTCAATGATTGCCTTCTGCATGGCCTTCAGGCCTTCCAGCTCGTTCTCCGCCTTGGAGATGAAGGGACCGCCGTCAAACAGGAACAGATCAACACTGAGCAGTTCCTTCCCGTTGTCCAGGACATGAAACACATTGTCCTTCAGCCGCAGCTCCACGCCCTCTTCCAGGTTCCGGTCCGTTCTGAGATAGATGCTCTGACGGCCCACCACATTGCCCTGCAGGAGAACGTTCAGTTCCACGTCGTCCACCAGTGTGTCCTTCAGGACCATGCGGCCCTGTCCGTAGGGGACTGTGGTGAGGTTGATGCGGTCATCCCCGTCAAACTCCACCACGCCGTCATCCACATACCACTTGGCGGCTTCCTTGGCGTCCCCCACGCGGAACACCACGTCGTCCCCCGTGTCATCCCAGATGCGCATCAGAAGATGATTGGTGGTGAAATAGTGCCGGCTCTGAAGACGCGTCAGATCATAGATGGAAGCGTCCTGTGTGTTCAGACAGCTGCCCTGACGGTTGAAGTTCATGCCGAAAATCCTGCTCATTTCTTCCTTGTTGCGGTCGCTCACAAGGGAGTTGTTGCCGAAGGCACCCGTGTTGGAATGCATCAGGACATACATGAGAGGCACATAACCCGCGTCTTCCTCATACAGGCTCTTCATCCGCTCATAGTCATAGGCGATGCGCTTTTCCATTTCCTCGACGCTTTCCTCCCGCAGACGGTCCTCGTTGCGCAGAAAGTCCATCAGGTAATGGTTGTAGTCCCGCTTGCAGTAATCATGGATGGCAAGAAATTCCGACAGGTTCATATGCCCCAGGTAGTTTTCATACCTGTCATAGACATTGATATAGGAAAGTCTGTATCCGTTGCTGCCCAGTTCCCAGAAGGTGGAGGCCAGCATCCGCTTCAGGTTCTCACCCGTCACATATCCGCCCTTGGTATCCGCCAGGTTCTGGGCATAGGTGAGCATGGTGGCCTTGTAGTTCAGGCGCTTCATCATGTTCTGTGCCAGCACGGCCGTATTGTAGATGCCGTCCTCGAACATCAGAAGCAGAGCCTTTTCGGGAAGCTGGTGCCCATAGAGGTAGAAATCCATGACATCCTGCTGGGAGATGGTCTCATATCCGCTGTTCTTCAGTGCTTCCAGCTGGCGCTCATAATTCTGTACCGTCACAATCTTGGAATCCAGTGACTGGGAAGTGGTCAGGCCGTTGTAGGAAAGCGCGATGAACCGGTTGGTCCCCTTCGCGTCCACCATGGGGGTAAGGTCGGCCACCACCGAGTCCTCATGCTTCTCGTACATGCCCTCGTTGGATTCCCAGAATGACTGGTAGTTATTGTGGTTGACCATGGCAATCACTGCCGCGGCGATGGCGCCGCCGAGAAGCAGGAACTCCAGAATCGTCCGGATAATTTTCCACCGGTCGCGTCTTCTGATCACTTCATCTGTGTTTTTCCTAGGCATGGCATTGCTCCTGTATCAGGCGGTCTGCGGCTGTTCCGCCACCACCGGGTTTTGCTGTTCCTTTTCCCTCTGTTCCTCCAGAATCGTCTGTCTGGTCTTGCCCTTTCCGCGGGTACCCCAGTTGGACACCCAGAAGGTAAACCAGGCCCAGGGCATCTGCCAGAGAAGGAGCAGCTCATAGTACAGGCAGAAAACAATACCGTAAATCCACAGCCGGCTCTTCTTGAGAATGAGCTGAGTGAAGGACATCATCAGCGCCATCAGCAGGAGGCCCAGCAGGAAAGTGGTGGGGAACACATGGTGGGTCACGGGAATGTAGACCAGGTTGTACAGCACGATGAGGGGAGCAATCAGCGGAACGAGCAGGCCCAGGTAGAAGAAGAAGGACATCATGGGTTCCTTCTTCCAGATGAAGGCCCCGGCCTTCAGGGACTCACGGAGCCAGGACCGCTTCCATCGCATCTGCTGCTTCAGGAACTGCTTGTGCCGGTTGGGCACGATGGTGGAGCAGATGGCCGTATCCTGATAATAGGTTCTGTACTTCTTGACGATAAAATTGGTCAGGCTCCTGTCGTCGCCGAAGGTGGCCTTCTGACCCAGGAACTTCTGATGAAGCCAGGGCTCAAAGACTTCCTGCACATAGCTGAGACGGTAGCAGGACAGCGGTCCGGACAGACACATCACCGAGTCAAAGGTGGCTTCCGCCGCCTTCATGATGCGGAAGGAAATGTAATAGCGGACCGACTGCATTTTGGTGAGGTGATTGGTGTAGGTGTTGGCCACATCCGTACGTCCGGCCACGCCGCCTGTCTTGGGATCCTTCAGGGGCTGCACCAGATTGCGGATGGCATCCGGCTCCAGGAAGGAGTCCGAGTCCACAAAGGCGATCAGTTCCGTCCGGGCATTCCGGATGCCCAGACCCATGGCTTCCCGCTTGCCCTGGTTATAGCGCTGCTGGAAGAAACGGATCCGGTCCTCCATATGGAATCGCTTGCCTTCACGGCAAAGGTCATTGATGGTGTCGGTAATCACCTGCACGGAATTGTCGGAGGATCCGTCATCCACAATGATGAACTCCAGCTTGTCCACGGGATAATCCTGGTCCACACAGGACAGGATGGTCCGCCGGATCCAGGTTTCCTCATTGAAGCAGGGAATGATGATGGTCACGCCCGGGGTATAGTCCGGGTCCACATCCACGACTCTGTAGAGCATGCCGAACAGATACCGGGACAGAAGGAAGGCCGCGGCCAGAATGCTGTAACCGTACAGCAGAGCCTGCTCGGCAAAGTTGTTGATGGACTCCACACGCATCAGCATAATCACCAGCGTGCAGATGAACAGAAAGGTCACCGCCACGGTGAAAAGGACCTGGTCTTCCACCTTTGCCCGCTCCTGATACAGGGCCTTGTCAAACTGAATGGCCACCTGATGGGTTGCGGGCAGGATCCGGACTACCTTGCTGCCGATCCGGTAATGCTTCTCCGCACCTTCCTGAAGAACGCCGGGCCTCAGCTTGAAATTCAGCTTCAGACGCTCATCCTTTTCAAGGGTGTTGATGTCGTAATCCTCCGGAAGGTCCAGCATCATGCCCGTCTGGCTCAGGTTCCCGCAGTGCGCCTTCACCGGCTTGCCTTTCCCGACGGAGAAAAGCACATCCAGGTCCACCACGTACCGCTGTCCCGCGTAACGGGCGAACTGAGGCTTGGACCTGTCGTTCTCCTTGTTGTCACGCCGGTCGCTGCCGGATCTCTGACGTGTGGGATCCGGTACATGGTTCATGAGGCGCCTGTCCCGGGCCTCTGTCATCATGACATCAATGATTTCCTTCTTTTTCCGTCCCATGCTCGTGCCTCCTCAGTCCGGCCAGTGGGAGAGAATCATTTTGCTCAGAGCGGCGCATCCCTGGTCGTTGAGATGCGAGCCTGTCATGTTGACATCCAGGCAGTACTCCGTTTTGAGATCACCGTTCTCATCCCTCAGTGCCCAGGCACCGTCGATGAATCCGAAGCCGTACTGAGCGCAGAACCTGCACAGTTCCAGATTCAGGCGGAAAGTCTGGTTGTTGGCGGGGGTCGTCCCATTGTTGATATGGGGTGTCAGAGAAAGGATCGAAACCCGGATATCTGGATTGATTTTCCGGATCCGGTAAATCAGAAGCTGCAGGTTTCGCAGGTACCGGGCATCGGAATAGGCCCGCTGGTTGCTGAATTTCAGCATCAGCACCACGTGCCGCGCGTCCATCTGCAGCAGGGCGTCCTCCACGGACATTTTCGTCCTGGTAACATTCCCCTCAGCGTCCGTGGTACTGAGGGTGGGATGGAAGCTGCTGGAGCTCACGGGCTGCAGGGCCTGTTCCACCGTCATGTTCCTGGCGGTCAGGAAACGTGCTTCCCCAAGGGGGGAATTGCCCGACTCCCGCTGCCAGTCCACATAGCTTTCCAGGTTGGCCATGATGGCATCGCCCACGAACACGGTTCCCTCCATCTCGGCACCGCTTGCCTCATGGAATGTGGAAACCGAAAGAGGCTGGGCTGTCTGAGTCAGATCGTAGCTGGCGTCCAGAAGACCCGTCAGAGCCGGTTCCACTGCATACTCCGTGTCGGAGAAGGTCACCTCAAGCCGCCTCAGAGAATCCAGATCCACCACGGAAAAACCCACGGACCTGAGACTGGTCAGGACATATTCCAGCACCTTCACCACATTCTGATAAATGGGTTCCGCTTCCTCCTGCCAGTTCTCACGGATGCTGGGGGTGGGATCAATGGCCGGGCGCACGTCCAGGCGTTCACCCCGGTCGCCGTACTCGGAAAGAACCAGTTCCTGACCCAGTTTCACCGACAGGATGGAGCCCCGGATCAGGGTGGCCACAAAGGCGTCCGCGTCTTCCTGTTTCTGGAAGGAGCGGTGATTGATCCAGGCATCCGGCTTCACCGCGCTGACACCCGCCACACGGCAGGCCTGCAGCACCTGTCTTGTATAGTCCGTCCGGTTCAGGCAGCAGAGGACGGGCGTCACTCCGCAGGCCTTCTGGATCAGTTCCTGTGTGCGCTGCAGATTGTGCACATTGCGGTTGACGTCCTTCTTCTCCATCTCGGGGGTGGCGGAAACGCCGTAGTTGCCCACTCCGTGGCCCCTGGCAAGGATCTGCTGAACCACATCCGGATGGTCATCCGCCGTCTGTCCCGTGATGAAGAAGGTACTCCGGATGCCTTCCCGCTCCAGGATATCCAGGATCTCACCCATGGTATCCGTATCCGTGTAGCCCTCAAACACCATGGAGATCACCGGCCAGTCCGTCATAACACCTTCATAGAGATCTGCGGGCTCCACATTCAGTGCCGGTTCCGGCGTGGCGGTGACATGCGGCCTCTCCGTTGCTTTCGGACCCTGGAAGGATTCCATCACACTGCAGGAGGTGAGAAAGACGCACAGGGCAGCGCAGGTCAGCAGAAGAAAGAGTTTACGCATGGCTTTCATCTGATTCTCCTTCGCTCAGCCGCTCCGTTTCCATCATTCTCAGGATGCCCAGCGACTGATCCAGCTCCTGTTCAATGGTTGAAAACTGTTCTGCCAGAGTCTGACGGAAGCGCATGGCGTTGAAATAGGCGGCCTTGGTGGCGGCCAGCGTCCGGGTCTGAATGCCCTGGGCTCTGGAAATAATGGTGTTGCTCCGCGTCACGGCATCCTTGATGATCTTTTCCGCCTTTTCATTGGCCTCCGCCAGCGGATCCTGAGCCAGGATCTGCTCGTATTCCTTCAGATCCTTCTCCTGCTGCTCCGTGCGGGCGCGCAGCATGCGGGCCTGATTCACCACGTGCTGATGACTCTCCTCCAGCTGCTGCATCTGATCGTTGAGCTCTTCGATCTCCATGTCCCGCTGACGCAGTCTTTTCTCCCTGTCCTGAAGGGTTTCCGGCAGGCTTTCCAGTTCCTTCAGCTTCCGGATCTCCTCATTCATGGCCAGAATCCGTTCTTCCTGGGCCTGCACCTGACTGGCAAACTCCTCCCGGATCCGGGTATTCTCCTCCGTCTGACGCCGGATGTCCTGCTGAAGGGCGGCCATGGCCTTCTTCATCTCGGCAGCCTGATTCTGCTGGCTGAAGATCACATCTTCCTTTTCCAGGAGCGTGGCCTTCAGTTCCTCCATTTTGCCGTTGATCTCATCCAGCGCACCACGCGCCCGGGCAGCGGCCTCCTCCGCCTGCTTGGTCTCCCTGAGCGCCTGGTCCCGCCGCTCCGCGGCCATGAGCATCTGACGGTTCAGATCCTCGCATTCCTTTGCCTTCCGTTCCTGTTCCGACCGGACACTGCCCATGTAGGCGTCCACCTCGGAAACACGGTAGAAACGGCCAAATCGTTTCTGAAACATATCAATTCCTTTCCCAGGGCCGGAGAAAGCCTGATCCCTGCGGTATTCTCTGTTTACAGCAGTCCGTCAAACAGGCCGCTTTCCACCATGATCAAACCCAGCAGACCGATGAAAACGATCACCAGCAGTGTGTTCAGGATGGACAGGGGAACGGACCGGACCTCATCCTCATCATCCGGCTCGTTCATGGTCTGCTCCGGTTTGGGTCTGACCTCCACCATGGAAGGGTCCCTGGTATCCGCCGGCACATAAAGAGCCGTGCGCACCGGGTCGAACCGGGTACCCTCCGCCATGACCCTGGTGGAATCCGACATGGGGCTTTCACCGGGGCCCGCCGATCCTCTCCCGGCCTTTTCCTCTGCCGGTGCGGCCTGAACCGGGGGCTTTGTCCCGCTCTGTCCGGCCGGGCCTTCCGGCGGCTTTTCAGGGGCCTTTTCAGGAGCTGGCACGGGAACAGCGGAGAAGGACGGCGGGATGACGGGCGTGTCGGGAGGGGCCGCT
This sequence comes from uncultured Eubacteriales bacterium, assembly GCA_902774025.1. Classification (GTDB taxonomy): domain Bacteria; phylum Bacillota; class Clostridia; order Christensenellales; family Aristaeellaceae; genus UBA2943. The sequence continues at coordinate 38,543 of CACYGY010000005.1, forward strand.
TCCGGCGCCATGGGGGGAGTCTTCGGTTTTTCCTCTTCTCCGGCCGTTTCCGGACCGTGCTGCAGGGCCCGGCTCAGCTGCTCCGAGATCCTTGTCAGCTGGAGGATTGAATCCTCCATGGCGCTCATCCGCCTGCCCAGTTCCGAATCCGCCGCTGGCGCCTCCGCCTTCGGCGTCCCGGGTTTGACGGGCTCCGGCGTTCCGGGCCTGACAGACTCCGGCGTTCCGGGCCTGACGGGTTCCGGCGTTCCGGGCCTGACGGGTTCCGGCTTTTCAGGTGCGCTCTGAGGTGCCTGAGAGGATTCCTTCCTCCATCCGTTCCCGAAACGACTGTACTGAAGACAGACCTGAGCGTTGAGCTGAATCACCAGATTGGTGGGAATCGGCCGGAGTCTGTAGCGTTTCACCTGGTCACGAATCACCTGATCCGCCAGCGCTTCCCTGGCCTCCGGATCCTGGAGATACGGCTTGGCATACTCCAGCACAAGAGGACGGACAGCCATACTGAAAGCGGTCTCGTCTCCCTCCCGCTCCAGAATCCTGCCTGCCCATTCCTGATTGATCTTGGCGCTGTTCATATCTCAATACCTCTCACAGGGCCCAGTATCTCAGCCCTTCCATGTTGCGCATCTCACGGGTATCCAGAATGCCCTTGACATCCACCAGAACCTTCTCCCGGTTCAGAGGACCAAGAATCTTCCGGACCAGGTGACAGCCGCCCTCCACAAAAACCCTGTGAGCCACAGCCACAATGACACAGTCCATATCCTGCATCTCCTCCGGCTGGGTCATGGGCCGCCCGTAAATCGCCCGGATTTCCGCGGGATCCCCCTCCGGATCATAGATCATGGGCTCAATCCCGAATTCCGAGAGCCTGCGTTCAATATCCCGCACCTTGGAATTGCGCATGTCCGGGCAGTCCTCCTTGAAGGTCAGGCCCAGGATCGCCACCCGGGCGTGCCTGGGAGACATGCCCGCCAGGATCATCTGCTTGATGGCCGCGTCCGCCACGAACTCAGCCATACCGTCATTCACCTTCCGACCGGAAAGAATGATCTGGCTGTGATAGCCCAGTTTCTCCGCCTCATAGGTGAAGTAGTAGGGATCCACACCGATGCAGTGGCCGCCCACAAGACCCGGCCGGAAGCCCAGGGCGTTCCACTTGGTGTTCATGCCCCCGATGACCTCATTGGTGTCAATGCCCATCCGGTCAAACACCATGGCCAGCTCGTTCATGAAGGCGATGTTGATGTCCCGCTGGCTGTTCTCCACCACCTTGATGGCCTCTGCCGTCTTGATGTTGGAGACCGGATAGGTGCCGGCCTCAATCACCATGTTGTACACCCTGCGGATTTCCTCCAGGGATTCCTCGTCCATGCCCGCCACGATCTTGCGGATGTTCTCCAGACGGTGAACCGGGTCCCCGGGATTGATGCGCTCGGGACTGTAGCCCACTTTGAAGTCCACGCCACACTTCAGGCCGGAGGTTTTTTCCAGGATGGGAATGCACACATCCTCCGTCACTCCGGGGTAGACCGTGGACTCATAGACCACAATGGAACCGGGCATAAGATGCTGTCCCAGAATCCGGGAAGCACTTTCCACGGGTGAAAGATCCGGTGTCTTGTCCTGATTCACCGGCGTGGGCACGGCCACAATATGGAACCGTGCATCCTTCAGACGGTCGGGATCACTGGTGAACTCCACCCTGGCTCTGGAAATGGCCTCGTCTCCCACTTCCCGTGTGGGATCCCGGCCGTTCCTGTATTCCTGAATCTTCGCTTCGTTCAGATCAAAACCGATCACCCGGATTTTTCTGGAAAACGCAACGGCAATGGGCATGCCAACATACCCCAGGCCCACCAGGGACAGAGCTTCTTCGCCGGACAGGAGTTTCTCATACAGTGACATATCGCAACATCCTCTTTCATCCCGGACAGAACCGGATCATCTTGGAAACCGAATCAGACATGACGGATACCGGAAACGGAGCCTGCGGGAACCTCGTTCCTCTCCATCCGCCCGTGCCGGACATTCTCTGTTTTGTCTGCGAATGAAAAAAACAGGCGTCCCGGACAACCATCATTCCCGCAGAACCACACTGAATTTTATCACCGATACTCCTTCATCTCAACGGTTTTCATCGAAAAACACGGTTTTTTGGTAATTTCTCGTTGTTTTTTTTCCGCGCCGAAAAGGGCATCTTCCGGATCGGAATCCCGTTTTTCCGGGAAGAATACCAGATATAGCGGCCTTCCCTTTTCCCTCCTGAAGATGCGGTGTATGCGGACTGAAAGACCATTTTACGCATCTTCAGGGCATGGGGACAGGTCCTGAACGTCTGTTCTGCTCCGCCGGGGATCCGTTTTCCCGCTGAAACAGGCAGCTCCCTCCCGGACCGGGAGATAAAAAGCCAGACAGGAGAAAGTCTGTCTCCTGCCTGGTTCCAATGCAGATTCCGCTTCCGGCAGTGCCTTTCAGCGGAGGATTTTCCGGATTTCCTCCGCGAACAGGTCCGCCAGAATCTCACAGCCCTCCTCCGAGGGATGAAGACCGTCATAGGTCAGGTCCACCGCCTCCGGGGGATAGGGATACGGGTCCTTCCCCGGGCGGAAGGGAATCCCGGCATAATCCGGGTACGGAAGGTCCGCGATCTGCCCGTCCCGCACGACCCGCTTGAAGCGAACCAGCCTGTCCTGCGTAAAGCCGGACCGGCCGTGACAGTCCACGGTGGGCACGTCTTCCTCCCGGCAGGCCTCAAGAATGGCGGATGCAACCTCCGAAAGCCAGAGACCCTTCACCGGGGCATAGCTCCCGGCGGCGTTGTTCTCCGCATCCAGCAGGTAGACAAAATCCGCCCTCTCCACCGGATTTCCCACCAGCATCACGGCGCCGGGCGCCGATGCGCGGATATGATCCATGACAATGCCCATATGGCCCAGAATGGTGCCCTTCTTCCGTCCCCGGAAGTCTCCCGGGGAGCCCAGGGGAAAACCCTGATGCCAGTCGTTGGTGCCCAGGAGTACGGTATACAGATCCGCTTCCGGAATGGGCACCCGGGTCCAGTCCGCAAAGGTGGATCCGTTGATCCCCAGATTCCTCAGCATGAGAAAGGGCAGCTTTTCCTGAATTCTCGTCAGGTATCCCTTCCGGACCCGGAAGTCCGTTTCATCCGGATGGTCATTGAGATAGGTAAAGGAATCCCCGATGGCGCACCACCGGATTCTTTCATGTTCCACGGTCCCTCCTCCTCTCACGACTGTCCGCCGGGTCCGAGATCCGGCTCATTGCACAAAAGGGCTGAGCCCATGCGGCCTTCCGTCTCCAGAATCCACAGCTCATTCTCCCCCCTGTGCATCAGGGGGCCGGGCATATACAGCCGCCTCTGAGGGCCTTTGTCCCAGAACCGGCCCAGGCAGAATCCGTTCACGAACACCACGCCCTTGCCGGCTCCGGGGAGTTCCAGGAAAGCGTCCCCCGGCTCCAGGCAGTCAAAGACCATGCGGTACAGACCGGGACGCCCCGGCAGGGCCTGCCCCTTCATGGCACGGAGGCGGAGCAGATGCTCCTCGCCCAGAGGGATCATGTCAAAGCGCATATGAACATGACGGTTGATCACCACCATGCATACGCCCTTGCGCTGCCGGTTCATGACCCAGGAATAGTTGACTCTTCCCATGTTTTCCGCGAGAATCTCCATCTCTCCGTTTTCGCAGTGCAGAGGCGGATCAAAGGTGAATTCCTTCTGAAGCTCCCTGTCCATGGCCGTGAGGATCAGCTTTCCGTTCAGGTACACAAGCAGACGGTCTGCCGAACCGGGAAACCGAAGGCTCTTCAGTTCCTTTTCCTCCGTGAGCAGTGTCCTGTACAGCATGTATCCCCGGTCCACATCCATTTCCTCCATGTACTGAGGGTGCAGAGCTCCGTGGGCATGCAATACCCCGTCCACACAGGAGAGGAGATCCAGGCTCTCCGTCAGACGCGCCTGTCCGCCCCGGTACATGGGCACGGGGTCCAGGGGAATCCGGGGCACGGGATGGCCCAGGTGTTCCTCAATCGCCTCCCGGTAGAGCCTGTACTTTTCCGTCTCCCGCCCGTCCTCAGAGAGGGGCGCGTCATAGTCGTAACTGGTGACGTCCGGGGTCAGACAGTCGTAGTCATTGGCCCCGCTGGCAAGGCCGAAGCTGGTGCCTCCGTGGAACATGTACAGGTTGACATGTCCCCGCCGCAGGATTGCCTTCAGGTCCTCCGCGGAGGATACGGGGTCCGTCCTGGCATGATCCGGATTCTGCCAGGCATCGAACCACCCGCACCAGAATTCCATGCACATGAGGGGAGAGATTCCCCGGCTTTCCATATAGTCCAGCCGTTCCTCCGCCCTGGAGCCGAAGTTGCAGGTCACATGAACGCCTTCCACGGTCCCGCATTCCAGCATGTCCTCCTCCGGCCCGTCGCTGGTGATGAGGGGCACATCCACCCCCAGGGAACGCATCCAGTCCCGGAGGGTCTGAAGGTATCTTCTGTCATTGCCATAGGAGCCGTACTCATTCTCCACCTGCATGAGAATCACCGGCCCTCCATGGGTCACCTGAAGGGGAACCAGGCGGGGAATCAGCTCCTGATACCATTTTTCCACCGCCCCCAGATAGACCGGATCCGAGGACCTGAGAACCATCTCTTCCTTCAGGAGCCAGGCGGGCAGGCCGCCAAACTCCCATTCGGCGCAGATATAGGGACTGGGCCGGAGAATCACGTACAGCCCAAGTTCCCCCGCCAGGCGTACATAGGCCTCCACGTCCGCCATGCCCGTGAAGTCATAAATGCCCCGCCTCCGCTCATGCACATTCCAGGCAATGTAGGTTTCCACGCAGTTCAGGCCCATGTTTTTCAGCCTGATCAGCCGGTCCCGCCAGTACTGCGGAACCACCCGGAAGTAATGCATGGACCCGGAACGGATCTGAAAAGGCTGCCCGTCCAGGAAAAAGCCCTCCGGCCGGATTTCAAAACTGCTCATTCCATTTCCTCCCATACATCCACCCCGTAAGGCTCCAGTTCGATTCTCTCCACACGCTCTCCCCGGATCAGGGACCGGAGCGGCCGGTCCGTCCGTCCCTGAAGAGGGCTGTTCCGGTAATTCAGGGCTATGTAGTATTTCCGGTCCTTTCCGTCCCGGATCACCAGTTCCGTCTCCCGGGGCAGATGCAGAAACGCCGGGGCTCCCTGAATCTCCAGACCCTTCAGAAGGGCGCTCACCACTGCTTCGGACAGGACAGAACCCACGTGCCACACCTGTCCGCGGCCCACGCTCCTGCGCGTCACCGCCGGTTTTCCCCGGAGCCATCCGCTCTCATAGACACTCACCGTCTCCGTGCCCTGAAGGGGCTCCAGGCTCTCCACAAACACTTCCGCCTTCAGGGAAGTGCCGAAAAGGGTTATGAAGGGGTCCTCCTCGGCGGGGGAGGCGAAGGAATACTCTTCCACCCGGCTTCCGGTAAGCTCGCTGAAAAGGCCCGGCATGGGCATGGTCACGCACCTGCCCGTTTCATCCTTGTACCCGCTGCGGCAGCCGATGACCAGAATTCCTCCCTGCTCCACATACGCCCGCAGAAGACGGAGACGCTCCGGTGACATGATGACGCTGTGGGGCAGGAAGGCCACTTCATAGTCCGGAAGATTTCCGGGGTGATCCAGCCAGAACAGATCCATCGGGGTATGGGTTTTCTGGCAGGCCTCAAACACACCCTGTTCCGAGACACGGCTCACGCGTCCGTGCCAGTGGTCCACCTCCGCGTCCCACACATTGTCATAGTCCCGCAGAAGGGCCGCCGTCCTGTGGACCGGCGCGCCGAAGAGGGGAGAGAGGGCAGGCAGCAGGCGGCTGATCTCCCTCACCTCACGGAGTCTCCGGTTATCTCGCCCGTCCCAGTCCAGAATTCCGTGCCAGTAGATTTCCGTCCCCATGGTGGCGGTGCGCCATCTGAAATAGGAAATGAACTCCGCACCGTGGGCCAGGCTCTGCAGGGTCCACAGACGGATCTGTCCCGGCCGGGGCATGGGGGCCTCCATCCGGTTGTACCAGCCGTTGGCGCCGCTCTGCTGCTCCATGATGCCGAAACGGGGACAGACGGACCGGACCTCTGTCAGGTTCATGGAATGTGCCCGGTCGTTCATGGCCTCCGGGTCCCAGACCCTGTCCAGGCCGTAGGCAAAATTTGGATAGCTGTCGTACATGTACACGTCCAGGGACGTCCGGGTCATTTCGTGATTGTCCACATGCCCGTACATGCCGTTGGTGGTGATGAACACATTTTCAGGCACATACATCCGGAGGATCCGGCTCTGCATCTGGCAGAAATCCATGCAGGCACGGGACACAAAGCGGATGTAGTCCAGTTCCATGGAAGGATTCCGGGCGCCGACCGCGTTGACCCTCGGGACGAAGATCTGCGACCAGTCGGTATAGGTCTGACTCCAGAACACCGTTCCCCAGGCCTCATTGAGGTTCTCCAGGCTTCCGTACTTTTCCTGAAGGAAGGCACGGAAGGCCAGGGTGTCCGACTCCGCATGGAATGTGTCCTGCTCACAGTTCAGCTCATTGTCAATCTGCCATCCGATGATGGCCGGATGCCGGCCCAGATGCCGGGCAAGCTCTCCCACCACCCTGGCGCACAGTTCCCGCCATACAGGGGATGTATAGCTGGCATGCCGCCGTCCCCCATGGCGGTAGAGCACGCCGTCCTCCCGCGCATTGAGCACCTCCGGCCATTTTTCCGTGAGCCAGGCCGGCGGCGTGGCCGTGGGGGTGCCGAAGATGACCTGCATGCCTCTGCGGGCGCACAGATCCAGGAAACGGTCCCAGAAGGAAAAATCAAAAACGCCCTCCGTCCTCTCCACAAGGGACCAGGAGAACTCCCCCACCCGTACCACGGTGATGCCGTTTTCCAACATTCTTTCAAGGTCCCCGGACCAGTTTTCCTCTCCCCAGTGTTCCGGGTAATAGCAGGTACCCAGGGTGAATTTTTCAAACAGACTCATCATATCCCTCCGGTTCATTCATCCCCAGCTCCAGAGTGTGATCCATGAAACGATAGCGAAAGCGCACCACGGTATTGGGGACCCTTGTCTCAAACCAGGCGCGGGGTCCGGAGCCGCTGCGGGCATAGGCGTCCCCCGTGTACACCGCGGAAAGTGTGCCGTAGGTGGATATGGCGTAATCGTACCGTCCAGGTTCCGGCAGGATGACACTGAGAGTGTACAGGTTGTCCCCCACATAGTACATCCGGGTAATCTCGCTGTTGGAATCGTTCAGGGCGGCGCCCACATAGGGCTGGAAGCTCCCGTAGACCACGACCTTCTCCGGCAGCTTCATCCCCGTCTCGGGATCATAGAGTTCCTGGCCCCCATAGCGAAGGAGATGGGGCGGATTGCCGAACTCCCGGCGCAGCCCGTCTCCCTCCGCCCAGATCCTGGCCATGGCGTCCTCCTGTCCGAAACCCATGGGGCAGCCCGGACCAGGATTGTTCATCTGATAATGATGCTGGATGTCCTCCTGTCCGTTGTCGGCCCTTGTCATTTTCACCGCCGCGTCACTGAGCATGCGCCGCAGGGGAATCTCAAAATAGGCGTTCACGTTGTTGATCTGGGTCCAGCGCCAGGTGTACTCCAGGAAGCGGTCCCGCTCCTCCCGGCTCTGGTTGGCGAACCATCCGATCTGGTCATAGCCCCACCAGTCCCGTCCTGCCAGTTCCTCCCGGGAAAGGTTCGCCGTATCCTTCACAACCTTCCCGCCCCAGTTGTCGTATTCCATCAGATAGGGCATGACGTCCCCGCTGAAGCCGTTGGGATTCTCGCCTCCCTCACTGAAGCCCTCCCGCACCAGCACCAGACGCTGTCCCGGCAGCTTCGTCAGGGCAAAGCGGGTAAAGGGCATGGCGTGGTAGTCCAGCAGGAGTCTCCCCCGGACGCTGATCCCGTGGCTGTGGGCGTCCAGCAGCACCTTGTGGCGCCTGGCGTGAAGCCGGGCATAGGCGCGGATCCGGTCAAAGAGGGCATAGGTTTCCCGCATGCCCCGGTCCCTGGCCGTGTACAGATGCACCTGTCCCATGTGCAGAGCCTCGTATCCGCAGTCAATGTAGGCGGTGGCCCGGTAATAGAACCACAGCCGGGCTTCCTCCCGGCTCAGGTCCGGCATGCCGCCCCGCTTTCCGTCTTCCCTCTCCTCCCGGGGGTCCTCAAAGCCGGGCATCACCGCTTCCTCAAAGCGGAAGCACCTGTCCTCCACAGGCAGACCCAGATCCCTGAAAACATGAGCGGGAATCCGGACCTCGTTCATGCGCCGGGTCACGATTTCAAACACGCAGGCCTGGAGAATGATCTCCGGATCCTGGGCGTGAACTTTTTCCGCAAGGGAGCGGGCTTTGGCAAAATGCGTTTCGTCCTTCTCCGTCATGTACCATATGCCCGCGGCCCGGCCCAGGAATTTGATCCCCAGCTTCCGGATCACCCGCAGGTCATCCTCCAGGGTGTCACTGTCGGTGAGTCCGCTGGCCGTGGCCGCTCTGGAAAGGTAGTTTTCCAGCACTTCTCTGGGCAGAAAGCCGTCAAATGAATATTTCATGTCACCCTCATTTCGTGGTCCACGGGAGGCCTGTCCCGTAACACGCCTCCAGATCCCCCAGCAGCGCGTCCGCCAGAGACCAGGAGTTGACCAGGGGATGCAGTGCAAGGGCCTGCCAGGCAAGATCCCGGCTGCCTCTCATCACCGCCTCCACCGTCAGTTTCTCGAATTCCTTGATGCGCAGAATGTAGGACCGGCAGAAATCCGGCACCTGGCTTACCTTCACCGGTTCAATCCCCTGCTGGGAGACATGGCAGGTCATCTCCACCACGTCCCCTCTGTCCAGGAAGGGAAGACTGTCCCCGTTGAGCACGCTGAGCACAAGGCTCTTTCCCTCCCGGCTCTGCATCCCCTCGATGCAGTCCAGCATGACCCCGGCATATCCCATCCCCTCCGGAACGGGCAGGGTGCCCCGGGCCTTCAGCGGGCGGGTCTGACCCCCGGATTCCACGGTCATGTAGGAATTCTCCCGCAGCTGCATGCCCCACAGAAAGGCCTGCAGAGCCTCCTCCGGCTCCGCCTCCAGGTCCATGCCCTCAAGCTCCCGGAACATTTCCCGGTTGACCCTCTCAATGGTCCGGCCCCGGAGGGAGCTGGTGGCCTTCATGTTTTCCAGCGCCTTTTCACGGTGATAGTAATAGTACAGATACTCATTGGGGAGCAGACCCGTACGGCGGATCACCCTGGGATCAAAAACGGACAGTTCCTGAATCTCCCGCAGGAACCCGTCATCCCCGATGAGCTCCGGCATGATCTCACGGCCCCGGAGACGCACGCTGCGGATCCAGCTGAGGTGATTGAGGCCGAAGAATTCCGTGTACAGCTCCTCCTCCGGCACCTTCAATGCCTGGGCCATGCGGTATTTCATGCTGCTGGGCGCGTCGCAGATCCCGATGACCCGGTGATATCCCCGCTCATGCAGCGCCTGGGTCACCAGGCCGGAGGGATTGGTGAAATTGAACACCCAGGCCTCCGGCGCCTCCCGCTGGATTCTTTCCATATAGTCCAGGAGCACGGGGATGGTGCGCACCGCCATGGAAAATCCGCCCACGCCGGTGGTCTCCTGGCCGATGACCCCGCGCTTCAGGGCAAGATCCTCATCCATGACCCGCCCATGATCGCCCCCCACACGGAGGGTGGTGACAATGGCGTCCATGCCCCGGATGGCTTCCTCCGCCCGGGCGACCCAGCGCACCTGAAACTTCCCGTGATCCCGCTGTGCCACGTACCGGCACAGCTTCCCGATGATCTCCTGCTTGTCCCGGTTGATATCGTAGAGCACCACTTCGTCAATCCCAAGCTTTTCGCTGCGGCGGATCAGGCCATGGATGAAGATCACCGTGCGAACCCCTGCGCCTCCCAGAATCCCGATTTTCATGTTCCCATTCCTTTCCTGAGAAAGTCTTCCAGTCCCTCCAGGTCCGGGAAAGCCGTGTTCCCGCCCAGAGCCGTCACCGACAGAGCGCCGCAGGCGTTCCCGCGCTCCAGACAGGCCTGAAGGGGCATGTTCCGGAGCCAGGCACTGATGAACCCGGCATTGAAGGAATCTCCGGCTCCCGTGGTGTCCACGGCAATGACCGGGAAAGGCCGGGCCGTCTCCACCTGTCCGCACTTCACCGCCAGGCTCCCCCGGCTGCCCGTTTTCACCACGGCCAGACCGGCATCCTCCGCCGCTTTCCGGGCCCCATCCTCCGCCTTTTCACAGCGGAAGGTATGCAGACACTCCGTCTCGTTCATCAGCAGAATGTCCACCAGGGGCAGAAGCTGCGGAAGCCGGGGATACCAGTTTCCGCTTTCGTCCCATCCCAGGTCCAGGGAAACCGTCACGTCCCCCATGTCCCGGATCGCCCTGAGGACCTTCAGGTATGCCTCATGGTTCCTGTCCGTATAGCCCGTCATATGGGTATGCCTGGCCTTTTTCACCATCTCCAGGTTTATTCTGCCCATGTCCAGTTCCCCGTTGGTCCCCGGATAGGTCAGGAAGCACCGGTCCCGGGTGCCGGTGAAACTGATGGAAATGCCGGTGCCTGTGTTTTCCCGCACCTCCAGGAGACGATCGTCCACGCCGCAGCGCTTCAGGGTCTCCCGGATGAAATGGCCGTACAGATCCCCTCCCACGCTCCCCTGGAACACGGTCCTGAGCCCCAGTTTCCCCGTTCCAAGGGCGAACAGCGCGGCGCCGCCCCCCACAAAGGTCTCCATCCGTGGAACAAACGCCTCCGTGCCCATCTCCGGAAGCTTCTCCACCCCGGGCACCACCAGGTCCACATTGATATCCCCGCAGACATACACATCCCATTCTTTCAAGGGGCCTTTTCCTCCTCATCAAAGCGGGGCGGCCTCTGCCGCCCCGGAATCGATTATCCCTTCACCGCTCCGATGAGCGTGCCCTTGGCAAAATACTTCTGCACAAAGGGGTAGATGCACAGAATCGGCACCGTGGTGATCACCACCGCCGCCATTTTCAGACTGTCCGTGGTCACTGCGGACTGGCTGGCGGCAATGGCCGCAGCCACATTTTCCGTCTGCTGACTGGAGGCGGACATGGCCCGGGACAGCATCTGCTGCAGCACCGTCTGCACAGGCCAGAGCTTGCTGCTGGTCATATAGAAGGCGCCGGCAAACCAGTCGTTCCAGTGGTTGACCGCGGTATACAGTCCCACCACCGCCAGCACAGGCTTGCTCAGGGGAAGCATGATGCGGAAATAGGTGCCGAAATACCCGCATCCGTCCAGCCGGGCGGCTTCCTGAAGTTCATAGGGAATCCCGTCGAAAAAGGATCGGATCATGATGAGATAGGTTACGCTCACCAGGCTTGGCACCACATAGACCCAGAAATTGTCCAGCAGACCCAGGTCATTGTACTGTACATAGGTGGGGATGGTGCCGCCGCCGAAAAGCATGGTGAAGGTAATGGCGAAAATAATGGGGCTGCGGCCCGGCAGTTCCTTCTGGTTCAGGGCAAAGGCCGCCAGGGAGGTCACCGCCAGGCTCAGGAACGTGCCCACAAAGGTCCTGGCCAGGGTGATGCGGTAGGCCGCCAGGATCGTCCCGTCATGAAAGACCTCCCTGTAGTTGTCCAGGGTAAAGACTCTCGGGAAGAAGTACACCCCGCCCCTGGCGGCATCCTTTCCGTCATTCAGGGACAGGGCCAGCACGTTCAGGCATGGCAGAAGAATCAAAAGACACAGGAGTATGACCACCACATAGGTGACGATGCTCACAGCCGTGTCCATGGGCGTTCTTCTGACCTTCATGGGTTTATGCTGCGTCATTGTCCACGCCTCCATTTTTCGCATGTACTGCCTTCCGCCGCCGGGGACGCGCCCCGGCGGGGGAAGGCAGGCCCCCGCAGGGGCCCGCCGCCCGCCTTTCAGGCAGATCAGTCGACCTTGAGGACCTGCACGGCAGAGGGATTCTCAGCGTACAGTTTCTCCACGTATTCATACAGACGGTCAATGCCGGCAGCCTTCAGCTGAGCGCGGAAGGATTCCACAATGGCCTTCACCTCGTCATCGGAGGAGGCGAACATGGCCTGAACCAGCATTTCGTCATAGTTCAGAAGGTCCATACTGGCCTTCACGTCCGCAAGGGATTCCGCGGACAGGTAAGCGGAAATATCCAGGCCGGGCACCAGAACCTTTTCCACGGGATATTCCCTGGCCAGTTCCAGAGCGCGGGCAAAGGATCCGCCGCTGGTGGAGCCGGGACGGCTTTCGCCGAAGTTACCCTGATTGTCCCGGTCGGTGAGCACGAACTCGAAGAAATAGCAGCCGCTGCCGCCGAAACCGGCGCCCACTTCATTGATCATCCAGTCCTGATCATTGGCGGTGAGCTTGGCCAGAGCTTCCTCGGTGAGCACGGGCTTGCCGTCCACCATGTTGTAAGTCAGGCCTTCCACGCCGTACACACAGAGGAGCTGGCCTTCCTTGGAAGACAGCCAGTCAAAGAAGGCGAAGATTTCCTCGGGCTTTTCAGCGTCCGCGGAGATGGCCCAGGCGCCGTAGCCGCCCTTGCCGGAGGTGTATTCGGGATTCTTGCCGGTGCGGTCGTTCAGCGGTCCGAGGGGCACGAAGGTGTCGCTTTCATAGATCAGGTCCACATAGTTGTGAACGTCACCGATGATGGCGGAATTCAGCGTCTTGGAGACTTCCTCCGCGCGGGTGGAGTCCATGGTGAAGTATTCGGGATTCATGAGGCCTTCCGCCAGAAGCTTGCGGACAAAATTGATCTTCTCATACACAAACTCGGTCTCGGCTTCATGCTTGATGTGTCCGTCGGCATCCATGCCGTAGGCACTGCCCAGAGGGCTGAAATACAGTCCGGTGAGCATGTATTTCAGGGAGTCCACGGAACCGCCCCAGTACTTGGGACCCATGGGATACACGGGATTGCCGTTCAGATCGGTGAACCCGCCGTCACGGATTTTCACCAGCAGATCATACAGCTCATCCTGGGTGCGGATGGAGCGGGGATCAATGCCCAGCTTTTCCGCAATGGACTTCTGGATGTACAGACCGCCCACATACTCTTCTTCCGGCACATACTCGGTGGAACGGTCCACCGCGGGGATGGCCAGCTGCATGATGTAGGTGCCCGGCAGGTCATCACGGAAGGAAATGTTGGTGTAGGCGTCCCCGGGAAGATATCCCGGTTCCATGTACTTGCTGTACACCTTGGAATTCTTCATGTACTCGGTCACATCCGCGAACATGCCTTCCTTGGCGGCCTTGAGGATAATGGGGAACTCCTTGCGGGTGGAGTTGTTCAGATAGCAGAAGATGGCGTCCGGAATCTTGCCGGCGGCCAGCTGAGCGGCCATGGTGGCAGAGTCGCTGTCACCGGGGGTATAGCCGATCTCCAGCTTGATACCGGTAAGTTCGGTGATCTTCTTCATCACGGGGGTCTCGTTCAGATCCTTGGGCAGCGTGTAGCCGATATCGTCCACATAGACCTGGACCCGGATGGTCCTGTCAGCAATCCAGGTATCCGGATGGCTTTCCGCGAAAGAGACGGGCAGAAGGCCCAGAACCATAATCAGTGCCAGAAACAGGGGCAGAATTCTTTTCATGCGGGTTCTCCTTTCATGTTGGCCGCGGCGGCCCTTCGGAACGCCTGTGTGTTTCCTTCCTCCATCAGGCCCGCTTCTTCTCTCGGGCGGGGCCGGCCCTTTGGTCAGAACGGAGGGCCGCTTTTCTTCCGTTCCGTCCTGCCTGTCTTCTCAGCACTCTACCAGAGTGCCACCTCCGTGTATTTCTTGCACAGGGTATTGGCGGTTACCACAAGGATGAGGCCCACCAGGCCCTGAATCAGACCAATGGCCGAAGCGTATCCGAACTGGCCGTTCTGCAGACCGATGCGCACCACGTACACGTCCAGCGTGTCCGCCACGGACATGTTGCCGGGAGTGCGGAGGAGCCACATCTGCTCAAAGCCGGAGGACAGAAGGCCGCCCACGCCCATGATGAACAGAAGACCGATGGTGCCCCGGATCCCCGGGAGAGTCACATGCCAGATCTGGCCCAGACGGTTGCATCCGTCCATGCTGGCCGCCTCATACAGTTCCTGATCCACACTGGATATGGCGGCGAGATAAATAATGGAATCCCAGCCGATGTTCCGCCACAGGTCCATGGAGAAGAGGATCCGGTGGAAGTACTGGGCCTGCATGAGAAAAAAGGTGCTGCCGTCGCCCCCCATGGCGGAGATGATCTGGTTCAGCACGCCCGTGTTGGGGGCCAGAATCCTCTGCATCATGGTGACGATGATAACCGAGGACAGGAAGTGAGGCAGATAGGTAATGGTCTGCGTCACCTTCTTGAAGCGCATGGCGTGAATCTCGTTGAGAAGCAGTGCCAGGAGTATGGCGAAGGGGAATTCCAGAATGCACTTGATGAATCCGATGTGCAGGGTGTTGAGGATCAGACGCCAGCAGTCGTAGCTGTTGAAGAACATCTGAAAATACTTGAACCCCACCCAGTTGCTGCCCCAGATGCCCTTGCGGAAGGAATAGTCCTTGAAGGCAAGCACGTTGCCCGCAATGGGCACATAGCAGATCAGGATGTAGTAGACGACGGCAGGCAGCAGCATGAGATAAAGCGGCCAGCACGACAGAATCCGCCTCCACAGAGGACGGTGCCTCACCCGGATCCCGTTGACTACACGATTCTTTCCCATGGAAATGCTCCCCCTTATCCCTTCAGGTGTCCGCCCGCTTCTCCATCGGCAGACGGTGCCACGGAGAGCGGACCACCCGTCCGTCCTCAAGTCTCATCCATGTCTCAAAGTGTTCCGTATTGTCCTCTCTGACTTCAAACATCCGGCAACCCCTGAGGTAGTCCGGGGAGGAATAGCTCCCGTAGCCGCTCTGCCGCCCGTACCCCAGGGTGATGCCCCTCAGGGTTCCGTAGAAGTCATTCACGTGATCATGGCCCACAAACACGCCCCTTAAGTGGCCCGCTTCCAGAGCCGCGGCATAAAGCCCGCCGTTGACCCTGGGGCAGCTCAGGCCTTCCCGGCGCATGCCCCAGGTCTCCTCATAGCGCCATACGTCCCAGTATTCCGGCCAGGCGATGTGCTGGAAAATCAGGAGGCCAAAGTCCGGAGATTCCTTCTCCATGGCCCTGACCTGTGCCCGGTACCAGTCCGTCTGGCTGCGGAGCATGGGCAGGTATCCGCCCCCGGGGGCGTCCCCGGTGCCGCTGTTGAGCACGCAGAGAGCCCAGCGGGGCTGATCCCCCTTCCGGATTCTCAGCACATGGTCTCCCACGCGTCCCGCGTCTTCCCCCTGAAAGGCCACGCATCCCGGCATGGTCATGAGGTGTGCGAGGATCTCCTTCTCATTGCCCAGCACCTCAGCATCATGGTTGCCGAAAGCAAAGGTCCAGGGAATGCCGGAGGCGCACAGAACTTCCAGAGCCGCCTCAAGACGCTCCTCGCTTCTTTCGCCCCACACTGCATCCCCTGTATGGACAATGAAATCCGGTTTTTCCCATTCCACCAGACGGGCCATCAGATCCCGGGTTTTCCCGTCCACGGAAGGGTCCCCCTCGTAATGGCTGTCCGTCAGCTGCATGATTCTGAAAGAACCATCCTCACGGAAAGACAGAGTGCGTTCCATTGGTTCCCGCCTTTTTGTTTTTTTTCCGTCCTTGATGGAATCATATCAGAATGTATCCGTATGGTCAAGATTCGTCCCTTTTCACGGGAAAGCGCGGGAATCCCCTTCGGATCCCCGCGCCACGTTCAGTTTTTCCCCTCCGGAAAGCGGTTGAAAAAAGCGCGTTCCTCAAAGGGCTTCCTGACAGGCCGTGTCGCTTCCTCTTCGGCAATGCCCACGGGAAGGAAGCATACCAGCTCGTAATCCCCGGGCACATGGAGGATTTCCGCCATCCTGTCCCCGATGCGGTCCGTGTCCGTAATGTGACCCTCATACCAGCAGCTGGCATAGCCCAGAGCCGTTATGGCCAGCAGCATGTTCTCGATGGCCGCGGCATAATCCTGAACCGCGAAGCACCTGTCCCGGTAGGCGATGATCCTCCGGCACAGAACGCAGATCATTGCCGGCGCCGTCTCCCCCGCGGGGGGCTGAATCACCCTGCGGAGCTTCTTCAGTGTGTCCGGATCATCCACCGCAAGAAGGCTGGTGGTCTGTCTGTTGCATCCGGACGGCGCGTCCAGCCCCGCGCGCATGATCCGTTCCAGGTCTTCCCTTGGGACCCTGTCTCCCCTGTACCTGCCCCGGTAGCTTCTGCGCGCGGAAATCACATCCAGGAGACGGGCGTTCCCGTGAAGGGGCATGACATAGACCTGGCACGGATTATCCTTGTCCCACAGTTCAGGGAACACCTCAAACGTCTTAAACCCCATGCCCAGGTAAAACAGATTGGTGCGGTCATAGTCCTCGTAGCGGCCCATTTCCACGGTTTTGACCTGCAGCAGGTCATATCCCCGATGCTCCGCCCACTTTCCGGCCGCCTCCATGAGGGCCCTGCCCACCCCCTGCCGGTGGTATTCCCTGAGCACGCCCATCACGGACACCTCTGCGGCGGCGCTGCCCGTTTCCTTCAGGCAGAGAAATCCCACTTCCTCCGTCCCCTCCCGGACGGCAAGCATTGCCTGCTCCCCGCTTTCCCGGATATAGGCCTCCCGTGTCCGGGTGATTTCAAACCAGTCCCGGAGTGACTCCAGGATCTTCCGGGCAATCCGCTGTCTCTCCTGTCCGTCCCCGATTTCCACAGCGGTCCAGGTCTTCTTCTGTTTTTCCATTCGGTTCCTCCTCCCGGAAAAAAGGCGTGTCCCGCGGGACACGCCTTCATTTCCTGACTCGTCAGTTCATTTCCCTGACCGCGGCGGTGGTATACACGGAAACCAGATAGTCAGAGAAGTAGGAATCCGTGGTGATGGTGCCTTCCGGCATATCTGCCTTGGCATACTCGGAAAAATCAATCAGAGCGTCGATCTTCTCCAGGATTGCCGCGTCCGCCTCAGACAGCTGGAACCTGCGGTCCACCGGATTCTCGGGGCGGTTCTCCATGGCGGCGGAAGCATTGTTGGTACGGGTCCAGAACACGGCGTCCACGGTTCCGCTGGCCAGTGCCGTGGCTCTGCCGATGCTGTCCACGACCACCAGTTCGATGTTCACGCCCATGCGCCTGGAAATCTCAGCCAGCACAGCGGTGTTGAAGCCGGCGGGCGCACCGTCGGGGGCCACAAAGTCCATGGGAGGCAGAGCGCCGGTCACGGCAACCTTGATGGTCTTGGCGCCTTCGATCGTGGGCAGTTCCACAGCCACGATTTCGCCGCCGGAGGTCAGATTCGTGATCTGCTCTTCCACCAGCTTGTCCAGCGTGCCGTCTTCCTTCATGGAAGCAATGGCGGCATTGAAGGAATCCCGCAGTTCCGCGTTGTTCTCCATCATGAGGAAGGAGAAGTCGTTGCTCAGAATGCCCGAGAAGATCATCTGCTGGAAAGGATCATCCGGGTTCTCGGCGAACTCAATGCCCAGCAGCAGCTGATCGTTCTGAGCGCACAGATACTTGGCCACACAGTGATACATTTCCATCATGCCGATTTCCCCGGCGTTCAGGGCCATCAGCATGGCGTCCAGGGAATCATAATAGGTCACCGCGTAGGTCAGGCCGTCGGCACCGCTGCGCACGGGGATGTTTCGCGTGCCCAGTTCCTTGCTGATCATGTACTGCACAGCCACCTTGCGGGCCTGCATGTAATTGGCCACCTGCATCTCGGGCATGTTCAGCAGCGACAGGGTTCCGGTCTTCACCACCGTCATGCCTTCCGCGAAGACAGACGTCACGGTCATCAGCATGGCCACGGCCAGAATCACAGACAACCATTTCTTCATCGTTTCTTTCCTCCTTTGTTTTGCGCCCTTCTGCGTCCCTGAAAAGGGCCAGTCCCGGCTCCTGTGGGTATTGTACTATTTTCTTCTTGCTTTTGCAACATTTTCGTTATAATTTTTTGAGATCTGTGCGCGCCTGAGGAAAGCCGTCCCGTCCGGGGAGGAATCCATCCCATTCACCCCTGTGGGGGAAATCTCCCCTTTCATCGTGGACACATCTCCCCGCATGGGCTATACTTCAGCCACCAACACAGGCAGGAGGCAGATCATGCGTCAGCTTTTTCACGCGGAAGGCATCCTGAACCGGGACTTCGTGGGGCAGATCACCTATACCGTCTGTCTCGAAAAGCCATGCCGCGCCATGGACATCGCCATGACCTTCGACCGTCAGCATTTCTCCGAGGAGGACATCACCCCGGAAATGGAGGAAAGCGTGCTTCTGGAAATCCGGGAAAAGTACGGGCTTTCCCCGGACCCCTGCGAACTGAGGCGCATGATGCTTCAGGACATGAAAACCGAAATCCATCTTCTGGCCATGATGAACGACACCTTTATCGGCTGTATCCACCGTCAGCTCACGGAGCGGCACATGCACTTTGAAAACGGCCTGGCCACGGAGGGATGCCTTCCGGTGGACCGGTTCGAGGGCGTTCTGCAGGTCACGGTGCTGGTCTTCAATGTGATCATGGACGGAACACGGTATACCCTCAGCGTGTCGGGAGAGGAGGATCAGGATGCTGCGCCGGTATGAACTGCACAACCACACCACGCATTCGGACGCCTCCATCACCTGCCGGGAACTGCTGGAGGTGATGCGGGAGGATCAGGTCCAGGTGGTGGCTCTGACGGATCACAACACCATATCCGGCCACAGGGAGCTCCGGGAACTCCTTCCCGCCTTTCCCGGCCTGCAGGCTGTCTTCGGCATGGAATACACCACCTACTACGGCCACATTCTCTGTCTGAATCTCACCCGGTACGTGCCCTGGGACCGCATCGACCGGAACTGCCCCGAAAAACTCTTTGCCGCCTGCCGCGCCGCAGGCGCCCTCACAGGCATCGCCCACCCCTTTTCCTATGGTGCCCCCTTTGCCCGGGGCTGCAGGTTTGACATGCATGTGCGGGATTTCCGGGATGTGGATTTCATCGAGGTCTTCAACAATCCCGAGCCCCTGCGGGAAGTCAACATACCCGCCCTGGAATGGTGGGAAGATCTGACCCTGCAGGGCGAGCACCTGGCCGCCACCGGCGGCATGGACCTGCACGGACACCGGGACATGTCCATGATGTTTGCCACCTATCTGGAGGGAGACGCCGCCCATGACCCGGGGGAAGACCTGGCCAGGGCCGTCCGCGGCCGCAGAACATGGGTTTCCAGAGGCATGGCCCTTCTGTGGACGCCGGAGGGAGACGGATTCCGTTTCCGTCTGGAGGATCTCCATAAGCCCGGTTTCCGGCCGGCCTCCCTCTATCTCCTCACCATCCGCTCCCAGGCGGGACAGATCACCCGTCCCCTGGAAGGAGACACCCTGTATCTTCCCCTGTCCGACCTGCCCCCGGGACCCGTCCGGGTCCTGCGGCTCTACCGGAAGAACACCGACGCGGAAAACCTGATCTGCGTCTGTCCCCCCATGACCTGAACATCAGAAAGGCCGGTGTCCATGAAATACCTAACCTTTAATATCCGCTACGACTGCCGCCGGGACGGCATCAACAACTTTGACCTTCGCAAACCCCTGATTCTCCGGACCCTGGAGGAGGAAAAGCCGGACGTCATCGGATTTCAGGAGGTCCTTCCCCATGTGGCCCGGTATCTGCGGGACACCCTCACGGACTACAGCTTCGCCGGCTGTCCCCGGGACGAGAATCTCCAGGGGGAGCAGGTCTGTGTCGCCTGGCGGCGGCATACCGTGAATCTCCTGGAAATGCGCACCCTGTGGCTCTCTCCCGCCCCCTTCACCCCCGGAAGCCGCTACCCGGATCAGAGCGACTGTCCCCGCACCGCCACCTTCGCCCTCCTGGAAGATGTGGCCCAGGGAAAGGTCTTCCGGGTGGTCAATACCCATCTGGACCACGTGGGTCAGGAATCCCGGACCCTCGCCCTGAGGCAGATCTTTGAGGAACTTGAAAGGCCCTGCCTGTTCCCGGAGGCACCCCTGATCCTGGGGGGTGATTTCAACGCTGAGCCGGACAGTCCGGAAATGCAGATCCTTTACCGGGAAAAGGGCCTTCAGGTGCTCACGGATCATCTGGGCATGACCTATCACGGATTCGGCGGTCCTCACACCTCCCTCATTGACTACATCTGCATCCGGGGCAGCATTGCCGCCGGAGACGTCCGGAAATGGGACCGGGCGGAAGAGGGTGTGTATCTCTCGGATCATTATCCCATCAGTGCGGACCTGACTTTGCTGTAAAAGAAAGGTTTCCGGGAGGTGATGTGCGTGAAAACAGGCGTGCAGCTTTCCAGTCTCCGACCCCTTCTGACCTCCCCGGATGAAGTGGGATATGCTTTTTCCGTCCTTGCCGCAATGGGCTGCCGGGATGTGCAGATCCAGTGGATCGACCCTTCCGTTCCTGTGGAATTTGTAGCGCAGGCTCTGCGGGAATACGGCCTGGTTTCTCACGGTGTCCAGGACTATGCCTCCGCGGTGATGGACAATCCGTCCTGCTATGTGGAAATGAACCGGCTCACCGGCGGAACCTGGCTGACCCTGAGCCGCATTCCCGCCGCCCTCTCTCCCACCGCCTTTGCCCGGGAGCTCCGGAGCCTTCAGCGCGACCTGGAGGGCAGCGGACAGCTGCTTTCCTTTCATCCCGTCCTTTCAGATTACACGTCCCCGGACCTGTCCTGCCCCGTGGAGGAGCTGCTCCGCCTCATGCCGGACCTGTCCCTGTGCCTGGACCTGTATCATCTGAACCGGGCCGGATTTTCCATGCCCGCATGGATCCGAGATCATGCCGGCAGAATCTCCTCGGTCCACTTCAAGGACGCGGACGCCTCAGGTCTCGTCCCTGCGGGAAGGGGAGATACCGACTGGAGGCAGGTCGTTCCAGCCTGTCTGTCCGCCGGCGTTTCCTGCGCCTTTGTGGAGCAGGAAACCTGGAGCGGGGATCCCTTCCGGTGCCTGAAGGAGGCTCTGGACTGGCTGAGGAACGAGTGCGATGCTGCGGAAGGGTCTTCTCCCTGAACACCCCGCCTTGACAGGGAGAAACGCTCATGCTATGCTTTTCCCATAATCAGAAAGAGGGAGGCCGGAAGATGCGCAGATAAACGGTTTTTTGATGTCAGAAAAACCGCCCTTCAGGCGGTGTGTTTGTGACGTCTGAAAACCGGAGCGCAGCTTCCGGCTTTTTGCGTGCCGATCTGTCTCCGGTGGGACGTCTCCGAGGAGGTGTATCCATGCTGACGGTTCAGCATTTATCCATCACACATCTCAGGGATCTCCGGCCTCTGATTCAGGACCTGTCCTTCACCCTCTCAGGCAGTGAACGCCTGGCGGTGATCGGTGAGGAGGGCAATGGCAAGTCCGCGCTTCTCAGGGCCATCTGTGATCCCTCTTCCCTGGAAAGCTGGGCTCATGTGGAGGGACAGTGCCTGCTGAGTCACGAGACACCCGGGTATCTGAGCCAGGAAACGCCCCGGGCCTGGGACGATCTGCCGGTGTATCAGCTGGCCATGGAATCCCCGACCCTTCCGGGACTTTCCGGAAGTGAGCTCAGCGACCTGTGCCGCATGCTCTCCATGGACCCGGGAGACCCCTGGTCCTCCACGCCCTTCGGCCGCCTGTCAGGCGGAGAAAAAGTCAAGTTCCGCCTCCTGACGCTTCTGAGCAGCAGGCCCACCATGCTCATTCTGGATGAACCCGGGAATGATCTGGACCTGGACGCACTCACGGCTCTGGAATCCTTTCTCACCGCCTGCTCCCTTCCGGTTCTCTACGTCAGTCATGACGAGTATCTCCTCAGAAGGACGGCAACCCAGGTTCTGCATCTGGAGTCTCTCCAGGGCCGGTCAACCCCCCGCTGGACCTGGGCCCGGGAAAGCTATGATCTGTATGTCCGCACCCGTCAGAGGAACCTGGAAAAACAGGAAGCCGCATGGCAGATGGAAACCCGGGAGATGAAGGCTCAGGCCGAACGGCTGCAGAGAATTGAGAACGCCGTGGCCCACGCACAGGACAAAATCAGCCGCCGGGATCCCCACGGCGGCCGTCTTCTGAAAAAGAAAATGAAGGCGGTGAAAAGCCTGGAGCATCGTCTGGAGCGGGAATCCGAACAAGCCACGGAAAAGCCCCTGCAGGAACTGTCCATGTCCGTTTTCTTCTCCGGCATCACGCCGGTCCCCCAGGGAAAGAGTGTCCTCCGTCTGGATCTGAACTGTCTGGAGGCAGGCGGCCGCTCCCTGGCAGCCCCGGTGCATCTGCATCTGCGGGGATCGGAAAAGGTTCTGATCACGGGGAAAAACGGCTGCGGCAAAACCACCCTCCTGCATCTCATATGGAACCGTCTTCAGGAGGACGGGAGTCTCCGCTGCGCCTTCATGCCCCAGCGCTATGAGGATATTCTGGATCCCGCCATGGATCCGGTCCGTTTTCTCAATACCGACGGAAGCAAGGAAATGCTCACCCATATCCGCTCCACCCTCATCGCCATGCGATTCGGACGGGATGAGCTGGAGCATCCCATGAGCGGTCTGTCCGGCGGCCAGAAGGCAAAAGTGCTGCTTCTGCGCCTCATGCTCGCCCGCCCCAGCGTGCTCCTGGCGGATGAACCCACCCGGAATCTCTCCCCGCTTTCCGCACCCGTGATGCGGGATATGATCCTGAACTTTCCCGGCGCTGTTCTCTGCGTCACACACGACAGACTGCTGATGGACACGTGGCCGGGGCGTGTGCTTGTTCTCACGGAAAGCGGCCTGCACCCGCGCACAGTCCTCTCCGGTCCCGAAACAGAACCGGACAATGCCCGCTGACCCCTGCCGGGGCTTTCCGGGCATGATACGAAACCTGTCCCGGTTATGGCAAATTCCCTGACACCCGGGAAACGGCAAAAGAGGCCGGGCAGTCCGTATCTGCCCCGGCCCCCTTCCTGTTTTTCCGCTCCCGCATGACCAGCCCCGGAAAGGACACACAGTCTCCGCCCTCCCCGTCCTTTCCGGACGGTTACCGGATCTCACTGAACAGAAGCTTCTTTCCTGCCGTGCCGTACTGAACGGTGGCCTCTGAGATCCCCGCTTCCTTCAGCCACTTCCACACATTCTGCTGGTTCTCTTCATAGGTCTGGAAAAGCGATTCAGAGCAGTAGACCCGGATTTCCTTCACATTGCGCCTGTCCAGATTCCTGAGGGCGGAAATGAGATTCCCGGGAGAATCGGCCTGAATGACCCTGATCCCCGGATCCAGAGGCGCGATCTCCGTGATCCTCAGCATACGGGATGTGTCCGAATATCCGATCTTTCCGCTGATCCCGGCCAGATCCATCCACTTCCACACAGGATCGCCGGCCCACTGATAAATCCTGTAGAGACTTTCCGAACAGTAGACTTTCAGTTCCCGACTGCCGGAGGCACCGTGCATAACGGAGACGATTTCACTTTCCGTCTCCGCGCTGGCTGTCCGGATATCCCCGGCAAGCGGAACGATTTCCGAGATCGTGATTCTCTCCATGGCGTCCGAATGGCTGACGGAACCGCTGATTCCGGCCAGATCCAGCCATTTCCACACGGGACTGGCTTCCCCGCTGTAAAGCCTGTAGAGCGGCTTCGAGCAGTAGACCCTGATTTCCCGGCTTCCGGAGGCGGAACGCAGAAGGCGGATCATTTCCTCCTCACTGTCCGCACCGGCCACCAGAATCCCCGGATCAAGAAGGGAAATATCGCTGACCGTCACCCGGCGCTCTTCCGTGCTGTGAGCCGCATTTCCCGAAATCCCGGCCAGATCCATCCATTTCCAGACCGGACTGTCGGCGGAACTGTACTCCGAGAAAAGGCGGGCGTCCATCCGCAGAACCGCTTCCTTTTTGCCTTCGGCAGCGGTTCTGCGGAGCGCCATGATCACCTCATCCGATGTGGAAACACGAAATTCCGGAACCGGCAGTTCCTGCAGAGCAGTAGCCTCCAGAAGCGGATGCGGAAGAAAATCTTCAATCATCTCATAGTTTTCCCGCATCCGGTCCAGTCCCATGTTGAACTGGGCGTATTCGATCCTGGAATTCTCATCGGAATCGTCCCATGTCACATCCACGCCGCGCCAGATTCCGTCCAGGAGGACAAGATTCCACATATGGAAGGTATCCTCCCCCGGATTCTTTTCCTGAATCGCTTTCCCGGACACCAGACGGGCGGGAATGCCCTTCAGGCCGCACAGAAGAAAGAAGGCATCGCTGTATCCGTCACAGTTGGCTTCTCCCCTCAGGATCGCACCGATGCAGGAATCGTCTTCATCCGTGCTTTCGTCCACTTCATACCGGATGTGCCGGCAGAGAAGGTCGTGGATCTGCAGTGTCATGCTGTAGGGGGAACCCGAAATCCCGGCAACCATGCGCCGCGCCTCCGCGAGGGTCTGCTGAAGCCGCTCCGGCAGAGCGTCTTCCTTTCCGGCTTTAACGGCCCGCAGGATCGCAAACCCGGGATAGAAAACGGGCTGCTTCTCTGCTCCGTAAACGATGATGGATTCATCCGGATAACTGACGGAACCGCCGGCAATGCAGGCCATGGCCTCCATGTCATTGAGCCTTCGTCCGTCCGATGCCATCAGCCGGGTATAGGTTTCCCGGTCCAGCACCAGGGCAAAGGCGTCATATCCCAGACCGCCGATTTCCTGCATGGCGGAAAGCGCTTCCGCTTCCCCCCGCACTTCCCGGACGGTTCCGTCCCAGTACCGGCATGAGACATATTCATACCAGCATGCTTTTTCGTTATAGTATCCCGACCCGCAGTCGTACAGACCGCTCTTCATCTGGAGGACATGCTTCTCAACCGGTGAGATCTGGAGACGGGCGAAATCCTCCGGTTCGAAAAGAAGCACAAAACGATCCACGTCCTTCAGTTTCATTTCCTGAATGGCCGCCGTCATCCCGTCCTCACCCCGGACAAACTGAAAGGGGCATCCGAAGGGCTCCATCCCGGTGACTTCAACTTTCCCATTCGTCCACCAGGTCAGAGCAAAATTCCCGTACCCCCCTCTGGCCCCCGCCAGCCGTATTCTGCCCGGGTCCGCATCCATTTCCTTCAGAAGCGGGGAGCTGAGGGTCAGGGTCAGCTCCTTCGCCTGTCTGTCCAGTGCCCGGGAGAAGGCCTGCTGAACTTCCTCCCAGCTGTTCAGTCTTTCCGAAAGGGCAGCAGGCGCGATCAGAAGGAATAACACCGTCAGGATAAGCAGCCTCTTCATGGAATCACCTTTCCGTTCCTGTTTCACGCCGGAGAATCCGGCGCAAAGGCCGAAAAGCGGGCCTTTTTTCATTTTCAGTCAAGGTCAAGATCATAGGAAGGGATCCAGGAACGGAGGATTTCTCCATTGGTATGGTAGCATTCCACCATGGAGTATCCGTTCTCACTCCTTATCACCGCCACCCGGGTTCCCTTTGACAGGGTTCTGTCCGTATAGGTGGCATATCCGCTTCCGGGACCCCATTTGGGATTGACGTTTGTGTTGACGGTTCCGTATCCGATGTAGGACGTCATATCCTCTTCCGGAAGCCTGGCCAGCTGGCTGGCTGACAGATTCAGACGCTGCGCGCCGGTATACACCCGACAGATCGCTCCGCTGTAGGAAAACTCAACCGCGACCCACTGAACGCCTCCGTTGTCAAAGGCTCTGGATACCGCGCGGACTGTCTGGCCCTTGATTTTGTAAAACCCGCATCCGGTGTACTGCGTGGACGGACCACTCCTCGTTGCCAGGTCCTCAATCAGTTTTGCGTCCATGCTGTATCCGGAACTGACCCCTGTTGTCCCGCTGCTCCCGTTTCCGGGAACCACCCACCCGCTCGCGGCGGCAGCCGTACAGACCATCAGGATCGCCAGAGTCACGAGAGCATACATCAGACACTTCTTCATTTTTCTTTCCTCCCCATGTTCTTTTCCCGGGCTGAAGCCCTTCACCTCTGTTAACCGGTTTCACAGATCAAAGTTCCACCGTTTCAAAAAAACCGGAAAATTGTGAAGTTGATCCCCCACGATGAAAAGGGAACAAAGAAGCGTCAGGCACTGTAGAAAGAAACCGCGAAAAGCCATATGACAGAATGATTTTCGCGTGTATTGCAGGGCCTGATTCTGTAACTTCCGCTAGGCGGCAGGCCGTGGGTTCGAATCCCACCGAGTGTGTCAAACGGTGCCGGTCATCCTTTATGGATGGCCTGTTTCAGACTGATCTGTCCTGCAGATCAGAATCCACGGCAGCCGTGACAAGCGGAAGCGACTCGAGTTCGTTAGCTCGAAACGAGCATCGGGTACGCTCCAGGTGCAAGAGGCGACAGCTGAGCGAAGGGAGTCGAATCGCGCGGGGTGTGCCAGACCGTTACATTCCATGCAGTGGTTTTCCTTTCCTTTTACGCAAACAACGATTTGTCGATAGTCGTTTAACTCAAAAGACATCTTCCAATTTTGTTTTCTATCATTTCTCCTGCATTGGTCTGTTTATTCGTGATCCGCTTCCAGATCCTGTGATCCGTCATACGGAACATATCCTCCGCCGCCTTCCCAGAAGATCAGGCTGAAGCCTTCTTCCGTCAGTTCCAGGC
>CACYGY010000006.1 GCA_902774025.1 uncultured Eubacteriales bacterium
CGCTCGGATTTGGGATCACCCCCGCGCGTGCGGGGAGAAGAGGTACCTCCGGAAAAACCTCTGAAGCTGAGTGGGATCACCCCCGCGCGTGCGGGGAGAAGACCAGCTCACCCTGCTCCTCCAGGGTCTTCTCGGGATCACCCCCGCGCGTGCGGGGAGAAGCCTGCGACGGACGCACCTGTCGGGGCGCTGGTGGGATCACCCCCGCGCGTGCGGGGAGAAGACGTCTTCCGTTGCGCCACTCCGGATGCCTCCGGGATCACCCCCGCGCGTGCGGGGAGAAGGGGAAGACGACGGATGAATTTTACATCCACGCGGGATCACCCCCGCGCGTGCGGGGAGAAGACGTGCAATGGAAAGGTTCATAAAATTTGCACGGGATCACCCCCGCGCGTGCGGGGAGAAGCTGGAGAATGTCCCGTCCGACGTCTCTTTTTTGGGATCACCCCCGCGCGTGCGGGGAGAAGGCTGACACCCGCCAGCGGATACTTTACAGTTCCGGATCACCCCCGCGCGTGCGGGGAGAAGTGGTGCAGCAGGGGCCTGCACAGGCTCTAAGTAGGATCACCCCCGCGCGTGCGGGGAGAAGGCTTCCCTGATCTTGTCCTCGTCCGCCTTGGAGGGATCACCCCCGCGCGTGCGGGGAGAAGCGCAAACAGTCTTGCTCCTGAAACTGCTAGTGGGGATCACCCCCGCGCGTGCGGGGAGAAGACTAAACAAAGCCTTGTAAATGGCCACTTTTCATTCACCTGGAGATGCTATTTCATTCAGTTTCTCAAAAAGCAGCGCTGTCAGTTTGGCGTCAGGAAGCGCCCGATGTGCCTGTTTGTCGGCAAACTTAAAAAACCGAATGAGTGTTTCCAACTTGAAGTTTTCAACAACACCCTGAAGGTATTTTCTGCATAGATCTATCGTATCAATTGCGCTTATCGGCTGTAATTGAACTCCTGACCTGATACAGGCTGACTGAAAGAATCGAATATCGAAGGCTACGTTGTGGCCAATAATACAATCACCACCAAGAAAACGAATGAGATTTGACAGAGCTTCTGTAAGATTGATTCCTTTTTGGACAAGATCCTGCTCTGATATATCCGTCATGTTTCGTACCTCCTCGGGAAGCGGCAAATCATACTGAATTAGACATTGCATACAATCAGAAATCACATGATTACGAACCCGTACACATGCGATTTCGATTATGCTGTCCTCTTCCGGATTCAGGCCAGTTGTTTCCATATCTAAGACGGAATAATCAGCTGGCATTTTCTTACCGTCAGGCCATGGCAGATAAGGCAATGCTCGTTTCCAGTAATTCCCTTTTGGGCGATTTCCGCCCGCTCTTTTCCCAAAGGAATTATCCGGTGAAGGAATCGACACCTTAACCGCTTCGCCACCATCTGCTGAAGTTGCGTTTGATGGACCAGTTCCCACACTTCCAGTGCCATTACCGTTCATGTCATCATGCGAAACCTGTCCATCAACAGGCTTTTCTGACATAGCTTCAGCCAATGATTTGCCTGCTGTCCCAGGAGAATTCCCTTCATTCATCTTTTGTTCATGACATTCCTCCTCTGGGGGCTGGCTAATAAGAGGTTCTTTCTTTCGCTCATGCGTAATCGCCCGGCGCATCAATGTGATACCATCAAAATCAACTGGTTGCCAGGCTGTATTGTGTGTGTAGTACACAAACCCTTGTTCGTTGCGTGCTGAGCAGACCATGACAGCATTACCGGAATCAATATGTTTACATATACGATCCCATAAAGCCTCTCTCGTACGATAACTCAACTGTCCAACGTACACACCCGTAGAGATCTCCATCAGCCATTTTGTCACATCACCACGAACACCGGGGGGACATGCCGAGAGGTATAAAACGATCAATCTGGATCTGCCTCCTCCGACTCGTCCGCGTAGTTTATTCCATTACTCACCAGTTCCTCTGTTCCATTCCAGAGCTTCACATCGTCCGACGGCACAAACTCTTCGTCTGTTTCGTCTGCCAACAGTGTATGGATATCCTTCACCATACGCTCCAGTATATGAGCAGATACAAGTTTATCTCTGACAAGGCGTCTGGTTGCTGATCCGATCTGGTCAGAATGGGAAGAAGCAATTTCAAATGCCGCTGGAATGGTCGTTTCCGCTTTGTACAAATCCGCAATGTCATAAACAAAAGAATTTTCGTGGCCAACATGCACAAATCCCAGCCCCGGGGAACATCCAATCGCAGCTATGACAGCATGAGCAACGCCGTATAGACACGCATGTCCCGCTGAAAGTGCCTGATTGACCGCATCACCTGAATTGAAATCATCCGGTTTGTATTCACGACCATTCCATTCGACGTTCCACTGTTTTGCACAAGTGCGATAGACCTGTCGGATTCTGCTGCCTTCCCGTCCGCGTAACTGCTGCATTGTCAGGCCCGAAACATCCTCATCGGGAAACCGCATCTGATACATCTTGCGCGCAACCTGCAAGTGCATTCTCATATTGCTGACCATGTTCGCCTGACGTATCAGCATTGTCGACGAGTGCGTGACAGGGCGTCCGGATGCGTAGTAGCGCACTCCCTTCTCTCCCACCCACACAAGTGTCACTCCTGCTTCTGCAGCTAATTCCATGGCCTGATGGGTGATCGTCGTCCCGGGTCCCAGCAGAATCGCCGTCATGCTCGCAGCCGGTACATGCACCTCCCCATTTTTGTCCCAGATCGTAATCGCGTTAGATTTCCGATTAAGCTTGCATCTCTCAAGATACAGAAAAGTTATACGGCTCTGCAGCTGCGGCAATGCCTGCAAATCAGGCTTGATGATCCCTCTCGGTTTATCCATGAGACATCACGGTGATCAACCCCATACCATATGATTTGGCACGCCCGATTCCATCCGTCAGTGCTTCCCTGAACTGGTCCGCATCCGTCACAGTCAGGATTCCCTCAAAGGTTGAGCAGAAAATGGACAGATTCCTGCCTTTATTCCGAAATTTTAACCATTCAGACCGCACCACGTCAAACTGCCCGGGTGCAACCAGAAATCCATGCTGCTTTCCCTGCCTGATCATCCATTCCCGCTGACTTGCTGCGGGCGTGATGGCCCTCAGCTTTCCACGCTTCCCCTGAGAATCCGGCACACTCATGACGGGATTAGCCGTCAGGCGAAATCTCCAGATCGATCCCGCTTCAATCCGATTCAGCAGCGGTTCGTAGCTGCGGCTCTCGCACTGCGTACCGGGAACTCCGATCTGTTGCATCAGAGTTGTAAAATCCGGGATCTCCCTGCTCAGCAGCAGTAAATATAGACGTCCATTCAGCGTATCGATCCGCCAGAGATTGCGCTGTTTGTCACCTGAAAAACATGATTCCACGATGCCATGCAGAATTTCGGGGCTGCTCAGCGCCTGCAGCGTCTTCGTTTTTTTTGTATCGATTTCCACTCGCGACAGGTACATGTCTGTTTATCACCTCCTGCTTCAGATATCCTGAAGTTCCAGCATGGGATCATGTTCGTCACTCAGTGCAACAAACTGTTCCGGCTTTATCCCTCTGTGGGCAAACCGACGGTGCTCCGGGCTGAAAGACACAGGATTGTCCCGCAGACTGTGCCACGCCGTTTCTCCCCTTTCCGTCTCAAGAATCATACGCAGCCGGGAAGCTGAATGGGAACGCTTGTACCAGTCAGAAGCGATCCACGGTTCCCTCCGAAGCGTTTCCTCCAGGGAAGATGCCCGTACTCCCAGGAAAAGCGGACCTGTCGGCGGGCAGGACCTGCGGCCCAGATACAGGGGATAACACGGGTTTTGAACAGCCTTTGCGAGCCTGTCCAGCAAAATCTCATCCTGACTTTCGAGTCCCACCAGAAAGGCAGCATCGCATAGATAGTACCGATGCGTTACGTACGAATCATACTGTAAATCGCCCTTCTTTCTGTAACTCGGAGCAAGCGCGGTGTGAAAATCCATAATCACCTTCCCCGGCATATCAACCCGTACGCCCATCCGCAGCGCATCGCTCAGCCTGACAATCTCATCGCTGTCCCTTTTCAGGCCCAGCGCAGCAGCCAACATGCCTATAACACCGGACTTACTCGGTTCACGGTATGTCTGGCGGATGTCATATTTTGACTCATCCCCCCATGCCTGCAGGGGAGCAGAGAGTCTGAGAAGCAATGTTGCCATCCATATCACCCTTCGCTTATCTCGGTATGGAGATAGTCTTCAAGTGCGTCCAGCATCTCCGGGAATGTCTTCTTCTCGGAAATGCTCTGCACGTTTTCCCCGACTCCCCATGCTTTTGTCGGGGTTCCCGCAAAATTCTCGTATACCTTCCGGGCGTATTCCATCAAACGCTTTTCAGAGGGATTCGCATATCCTCCAAGGCTGTCCTGTCTGACCGGCTGCTCGAAAGCGCCCACCAGGTTGACAGGCTGATCCTTTCTCACCGCAACATAAACGGTATCGGGAAGTGTGCGATTCGCGAACGTATTCTGTTTCCCTGTGGGCATGCTGCAGACGAACGCTTCCGTAAAACGCCTGACCGCCTCAGGAGTATCGTCACCCAGACTCCCGAAAAGTTCATTGACATTCACGGTGGCATACCGATACAGCGTCGAGGAATTGAATTCCACGGTTCCCAGATGACCCGCTCCGGCTGAATCTTCACTCGAAAGATCATCCACGGCAGTAAAGTAATCGAATTCATTCTGAACGCTGTGGGTGGAAATCGCGTGCGCCACCTGGGCCGCGGCATCATAATTCAGTGAATGATCACTGGCCACCATCCGCCCAAACAGCGCCAGATCGATGGATGCGTTTTCCTTCATGGCCTTCTTGCAGGCCTCCTTATCCTGCATTTTATCCGGCTCATTCACAGCAATCTGAGCCAGTGCCTCCGCCTGGGACTCGCTCATGAAGAACAGGGCATCCGTGCCTTTATCCAGATCTTTCTCGTTGATGGGCAGTCCCGCGGCTTTCAGCACCTTGACCGCTTCCGTTTCCGCCTTGAGATCGGGAGAAAGCGCCTGAATGTGCTTTTCCACCATACGGACAATCCTCTTTGTCCGGGCACTCAGTTTGTCCGGAGTATACATTGTGCGGAACGTCAGTCTCACAGCGTGCTTCCAGGCCTGGCTTGATACGCGTGCGCGACGGACACCGCCATAGATTGCAGTCTTCGGACTGCCTGTATCGTCCCGGTTAACACAGCTCGGGGGAACGGTCTGCAGTACATGGATATCAACAAACATACGGCTGTTCTTGTTCATCATTGATTCTCATCCTTTCCTTTTTCGGCATTGACCTGATTCATACGGTAGAAATCCTGTCCCCAGTTCAACCGAACGGAGGCTCTCTGTTCCTGGAACTGGTACTGATAAAGATCCCTGGCCAGCATCGGATAGTCCAGCGCGATGTCTCTTGCCCTCAGCAGCTGGATAAAACCGCGAAGATAGTAAGCCATGGACATCATATCAGGCGCGAGTACCACCTGGTGAAAACGTCGTGCCACCCGTTCCCTTGCTTTATCGGTCTTCTCCTGGGCTGCT
Source organism: uncultured Eubacteriales bacterium (assembly GCA_902774025.1). Lineage (GTDB taxonomy): Bacteria > Bacillota > Clostridia > Christensenellales > Aristaeellaceae > UBA2943. Next base: position 5,547 of record CACYGY010000006.1, read on the forward strand.
GCTCCACCTTCCTCGGCTAAATCCGCCGCAACCATTTGGGCCGCGGCCCTGCCGAGTGAAATGCCTCTCCTGCTGACACAATGTTCTTTCGGGTCCTCACTCTGCTGATGAACAGCAAACAGAGTCAAGGCAATATAGATTGCCCACTCTTCACGGGACGGTTCTCCATACTGGCCATACATATTCTCCGGTAGCTCCGAAAACAGTATGCCCCAGATACGGGGATCTTCCCCTGGTTTTCCTCCCGCGCCTCTGCGCAGATTGGCAAGCCTGCCCCGAACCGCGGCTTCATCACCGGCCAGGATCCGGAACAGCTGTGCTTCTGTCTGCCGATATACGGCATCTGCTCTCGACTCGCCCATTCTGCCTGTTTTCCTCCTTTTTCGTGTAAATATAGATTTCACCGATTGCGCGCCTGAACCAGCTGAATGCCTCCGGTGAGGAATAGTGGGTAATCTTCTTAATCTTCCTATTCTTCTCGGTAACCATTCGGCCGATAAACGCATTTTCACCGCTCTCGTCAACCATCTGTCTTCCCAGATTCATCACCGTTTTCCATGCCTGCTTCCTCCATGAACGCACCAGTTCCATGCGCTCGTCCACTTCCTGTGAGGGATCAATCAGAAGCAGCCAGTCCCGAAAGGGCATGTCAACAGAAAGATACATCTGTTCCTTGGCTAACTGAGATATACCATTCAATCTGTTCTGATCCTCGCTTTTCAAAGATGTCCCAACCAGTCCGGCCGCTATCGTCAGATTCCTCGCAAGAGTCCCTATTGTCTCAGCCGCATTTTCGATATTCTCAATCTCTTCCGTAATCGCCCGAACCCATGCCTGTCCTGCTCTCTGGAGCAGATCCGCATGGAAGGAAAGCGCGTCCGAAAATGAGTCAGTTATGCTGCTCGACTTTTTATCGTACCGAACACAGGAAAACCGGAAAGTAATATATCGTTTGTAGGGCAATATCCCCTCCGAACGAAGGAGGCCGCACCATTTGATGACACCCGGAAGCCTGCCGCCGTTTTCCGTGCTCATCATCGTCCCGAAGTCACGCCAGATCTGCCGCGCCCTGTCATGTCGCCTGGGAATGTACGCAATCACCTTTGTCTTGGGATCTTCCTGTTTCCTCCAGAGTGTCATGGGTTCATCGAAAGCGTTTTCCCTGGGAAAAGCATCCCCGACAAGAACCGAATACCCCGTTATCCGGTCATTTTCCCGTTTCAGCAGGATGCGCCGCGACTGTAATGTCATCAGGCCAGCCAGGTCCCGGGGCATATCAATGGTTCTCCGTTCTTTGGAACAGGCTTCAGGGAGCTCCCAGACCGGCAGATCATCCCCTTCCCACAGTTCTTCGTCTGCCGCCAGCATGGTCATGTTCAGCAGGATTGTTTCAAACAGGTTCTCTCCACAGGCCGTTACCAGACCAAGACTTCCCAGCCATGCGACTGTGGACTGTCTCTTTCCCTCGCTTTTGTCTTTCTGCTTGGCGGCACAGTCATCAAAACCATTGATAAACAGCAGCCAGCGGGCACCTTCCGGGAAGGTCATGCCTGTCTCGCCCTCACCCGCGACGGACGAAAACAGTCTTTCCTTATTCCCGCTTTTGGATACTTCGCCGTTCAGCTTTGCCGCGCTGTACGGTGTCCCTCCTCCGGCCTCCGGCACCTGATAAAACGGCCGGCTCGGATGAATCAGGAAAAAACGGTCATGCCATTTCCGGAGATATTCCCTGACAGGCTGTTCAGGAAACTTCCCGTTTTCCATCAGCTCCTTCCACCGTTCCACAGCACCCTCTCTGCTGTCCACCGGATCCTCTTCCCCGCAGGTATTCACCCGTGTGAAGACTGTGTGCGCCAGGGCGATCAGAAGACGCAGCAGGGCAACATTCTGGGTCTCCATTTCTCCGGCCAGTCCCTTATACACGTGGGCATGCACAAGCGCGTCCGTCAGACTGACCTCCCGGATCCCGCAATCCTGTCCCATGACACGGATCCAGTTTTCGTCGGCCAGATTGAAAATTGTATCGGGCATTTAACCACCATCCTTTCTCCACTGCAGTCCCATGGTTTTGCTGTACCAGATATCAATCCCTCCTATCCTTATCTCCAATTGACTGTTCAGGACAAGCATATGCGCATATCTGAACCAGGGGGATGCCGCCCAGGCCGGAGGAACCGCCAGCATGTTCTGCACCCCTTCCCAGGTAACCTCCCTGGCCAGCATTCTCGTCAGTCCTGCCGACAGGCTGATTCTCTGAGACAGAATCTTTCTGCACTCCTCCGCGGCGGGCCGCACGTCCACGCTCCACGATTCTCCTTCACGCAGCCAGGGCACCCTGGACAGCACACCCTCCGACACCCGTACCAGAAGGAGAACGTCCATTGTTACTTCACCGGCACGCACCTGAGCCCGGGCATGCTCCTCATCGGATGGAATCTGTCCATACAGAAGTTCGCTGTACCGCCGTTCCGGATTATGGACACGGAACCCCTCCGCATCACTTTCCAGCTTATGGATGCGCTGGAGATGCTCTTCTTTCGCCCGGGCGTAATCCGCCGGTTCCACGGGCAGAGGATGCTCCGGATCGTAGACATCGTTCACAAGGGATGAAATATCCCCGGGCAGCTTCACCGCGTCCGGCATCAGCGCACTGGTACGCATCAGAAGATAATCGCCGTAAACCTTCCGGCTGCCCTGGTCTGATGTTTCTCCCGAAAACAGCACATAGCACCGTGCTTTCCTCAGTGGCTCCGGCCGCTCCCTCCTGTGCCTGTGCAGGCGTCCGATTCTCTGCATCAAAAGGTCCACGGGACAGAGATCACTGATCATCAGATCCGCATCAAAATCCAGTGACTGCTCAATCACCTGCGTGCCGATAACCACAACCCTGTCACGGTCTTCCGGACGTGACTGCTTTCCCATGCGGGAGAGAAGCTCCTTTTCGCACCGGAGACGATCCGGTGTCACAAAACGCGAGTGCAGCAGGAGGATCTGCATATCCTGCAGTTTCTCCTGGAGCGTCTCGTAGAATGCCTGGGCTTTTCGAACGGTGTTCACCACCACGGCCGCACAGCCGCCCTCCTTCAGCTCGTTCTGCAGAATACCGGCTATCCTTTCAGCCTGCTCTTCCTCATTTTCCGTCTCTTGGCAGGATACCCGGATCATGGACACCTCATGTTCCGCTCCGTCATACGTCAGCGCTTTCTGGTATATCTTTCGTCCGTCCGTCCATGTCAGCGCGGGATACGCACGGCAGGCGTACCATTCCTCGTTTCTCAGATTCCTCCTTGCCCGGTCCGGAATCCCGAGATAGGCCGCCACATACTCAGCCCGGCTTGCCACAGGCAGGGTAGCGCTGAGCATGATCACGGGTACGCGGTACTGTCCCAGCCATCGCAGCATGGTTTTCAGATACTGATTCATGTAGGCGTCATATGCGTGACACTCATCAATAATGACCGTTTTGCCGCTCAGACCAAGATGGCGGAGCATGATATGCTTCTGCCGGAGGGCTGCCATCAGCACCTGGTCAACGGTTCCGATCACAAAATCAGCAAGCAGTCCCTGTTTACTGCCTCTGAACCACTCATGGACGACCAGACGGTCCGTATCCGTTCCGTCTTCCTCTATGGAGGACGTTCTGCTTCCGGCCATGAGCCCCTGATAGCTCTCATTCAGATCCGCCATGCCATGCGCCAGACGGATGCTGATCTGATTCGTCTTCGGCTGGCGGTCGCCCCACTGCACAATCCTGTCAAAAATCGCGTTCGCAGTAGCCTGTGTGGGAAGTCCGAAAAAGAGTCCTCCGACGCCTCTCTGGCCCAGCAGGTCAACCGTCAAGAGGGCCGCTTCTGTTTTACCGATTCCCATCGGCGCCTCCAGGATCATCAGCCCCAGGTGCCCGCTGTTTTCAACCGTGTCCATCATTGTCTGCTGGACCGCATTCGGAGCAAACCCGAATCTGTCCTGAGACAGACTCCGGGAATCCGTGTCCCCAGGTTTCCACGCGGGCGGCAGACTCAGGGCTTTCCATCCCTTTTCCCACCGCTCCTCCATGTGCACGGGACGCTTGTCCGTCATCGGAATCAGAGGGAAAAAATCACTGTTGCTGGCAATCCAGTCCGCCATGATGATCAGGCCTGTCAGCAGAACCGCTTTCGTCTGCGGCAATCCGGGCAGCTCCGTCAGGGAGGGGCAGTTCACCGTGTCCAGCATCCATTCCAGACATTCCTTCTGTACAGACCGCCAGGCATCCCGGTGCTCCCTGTTCCCCCAGAGTGTGACGGCCCGGATATCCTTCCAGAGACCGGTTTCCTGCAGTTCCTGCTGAATCTCTTTCCCGTCTCTCAGGGGTTCCCCGTGATGCGCACCGACAACCTCGGCAAAGGTCAGAGGACATCCTTCCATCATCAGCAGGACTTCCCCGGCCGCGGCATGGGGAAATTTCCTGGACCTCATTTCTTCAGTCTCTTCGCGGTCCGGGAGAACCAGATCCCATTTTGCCAGCGCATCCCGCAGCAGCGGACAGTGCTCGGTGATCCGCGCCTGAAACAGTGTCGTGGCTTTCCCGATATCATGGAGTACAGCCAGGGTGGCAATTACGTTCCGGAGAGCGTCCTCCTGAAAACCTTCCTCCAGTGTTCTCCGGGTATTTCCGGACATCCACTCTTCCAGCAGCTTTCCGGCCACAAACCACGTATCCAGACTGTGTACCCAGAGAGGCAGCCACATGTCCTTCTCCCTGTCCATTTTGGCAACCAGACACCCTGTTCTTTCCGGGATCTCTCTTTCCACCTTCTCCATAACTCCTTTTTCATGTCCTGTTTTGCATTTCTCCGCGACAGACTGTATAATCCATGGTGGCGTTATGTCTGTTCCCTGGAATTATGCGTATTCTGAATATATGTCGTCCCGGTGCACGGGCTTGTTGTGTTTGCTTGCGGTTTTCCATGCAGATGATCCCTGACCGGCTCCCTGACCATTCTCGCACGAATTGTTATATTTGTCAAAATGCATACCGGCAATTGAAAAACAGCGTCCTCACTGGGTTTTGAGGACGCTGTTAAAATTTTTTAACAATCTGCCGACCAGATGGTAGAAATCTTTCCCATACTTTCCATTCGCTGTTAAAATATTTTAACAGCCTTGCCCTTTTTTCATAAAATTTCCTGTAATTTCCACTCACGGTCAGCCGATTTCATCCTAGGCCGCTTTTCATCATGCATGGAACAGGGTTTTTTCCGCCTCTCTCTGCGGTTCCTGCCTACAGTTTTTCCCGCTTCTTCTTCAGGTCTGCGAGGACCTGCGTCGTATCACTCCGGTCCGGCCGTGATGCGTCCTCTCTGGTTTTCTTCTGCCGCTTTTTTTCTGCGGAAGGCCTTTCTGCCGCCTTTTTCGGCTGATTCCCGCCTGTCCTAAGACGTCTCTGAGCAATGTCACCCATCAGCAGCGCCATGGCCCCGATTAACAGGGGAACCGACAAAGGTCTTGTGGCACTTGCCCTCGTCTCCGGCATTTTCAGGAGTTCTCCGGGACGGTCCACCACTGATAAGCCGGCGCTCAGGTCCGCTGTCCTGATCCCCCCGCTGTCCCGCAGATCATACTCGCGGCTGTAATCAATCACCACCCCGGACTCTGCCGAAGCCATTATGTCTCCATCCGTATCCATGAGCCTTGCGGATACCGTATAGGTCCCCGGCTGGCTGAAGGGCATCTCCCCCACATACTGCCGTGCGCCCGTACGGGTCAGCTGCACTGTCACCGCTTCCCCGGACACGGGGCGGATCTCCGCCGCTGCTTCTCCCTCCATGGGCTCAGACAGCGTCCAGGAGATCTTTCCTTCCTCCAGGGTCACCGTACCGGCCTGCCGGTCATCCCCTGCGGCAAACCCGATCATCCCGCCGAAAAATCCCGGGGCATCGTCCCACCGCAAAAAGCTTCCCGTCCAGCCGCCGCTGACATCACTGGTAAAGGCCACGCATCTGCCGGCCCCTGCCTGCCACCACGCCAGGATCGGGTCGCCCCGGTCAGAGACCAGGGATACCGTCGCCACCTCTTTTTCCGTGGTGGCCAGATATCCATCCAGTACCGGAAACCCGACAAAGTCCGTCATCGTACTGTCCGTTATGGCCGGGGTAAAGGTCCTGCTCTGCACATACTGTTTCGCGATCAGCATGGTTTCCTTCGTAAAGATGCGCGGCACATTGTCGAACTGTCCGGCCACATAGGCACGCCCGGCTCCCAGCCGGGCCATTTTAGACAGCGTGGATGTATCCGCTCCGTCCCCAACGGCCACGGTGGTCAGCGTGATCCCCGCCTGCTGCATGTCCCGGATGATCATGTCATACCCGCTGTCCGCGGCTTCCCCATCCGTGAGAAAAATGACATGCCTGTACCTCGCTTCGGCATGCTTCAGCGCATCATAAGCCATGGCCAAGGGCGTGTAAAATGCCGTGCCTCCCTCCGGCCGGATACTCCCGATCAGGTCCCGGATCTCATCCCTGTCCTCCACACGGGTCATGGGCACCACCCAGGATCCCATGTCATCAAAGGAAATGACACCCACCAGGTCCTTCTCCGTGAGCACACTCACGGCCTCGCTGGCCGCCTCCTTGGCCACGTCCAGCCTTGTCACGCCCCAGCTGCTGTCCGCCATGGATCCCGACTTGTCAATCACCAGCAGGAGCGCCGTGGTGGGCAGCTCCGCCCGGTTCCGCACATCACAGGTCACCGGCATCAGGTTTTCAAGCACGGAACCCCTGTACCCGCCCAGCGCGTAACTGCTGTCCCCGCCAAAGACCACCAGTCCCTGGCCCAGCGTCCGCACGGCTGTATCCATGGCCCGCACCTGCGCATCGTCCAGCTGGTCCATATCCACGTTCACCAGACAGACCGTCTGCCACTGCATCCACTGCGTGGGGTCCTCCGGCATCACCGAGGGCGACAGTACATCCACCTGCGCGGATACGCTCTCCAGCATCTTCCGCAACTCCGCACCTTCCCCCGCTCTGCTCTCCACCACCGCCACGTGGAGACTCCCCAGCACCCGCGTCACGGCGCCTTTCCGGTCATTGACGGATATCTCATCCCCGTTTGCCACCACCCGGGCCTCCCAGGCGGTCAGCCCCGCCTGCTCCGCCACCGCGCTCATCTGCAGGCGGTTCTCTCCCCTGTACAGACGGACCTGCTGCATGCCCGCGAGACTTCCGTTCCGGTACAGGTACAGCGTGCCCTCCGTATCCCGCCGTGCGTCCACCTGCACCTGCACCCGGACGCTCTGTCCCGTATAGGCCACCTCCGGCACCGTCACGGCACTGACCTGCACGTCCCCCGTCCCCCTGTCCTCCAGGAGGTACAGGTTCACCGGCACATCCATATTGTCCGCCAGGCGGGCCCGTCCGTCCGTGATCACCCCGATGCCCCCCATGGCGTCCCCCGGGATCAGGGCCCGGGCCAGACGCATGGCAGCAGCCAGATCCGATCCGGACCCGTCCACCCGGGAGGTAATTTCACCCAGCCGCTGCCTTTCCGCCGGGCTCTTTTCCACCAGCGCATTGGCGCCGAAGACAATGATGCCCGTCTCTCCCTCCGCGTTTTCCAGGGCTTCCCCGGCGGCGAGGGCCACCGCCTCCCGGTCCACCGAATCCGACTGGTCCAGGATCAGATACTGCAGATGCCGCCTGGAGGCCTCCTGCATGCTCAGTCCGCACAGGGCAAGGGTCAGCAGGGCCGCGATGCACATGTGCAGCGCGCGGGACAGCCTCCCTTTGTTTGACATGACCATGCGCCGGGTGGACAGAATCCAGATCAGCGGCAGGCTCAGCAGCGCCAGCAGAAACCAGGGCCGTTCCAGACTAAACCACACGACATGCCACCCCCCATTCCGTCACAATCAGCACCAGCAGCAGGATCAGGACCCAGGGCAGCAGATCGCGCCCCTGTCCCTGTCCGCTCTGTCCCTGATTCCCGTCCTGACTCTCCCGCACTTCCCAGGTCAGACTCTCCGCCTCCGGAACCCGCAGCGCGAAAGCGATCCCCGCTTCCTCACCGCCCCGGAGATAGCGCAGCTCATAGAGCCCGCTCCTTTCGCCGGTCCACACAGGCGCCGCAAGACTCCGTGCTTCTCCCTCCGGCCCATGCAGCACCAGATTCTCCGCGGCGGCCGGCAGGGAAAACCGCACCTCACTTCCCACCTGTCCGTCACTGTCCACCCCCGCCTCCGGCAGAAGCTCTTCCAGGATGCGGGCCATGACCACGGGGAAGGGCGCCCGCACGGGAAGATTGCTGTCCTTCAGGTCAAAGCCCAGGGCATAGCCCGTCCCGGTCCTCAGCATCAGCGCATCCTCTCCGATGGTCCAGATCCTTTCCCCCTCTCCCAGAAGGGGCACATAGGCCTTCAGGGACAGATCCGACAGGTTCAGCCCCTCAAAGAGACGGTCACCGGAGGATGGCATGGCCTTTCCGTATACCGTTTCCTCCCCGCAGGGCATGTCCACAATCTCCCGGGAGATCACCAGCGGCCTGGGCCCCTGAATGTACAGGTCCGCTTCCACCGCCTCCCCGGTCCTCAGAACCTTCAGGTCCCCCCGCTGCTGCAGGACGGACCGCAGGAACAGGGAGTCAAAGTTCATGGCCGCCGTGTACGCCTGATGCCGCTTCACGGCATAAAACACATTGTCCCTTTCCAGAGCGTCCCCTTCCCGGATTTCCGCCCGGTAAATATCCGCGCTCTCCGCCCGGAGCACCACGCCCCGGGTTCCGTTTTCATCCAGTTCCACCTTCCGGGCATCCATCAGCCGGTCATCCCCGTAGAGCCTGACCGTCACGCTGCAGGCCTTTCCGCTGTTTCCGACGCTCACGTAGGCCATGCCTTCCTCCAGTGTCAGGGACCGGATATACCGGTTCTCCAGAGGCCCGCCGGGCACCCGCACTTCCACGCCTTCCCCGGCCATGGCCCGGTCGGTGTACAGACAGATCCGGCTCCCCTTCACCTCCTCCGCGAGACTCTCCGCCAGGGACAGGGCGGATTCCACATTCCCCGTGCCGTCCCAGGCCCTGAGACCCGCCAGGACCTGCCGCGCCTTTGCCCTGTCCGTGGATCGGCTCAGGAGACATCTGACTTCCCTTCCCGCCGTCAGCAGGGTGATCTCCTCATCCCCGCCCATACCCTGAATGACCGAGTCCGCGTCCTCCCGGGCCAGGTCCAGACGGCTCTTCCCGCCGTCCATGGCCTGCATGGACGCGGACAGATCAAAGACAAAGATCCTGTGCCCGTTCCCGGAGGGCACATAGGGATGCATGAGACACAGCACCAGGCAGGCCGCGCACAGGAGCTGCAGCGGCAGCAGGATATGCTTCCTCAGCTTCTGCAGAGGTCTGCGGGCCTGGGAATCCTCTAGGCTCTTTCTCCACAGTAGGGTGGAGGATACCTTTCTGTCCTCGTGCCGGACCTTGAGCAGATACAGGATCACAATCAGAGGCAGGGCCAGAAAGGCCCACGCGAACCCCGGCGCCTGAAAAGCCATATCCTGTCCCCCTTACAGCAGCTGCGCGGCCCTCAGGCCCGACAGCATTTTTTCATGGAAATCCCCGCCGTCCAGCAGCACCCGGGGAATTTCCCGCAGCCGGCAGCTCTCCGCCGTGTCCGCGAGGAACCCCTCCAGCGTCCGCAGATACGCCTCCAGCGCCTGACGGTCCACCGTCACCGCCATCTTTTCCCCGCTCTCCGAGTCCACCAGGTTCAGATGCCCCTCCAGCTCCGGGTGCACTTCCGCATCCGCCAGGATCTGGATCAGCACCGTCTCCTGGCGCATGAACTGCAGCCACTTGAGACTCCTGTCCATGGACACGGGCTGCAGACAGTCGGAGATGAGCAGTGACATGCCCCGGGGCAGCTCCCTGAGGGCCAGAACCCCCGCCTCCACCCCGTCCTTCCCGTCGCATGCGCAGCTTTCCAGATATGCGCAGACCTGCTCAAAGGACCGCCGGGTGTGGTACAGAGGCCCCGGCCGGGTTTCCTTCCCCCGCAGGCACACAATGCGGACCCGGTCCCCCGCCAGCAGGGCCAGGTAGGCCAGGGCCTCCGCCGTTTCCAGGGCATTCTGCCACTTGTCCTCCATGGAGCGGCTGCAGTCCAGGAGGATATGGCAGATATTCTCCTGCTCCTCCATGAACTGCTTCAGGTACAGCCGGTCCAGACGGGCATAGGCGTTCCAGTCAATGCGCCGTATGTCATCCCCCGGGGCATAGTCCCGGTAATCGGAAAACTCCGCGGAAACGCCCCGGACCCGGGAGGCGCGGGTGCCGCCCCCGCCCCCCTGGGCCTTGCCGTGAATGTGCAGCCTCAGCTGTTCCAGCCGGTCCAGCATGTCCTGACTCAGCATAAGTCCTCCAGCAGTTCCTGAATCACATCGTCCGTGTTCTTCCCCGCGGTGATCCCGTCAAAGCTCATGGCCAGGCGGTGCCGCAGGCAGGGCGGGGCCACCTTCCGGATGTCCTCAAAGGACACATTGAACCTGCCCTCATGCAGCGCCCTGACCCGGGCGGTGGCCAGGATCGCCTGGGCCGCCCTGGGGCTGGCCCCGTATCTCAGGTATTTCCTGGCGCACTCCGGCGCGTCCGGCAGTTCCGGATGGGTCCGCAGCACCAGCCTGAGGGCGGACTCCTCCACGGCCGAGGCCACGGGGACTTCCCGGGCAATCCGCCGCATCCGGAGAATATCCTCTCCGCCGGCCACCTTTTCCCCGCCCTCCCCGGCGTGGAGATGCACAATGTCCTTCAGCTCGCTCAGGCTGGGAAAGGGCACCAGGATCTTCATGAGGAAACGGTCCAGCTGGGCCTCCGGCAGGGGATAGGTTCCCTCCTGCTCCAGAGGGTTCTGGGTGGCCAGGACAAAATAGGGCTCCTCCATGGCATAGGTTTCCCCGCCCACCGTCACCGCGTGCTCCTGCATGGCCTCCAGCAGGGCCGACTGGGTCTTGGGCGTGGCCCGGTTGATTTCGTCCGCCAGCACAAGGGAGGCAAAGAGCGGTCCGCGGCGGAAGACAAAGGCGGTCCCCTCCCCGTTTCTCTCCAGGACATGGGTGCCGGTAATGTCCGTGGGCATCAGGTCCGGGGTGAACTGCACCCTGGAAAAGGGCAGGTCCAGCACATGGGACAGCGTCCGCACCAGATGGGTCTTCCCCAGTCCCGGCACGCCCTCCAGCAGCACATTGCCCCCGGCGATGAGACAGAGGAGGAGATTCTCAACCACCTGCTCCTGCCCGATCATCTCCCGGGCAATGGCCGACCGGATCCTTTCATACAGCCCGGCAAATCCTTCAATCGATTCACGACTCTCCATCCGGATCACTCCCTTCCGTACTCCGCTGGCTCAGCTCCTCAAAATAGGCATTCACCAGCTGTTTTTCCCCCTCCGTAAGACTCATGCCCTGAGCCGCCTGAACGGCCTGCTCCCGGTAGGTCAGGGACAGCTGTCCCAGGGGCACCGTGCCCTCTTCGCTTCCCTGTCCGGGGCCCGTCTCCACCCGGAGGCTTTCCCCTTCCCCGGCATGCATCTCCGTCATGGTGTCATAGGTGGCCTTTCCGGCCATCTCCGGGTCCCAGACCCGTTCATATTCCCTCTGGGCGTACCGCCCGCCCTCCGTGCCGCTTTGGCCGCCGGAATTCCGGCCGCCTTCCGCGTTTCCGTTTCCGGAACCCTGACCGGCGCCGCCCCCGGATTTCTGTCCCTGGCCCTGGCCCTGACCCTGACCCTGGCCCTGACCCTGTCCCTGACCCTGTCCCTGACCCTGGCCCTGGCCCTGGCCCTGACCCTGGTTCTGATCCGGGTTCCGGCTCATCATGGCCCGGAGCTTCTGCATCAGCTCCATGGCCCTTTTCTCCGCATCACTTCCAGAGACGGCCTTCAGGGCTTCCCCGGTCCGGGCATTTTCCGTCTCTCCGTCTCCCATGCCCTCAAGGGACGCGGACATGTCCGTCTCTCCGCCCCCGTTTTCACCGCCGCTTCCCTGACCGCTCCGGGCCAGCGCCTGTTCCGCACTGTCCAGGCTCAGAAGAAGATCCTCCCTCTGCCGGCTGTCCCGGATCTTCCGGTCCAGCTCCGCCAGCACCCTCCGGATCTCCTCTTCCCTTTCCCCTTCGCCTTCCTTCTCTTCCTCCGCGGCCTTTTGGATCTCCTCCCTCAGCGCCTCTTTCTCCCGCGCCCAGGCCTTTTCCGCCCGGATCCGCCCCTCCAGGGGATTGGGCAGGAACAGAAAGGTCAGGAGGCAGGGCACAAGAAGCAGGGCCAGAAGGCTTTTCCCGGGCCTTTTCAGGGGAATCGCCCGCACGTCCATTTCTTCCAGCGCCTTCTGCGCATCCCTGCGCAGCAGATCCCCCATGGGGGTGTCCTCCGCCTCCAGGAGCGTCTGACACCGCTCCTCAAGCCCCGCCCGGTCCGCCATGACCGCGCATGCCCGGTCCGTCACCGGCCACACAAGCCCCGCAAGAAACCCCGCAAGCCCCGCCCCCGGAAGAGCCGCGGCCAGAAGTTCACGCGCCTCCAGAGGCCACAGGAAAAGGGTCAGGATATGGAGAACTGCCCACAGAACAAGGCCCAGAAGGCAGCCCTTCCATCCCCAGTCCAGCCCCCGGCGGAACCGGAGGCGGCGCCGGATCTTCCCGAAAGCCCTGTTCATGATTTCTTCCCTTTCCTTCCCCGCACATGCGCGGACACGGGCCTGAGCAGAAGCGCGGACAGAGCCACAAGCAGCACGGAAAGCACCGCCATGCCCGCCATGCCCAGAAGGACCAGCTTCCCGGTCTCCACCCGGTCAATCAGTTTGTAGGTGGCCAGGATCCGTCCCCAGCCACGCCACAGAAAGAGCTCCTGGAAAGCCCCCGTACCGGACTCCAGCAGGCTGAAAAGGCTCACCCCGGGATTGGCCAGAAGCACGGGACCCATCATGGCCATGGCCTGGCCCTCCGTCATCTCCGCGTATCTCCTGCTGTCATAGAGCACGTCCGTAACCCGCTGGGGATAGCCCAGGAAGGCCGGCAGGCTCAGAAGGAACAGCAGAAGCGGCAGGGCCAGAAGGCTCAGGATCACCGCCGTCATGGTATGCCTGGAAAGGGTGGAGCAGAAGACTCCCAGGGATGCCGCCAGAAGGGCAAAGGCCGCCAGGAATCCCTGGGTGACCAGGAGCCTCTGCAGGGTCACGCAGCCGCTGAGCACGCACAGACCCTGAGCCGGCAGCGTGCTCCACTGCAGGAGCAGCAGAAGGGCAAAGCTCTCCAGGAGTTTTCCGGACACAATCCGGAAGGCCCCGGTGCGGGTCACCAGGAGCAGCTCCAGGGTCTGCCGCTCCCGCTCCCCGGCAATGGCCGCCCCCGTCATGGCCGGGGCCACCAGGGCCAGGAGCAGGGTTTCCACGCCCACAAGGGCCGCGTAGGCCCTGAGCCCCTCCGTATAGGCCGACAGGGCGCGGGGGTTGCGGATCATTCCGCTCATGGCATACAGTGCCACGCCAAGGCTCAGGGCCATGGCCGCCAGGACCAGAATGTGAAAGCGCGCACCCCTCAGACGCCGCCTGGCCGAGGAGGCCAGAATGGGATTAATCATGACCCGTCACCTCCATGAACACCTTTTCCAGATTCATTTCGCCCCTGTGGAAATCCCATACCGGTATCCCCGAAAGGCACAGGGCATGGAGCACTTCCTCCATTTTATCCTCCCCGCCCCCGAGCCTCAGGGTCAGCACGTGATCCTCCGGGCTTTCCACGTCCCGCACCTCCGGGAATTCCCGCAGCACCCTTGCGGCATCCTTCAGGATCTGCTCCGTGCTGGCACGGCTCAGAAGGATGCGCACCGGGGCGTCCCCGTTCATCTTCTCCCCCAGGGCCTGGACGGAGCCGGAAAAGACCACCTCCCCCCGGTCCAGAATGGTGAGGCTGTCGCACATTTCCGAGAGTTCCGGCAGGATGTGGCTGGAGATGAGCACCGTCTTCCCCATGTCCCTCAGGGACCGGAGGATCCCCTTCATCTCCGCCCTGGCCCTGGGGTCCATGCCGGAGGCGGGCTCGTCCAGAAGCAGCAGTTTCGGATCATGGATGAGGGCATGGGCCAGACACAGGCGCTGCTTCATCCCCCGGGACAGATCGTTCACCGGCGTTTCCCGCTTTTCCTCCAGCTGCACCAGTTCCAGCAGCTGACGGACCATCTCCCTGCGCCGCTGGCTCTTCACCCCGTGGCACCGGGCGTAGAAATCCAGGTATTCCCAGCACTTCAGGTGGTCATAGACCCCGAAGAAGTCCGGCATGTACCCGATCAGGTCCCGGGCCTTCCGGGGCTGGGCGACAAGGTCCACCCCGTCAATCCTGGCCGTGCCGCTGCTGGGCTTCATGAGGGTGGCCAGGATCCGGATGGTGGTGGTCTTCCCGGCGCCGTTGGGCCCCACAAAGCCGTGGAGCTCCCCTTCCCCGATCTTCAGGCTGATGCCCTTCAGGGCGGGGTATGCGCCGTAGAACCGTTTCAGATCCTGAATCTCAAGCATCTCCGTCCCTCCCTTCCATGCTCAGAACAGGCAGGGGAATTTCCACATAGGTCATCTCTCCGCTTCCGCTGCGGACCTGCACATACAGTTCCCCGTCCCTGCCCAGATACTTCTGCGTGTCCCTGATTTCCTCACTGAGCCTGACCTCATCCCAGGCCTGCGCCTCATGATTCCACAGATATTCCTTCAGGTTGTCGTCATAGGTCTGGATATGGATCAGCAGTCGTTCAATCCTGGCATCCTTCCATTCTCCCAGGTCAAAGCGGAAAACGGGATTTTCCCGCACCGGGGTATAGTCGTCCCCGCTCTGCATGGCCTTCTGACCGGGCTCCAGGCTGTCCGTCACTTCCCAGCGCTCGCACCGCAGCTGTCCCGGCAGCAGGCAGATCACCCCGGACCTTCCCCGCATGAGCCATTCCATCTCCAGGCGCAGAACGCCCCGGTGCTCCCGCTTCTGCGGCGCATGGCCGTCAAGGGTGAGCTCCGTCATGCCGATTTCATCCAGGAAGGTCACGTAGTACATCTGCGTGCCCATTTCCGTGGCGTCATAGGCGCTGTAGCTCCGGGACTGCAGGGAGGACAGGACGCTCCGCTCAAAGCGCGCCTCCGCCGCCTGCTCCCCCCGCCGCCAGGCGGCCACGCTCTGTCCCATGTCCCCGTTCATGGCCATCTGCTCATACATGAAACCCTCCAGGTACACGGGACTGCGGGGATCCGCCGGGGTGCTCCTCGTCAGGGCAAAGGGGAAGCTTTCCCCCCTTTTCAGCTCCGGCACCCGGAGATACCCGTAGGGGGTCAGGATCATGCCCGCGGAAAGATCCCTGTCCATGCCGTTATGGATCTCCCCGTGGAGGCCGTCCCCCTCCATCCAGATGACCCCTTCCATCTTCCCCAGGTCCTGCCGGATGTCCGACACCGTGAAGATCTGCTGTGTCCACGGACTTTCCGTCCTGTAGCCTGCGCTGTCCTGCGCAAAGCGGTAGCGCAGACTCTGGGGAACCGTGCTGTCCTCCTCCCCGTAGCTGTCATAGGCGTCATACCGGAAGGGACTGATCTGTCCGCCCCCCGCCCTGTGCTCCCCCGTCTGCGCCGCAGCCACGTCCACATAGGTGTCCACCCGGGTCTTTTCAGGACTCTGGCGCATGTACCCGATGCTGAGCATCACCTCCCGGTTGTCCCCGCTGCGGGTCGAAAAAACCAGGACCAGAACGAAGGAAACGGTGAAGAGCAGGGGATACACCAGCCACATGCGGTCTCCCCGGCCCCGGCGGCGGAAAATCAGGAAGGCCAGAAGGGCAAGGAGAATGGTTCCGGCAACGACCGCGATCCCGGGGATCAGGGAGGAGCTTCCCGTCACCGGGAGTTCCGCCACGCAGTCCACCAGACCGTAGTCCATTTCCTGATATCTCCGCAGGCGCTTCAGATACAGTTCCGGATCCTCCTTCAGCAGGAGGCGCTGGAACAGGGTGTGCATTTCCGGCACGCCGCTGATTTCCTTCTGTCCGGGGCTGAAGGAAAGGGTATAGATCCGCCCCTCCCCCACAGGGGTGACCACAAGGGCCCCCTGCTCCCGGTCTCCCTTGAGAAGGGGACTTGTCCAGACTCCGGGCATGTCCCCGTGCTTCTGCTTCAGGTCCGATAGGATCGGAGACAGGGCGTCCTCCTCCCGGACTTCCCCGGTCTCAAGGCCGGTCAGTTCCCGGAAGAAGGGATGGCTCAGGTCCTTTTCCGTGCCCGTGCCCTCCAGAAGGATCCCGCCCTTTTCCAGCCACTCCAGAAGGATTTCCTGCTGCCTGTCCGTCAGCTGCCTCAGGTCCGTGCCGTCAACGACCAGCATGCCGAAGGCGGACATTTCATCCCGGTTAACGGGGAAATTCTCCATTGTCAGGGGAATCGTCTGCCAGATTTCCCCCCGGTGCAGCTCATCCCCTTCCCGGGTGATCTCCAGATATCCCAGGCTCCTGGGATCCCGGGCGCACACCCCGACGAGCATGGCCGAGGGATTCAGCAGCCGGTCATACCGGAAGTTCCGGGCCATGACCTGCTCCTCCCCCCGGCACAGTTCCAGGGTGTACACATCCTGCCGGGACAGGATGCGCACCGTCATGTGAAATTCCTTCTCCGCTCCCCGGGGGAGACTCACGGGCACTTCCCAGCGGTCATACTCCCGGGTGCTCACATAGCCGTTCATGGCCAGCGTCCCCTCAAAGTCCTCCCCCTCGTTCCTCAGACGCACCGTCAGGGGCATGTACTGTCCGTAGGTCCACAGTCCCCCATAGCCCAGCTCCGCCTCCATGATGAGGCCCGGGCAGGCCTTTTCCTCATGCATGCCCAGCGCCGTCAGGGGCAGGAGGGCCAGAATCAGCAGGATTCCCCAGAATTTACGCATACTTTCCTCCCATGCCGGTCCCTTGCCGGCCATCTTACCAGACGGTTCAGGACACGCTTTTGTTCAGCCGCGGCAATTTTGTTACAATTGCCCTGCATGCCCGGGCCGATTTGACAGTCATGATCCCTGCGCCTACAATGAGACCGGACCGTGAAAGGAGTATTCCATGAACTATCGAAATGAATCCCTGGCGGAATACCGTCTGGCCCTGAAAAAAGGCCAGAAATACTATCATGACTGCCTGATCCAGGGCGTGTTCCCCTTCCCTCAGGTTCTGGACGAGATTCTCAACGAATCCTCCACCATGGGCCGGGTGGAAATGGGCACCCTGGACATTCCCATGGACCGGATCGTGGGCACCCTGGCTGCGGGACGGCGCAACGCCTTTGCCGGCAATTTCATGCCCCTTCTGGACGTGAACAGCGAGTTTGCCGCCAAATGGGTGTCCCTCTGCGCCGCCCATCTGACGGAAACGGGCATCACCGACCCCATCACCGTCCTGGAATACATGGGCCGCTTCTATGTCCGGGAGGGGCACAAGCGCACCAGTGTCCTGCGCCATTTCGGCGCCCCCACCATCCGGGCCACGGTGACCCGCATCATCCCCGCCTGGAGCGAGGATCCCGCCGTCCTGGCCTACTATGAGTTCATGAAGTTTTACCGCCTCTCCTCCCTCTACCATCTCCGCTTCACCCGCCCCGGATGCTATCCCCGCTTCCAGGCCGCCATGGGCTTTGAGGAAGACCATGTGTGGACAGAGGAGGAGCGGCTCAGCTTCCTCAGTTTCTACTGGTCCTTCCGCAGTGCATGCCAGAGCATGCCCGCCCTGCTCCACGGCCTGGACGTGAGCGACGTGCTCCTGGCCTGCATGGAGATCTACAACTGGAAGACCCTGGACGGGCTGGACGCGGCGGAGATGAGCCGGCGCATCCGCTCGGTGGAGCCGGACCTGCGCTACATGGCCGACGACGGGCCCTCCAATGTGTCCACGGAACCGGAAACCCAGGAAAAGAGCGTTCTGGGCAAGCTCCTGGACGGCCTGACCCGCGCACCCCTGTCCATCGCCTTCATTCACGCCCTCAGCCCCGAAAGGAGCGCCTGGTCCCGGGGGCACGAGCAGGGCCGCCTGTTCCTGCAGCAGGCCATGGGGGACAGGGTCAGCACCGAAAGCTTTGTGGCGGACGCGGAAGACCCGGACAGAACCATGGAGGAGGCCGTGGCCAGGGGCGCCCAGGTGCTCATGGTCACCGCCGCCACCCTCCTGGCCCCGGCCCGGCGCGTGGCCGCCCTGCATCCCCAGCTGAAGGTCCTGGTGTGCGCCCTCTCCGTGCCCTTCGCGGGCATCCGCACCTATTACACCCGCACCTATGAGGCCAAGTTCATCACCGGGGCCGTGGCGGGGGCCATGTGGAACGGAGGAAGCATCGGGTACATTGCCCGCTACCCCATCCTGGGGGAGGCGGCGGCCATCAACGCCTTTGCCCTGGGCGTGCGCATGACCGCCCCCAACGTGAACATCCAGCTGGCCTGGTCCTCCGTGGACAGGGATCCCATCCGAGCCCTGGTGGACCGGCGGTGCCGCATCATCTCCGGACAGGAGACCAATGTGCAGGAGACCGGGCATGACGGCTCCGGCATGAGCACCATCCAGATGCAGCCCAACGGGGCTTTCCTGCCCCTGGCCTCCGCCTGCTGGAACTGGGGCCGTCTCTACGAGCAGATGGTGAACAACATTCTCAGCGGCGGATGGGAAATCACCGATCCCGGCCGCGGCAACGCGGTGAACTACTGGTGGGGCATGAACAGCGGCGTCATCGACGTCATCTGGCCCGAGTCCCTCCCCGCGGGCGTGGCTCAGCTGGCGGATATTCTCCGGGAGAACCTGCTCCTGGGCCATATCCATCTCTTCCACTGCAGAATGCAGGACCAGCAGGGGCTGGTGCGCAATGACGGGGAAGCCTGGCTCACCCCGGAGGAGATCATGCACATGAACTGGCTGATGGACAACGTGGTGGGCACCATTCCCACCCTTGAGGAAATCATGCCCATGGCCAGGGAAACCACCCGTCTTCTGTCCCTGGAAGGGGAAGGAAAGAAAGGCGAATGAGATGCGGATTCTGCTTGTGGCCGACACGCCCTGCAAGGCCCTCTGGGACTATTATCAGCCGGACCGGCTGGAGAACCTGGACCTGATCATTTCCTGCGGGGATCTGAAGCAGGAATACCTGGAATTCCTGGTGACCATGGGCAGGGTTCCCCTGCTGTACGTGCCGGGAAACCATGACACGGGCTACCTGAAGCGTCCCCCGGAGGGCTGCGAGTGTCTGGACGACCAGGTGATCACCTACGGCGGACTGCGCTTCATGGGCCTGGGGGGGAGTCCCCGGTACAACACCCATCCCTTCCAGTACACGGAAAAGGAAATGGAAAAGCGGATCCGGCACATGCGCCGCAGCCTGCGCCGCTCCAGGGGCGTGGACATTGTGGTGACCCACGCCGCCGTGGCCGGGTACGGGGACGCGGAGGACTATGCCCACCGGGGCTTTGCCTGCTTCCGGGACCTGATGGACCAGTACCATCCCCGCTTCCTCGTCCACGGACATGTGCACCAGAATTACCAGTGGGACAGCCCCAGGGTCCGCACCTACGGGAACACCACCATCATCAACGCCTATGAGCGCTATATCCTGGAAATCTGAAAGGGGTGAGGATATGGTGCACATTCTCTCAGCCATCCATCCGGAGATCGCGCCCCTCCTGCCCCGCCTCTCCCTCAGGGCGGACCCGGCCCTTCCCCGGCACTGGAGAGGGGATGGCCTGACCCTGACCCTGACGGGGACGGGGCCTCTGCGCGCCTCCGCCATGACCGCCCGGCTTCTCACCCTCCTGCCCCCGGGGGAGGGGGATTTTCTCCTGTCCCTGGGCACCTGCATGGCCGCGCCCCACATGGAGACGGGAAGGCTCTATGCCGCCAGCGCCCTTCTGGACCTGGCCTCCGGGCAGTCCATGTATCCGGACATGCTGCTGCGCCTGAACCTCCCCGAGGCCTTTCTGACCACGGGAAGCCGCGTCCTGTCCGGGATGGATTTTCCCGGGGACCTCTACGACATGGAGGCCAGCGGCATCTTTCTCTCCGCCTCCCAGTTCCTGGGCCCCCACCAGATGGTCTTTCTCCGCCTGGCCACGGACCGGGGGGAGGCGGTGACCGCGGAAGCCGTGTCATCGGCCGTGGAACGCTGCCTTCCGAATCTTCTCCGCGTCCTGGACATTCTCCGCGCCCTTTCCCGGGAGCGTGAAGAGGACATGCCGGATTCCTCCCTGTATGAGGAACTGCGCTGCAGCCACGCCATGCGCCTGCGCCTTGCGCAGCTTCTCCGCTACGCCGCCCTTGCCCGGATTCCCCTGGAGCCGGTCCTGGACCGGTACAGGGCCATGCATCTTCTCCCCTGCCCCGGCCGAAAGGAGGGAAAGGAAATCCTTGAGCGACTGGAACACGACCTTTCTGAACCCTGCCTTCAGCCACCTGTCCGTGGAGGAGCGGGTTCTGAACCTTCCCCGGACCCGGACCATCCTCCGGCGCTTTCCCGGTGCCCGGGTGATTCCCATCCGTCATCACAAGGACGTCTTCAACCGGCCCCGGCAGGACCGGAAAAGCCAGTCCCTGTCCCCGGCCCTGATCCTGGGCAGGCATGAAAACACCTTTCTCCTCCCGGGCGCCCCGGTGTGCCAGTCCTTCGGCCATGAATTCATGACCGCCAGCCTGTGCATGAACTGTCCCTATGACTGCGACTACTGCTACCTCAAGGGCATGTATCCCTCCGGCCACCTGTGTCTCTTTGTGAACCTGGAGGACCTGGAGGCGGAGATCCGCGCCCGTCTGCTCACCGCCCCCCTGTACCTCTCCGTCTCCTATGACACGGACCTGTGCGCCCTGGAGCCCATCCACGGCTATGTCCGCGCCATGCACCGCCTGTGCAGCCTTCTCCCGGACCTGGTCTGTGAGGTGCGCACCAAGTGCGCCTGCACTGCCCTTCTCCGGGAGCTTCCGCCCCTTCCCAACTTCATCCTGGCCATGACCCTGTCCCCCCATGAGGTCATCCGCATCTCCGAGCACCGGACCCCTTCCCTGAAGGCCCGCCTGGAGGCAGTGAGAACCGGGCTGGACAGGGGGCACAGCATCCGGCTGTGCCTGGATCCCCTGCTCTTCACCCCGGACTGGCAGAGGCAGCAGCAGCTTCTCATGAAAACCATGCTCCGTGTCCTGGGCCCGGAAAGACTCCGGAAGGTCCGGGACTTCAGCGTGGGGAGCTTCCGGATCTCCCAGGCCTACCTGCCCGCGCTGCGGAAATGCTGCCGCACCTCCCCTCTGGTGCAGTATCCCTTCCGGAACGTTCGGGGGTATTACCAGTATCCCCCCTCCCTGGCCCTTGCCATGGAGGCATCCATGACAGCCCTCCTCCGCCCCTTTGCGGATGAGGAGAAGATCTTTCGATGGGAGGCGGATCCATGATCCTGGTCACCGGCGCCTCCTCCGGCATCGGGCGGCAGATCTGCCTGGACCTCCTCCGGGAAGGGGAGGAAATCCACGGCATGGGCCGCAGCTTTCCCCCGGAGGATCTGTGCCTTCCCCGCTACCATCCCCATGTCCTGGACCTGAGGGACACGGCGGCCATGGAAGAGCTGGTCCGGCAGATCCGCTCCTCCGGCACCCTGACCGCCCTCATCCACTGTGCCGGGCTTGCCTGGTACGGTCCCCATGAGGAAATCGCCCCTTCCCATGTGCGGGACATGGTCAGGATCAACCTGGAGCTGCCCATGCTCCTCACTTCCCTGTGCCTGCGGGACCTGCGGAAGAATCAGGGCACCATCCTGTTCCTTTCCTCCGCCTGCATCCACGCCCCGGCACCCCACGGCGCCGCCTATGCCGCCTGCAAGGCCGGCCTTGCGCATTTTGCCGACAGCCTGTTTCAGGAAAACCGCAGGCACGGCGTCAGGGTCATCACCCTGGAGCCGGACCTGACGGACACGTACCTGTACCGGAACGCGGACTTTGAGCCCATGGAGCCCTGCCTCACCCCGGAGGATGTCAGCGCCTGTGCCCTCTTCGCCCTGCACCATCCCCGGGTCCTGACCCATATGACCCTGCAGCCCCCGCTGAGCCGGATCCGCAGAAAACCCATACGACAGGAGGAGAAACCCCTATGAACTGGATTCAGGAAGCCACCGCCCCCGTCCGGGACATCTTCCGCCGCCACGGCCGGGAGAAACTGGCGGACATGTATCTGAAGTGCTTTGAGAGCACCTGGGAGACCACCCTGCAGCGGGAAGAGGACAGCGTCTTCCTCATCACCGGGGACATCCCCGCCATGTGGCTGCGGGATTCCTCCGCCCAGGTGCAGCACTACCTGCCCCATTTCAACGTCCCCGAGGTCGTCTCCGTGGTGGAGGGCCTGATGCGCCGCCAGTTCCGGTACATCTGCCTGGACCCCTACGCCAACGCCTTCAATCCCTCTCCCAGCGGCCGTCACGGCTACGCGGACGACACCTCCTGGACAGAGGAGGCACGGCCCTGGATCTGGGAGCGGAAATACGAGGTGGACTCCCTGTGCTATCCCGTCCGCCTGGCCCACAGCTGGCATGTCCTCACCGGGCGCAGGGATTTCCTGGACAATCTGTTCCTGGAAACGGCCCGCACCATTCTGGACACCTTTGAGACGGAGCAGCACCACGAAAACAGCCCCTACCATTTCATCCGCACAAACTGCCCCGACTCGGACACCCTGGTGGGCGGAAAGGGCACGGAGGTGGCCTTTACGGGCATGGTCTGGAGCGGCTTCCGCCCCAGCGACGATGCCTGCCGCTACGGCTATCTCATTCCCTCCAACTTCTTCGCCGCCTCCGCCCTTTCCTGGCTCCGTCAGCTCCTTCAGGCCTGCCCCGGGGATACGGGGGATCTTCAGGGGCGGTGCGAAAAACTGGAGAAGGAAATCCGCTCGGGGCTTGAGCGCTTTGCCGCGGTGGACCATCCCCGCTTCGGCCATGTCCTGGCCTATGAGGTAGACGGCCTTGGCCATCACCTGATCATGGACGACGCCAATGTGCCCTCCCTTCTGTCCCTGCCCTACCTGGGCTGCATGGACCGGGAGGATCCCCTGTACGTCCGGACCCGGAAGATGGTCCTGAGCCCTGAGAATCCGTATTATTACGCGGGAAGCTGTGCCCGGGGCATCGGAAGCCCCCATACCCCCAGGGATCATGTCTGGCCCATCTCCCTGTGCGTCCAGGGCCTCACCAGCACGGATGAGGGGGAGATCCTGGGCATTCTGGACATGCTGGAGCACATGGACGACGGAACATTGCAGATGCACGAGGGGGTGCACAAGGACGATCCCCACATCTACACCCGCCCCTGGTTTGCCTGGGCCAATTCCATGTTCAGCGAGTTTGCCCTTATGGCCGCCCATGTCCTGGACAGGGCATAAGGAAAGAGGCCATCTGCCTGCGCAGATGGCCTTCTTCCCTATTCTTCCACGGGGGACACGCCCGTGATGTTGTTGAGCCATTTCCCCCTGTACACCAGGTAAACCCCCAGGGCGCACTTGACAATATCCCCCGCCTGCACCAGGGCGTAGACCCAGGGCACCGATATGGCGGTATAGCGGCTGAGGACGAAGGCCAGGGGAATGGAGATGACCCAGACGGACACGCTGTCGAAGAGGAAGGTGATCATGGTCTTTCCTCCGGAGCGCAGGGTAAAGTAGGCCGCGTTCAGGAAGGAGATCTGGATCATGAACAGGGCATGGACCCGCATGAGGCTCGTGGCCAGGTCCCGCACCGTGTCCGTGGTGTTGTAGATCCGCGGGAACAGGGGCGCCGTCAGGAGCATGAGAAGCGCGGACACGGAGGCCAGGGCCATGGAAAAGGCAATCATCTTGTTGTCCGTATCCCTGGCCTTCCTCATGTTGCCCGCCCCCAGCTGCTGCCCCACCACAATGGACACGGCGCTGCCGGTGGAGAAGAAGATGACGCTGAAGAGGTTGATGATGGTGCCGGAGATGTTCATGGCCGCCACGGCATGCAGGCCCCGGACGGAATAGCACTGATTCAGAATGGCCTGGGCGCTGGACCACAGGGCCTCGTTCAGGAGCAGGGGCATGCCCTTGACGATGATGTCAAGGGTCAGGTGCCTGGGCACCAGCAGGGTCCTGTACAGTCCCTTCACAAAGGAATGCTTCCGGGCATGGGTGTGGGTATAGATCAGGACGATGGCCGCCTCCACATACCTGGAAACCACCGTGGCCCAGGCGGCGCCCTCCACCCCAAGGGCCGGGAAGCCCAGGTGGCCGTAGATGAGGATGTAGTTCAGCACCAGATTGGTGAGCATGGCCACAATGCCCGCCTTCATGGGCAGAAGGGTCTCGGAGCATTCCCTCAGGGTGCTGGCGTAGATCTGGACCATCATGAAGGGCGGCAGGCCGATGAGCATGATGCGCAGGTAGGCCAGGCCATATTCCATGGTAGCCTCCAGATCCGACTCCCCGCCCTCGCTGAGGTAGAGCCCGATGAAGAACCTGCCGAAGGCAAGGAGGATGACCGTGGCCGCAATCGTCAGGCCGACGCCCAGCCAGACCTTGAAGCGGAAGGTGTGCCGCACACCCTCCTCATTCCCGCTGCCGAAGAACTGGGCGGTGAAAATCCCGGCCCCCGCCAGGCCGCCGAAGATGCACAGGGCGTAGATCATGAGCAGCTGGTTCACAATGGCCACGCCGCTCATGGGCTCGGTGCCCACCCTTCCCACCATGATATTGTCCAGGAGGGACACAAAATTGGTGATGCCGTTCTGCACAATGATCGGCATCACCACGGAAAGAACCATGGCGTAAAACGCTTTGTCTCCGATGAACTTCCGGAGAAATTTCCTCTTCTCCATACCCGCTCCCTCCTTGTCCGCACAGACGGAAATCTTATCAGAGGATCCCCTGTTTTGCAATCATTTCTGAGGAAAGGAAGAAGCTTTCATGAATCTGGAAATCTGCTGCGGCTCCTCTCCGGACGCCCTTGCGGCCCTTGCGTGCGGCGCGGACCGCATTGAGCTGAATTCCGCCCTGCCCCTGGGGGGTCTCACGCCCTCCCCGGGCATGCTGGAGGCCGTTCTCAGCCGGGGAAACGCCTGCGTGCTGGTCATGATCCGCCCCCGTCCCGGAGACTTCCTGTATTCCCCGGAGGAGGCGGACTGCATGATCCGGGACATCCGCCTGCTCACCGGCCTGGGGGCGCAGGGGATTGTCCTGGGCGCCCTGACACCCGAGGGCGATGTGGACCGGGATATGTGCGCCCGGCTTCTGGACAGCTGTCCCCCCGGCATCATCCGGGTCTTCCACCGGGCCCTGGATCTGTGTCCCCGCCCGGAGGAGGCCCTGGAGCAGCTCATTGACCTGGGCTTTGACCATGTCCTCACCAGCGGGGGCATGCCCACCGCCCCGGAGGGCGCTGACAGGATTGCCCGCCTGGTCCGGCTTGCCCGGGGCCGCCTCCGCATCGTCCCCGGCAGCGGCATCCATCCGGACAACGTTGTGCCCCTTCTGGAAAAGACCGGATGCGATGACGTCCATCTCTCCGCGACATGCCTGCGCACATCCCCGGGACCCAGGGGGCTTCCCGGCCTGGAGACGGACTACAGAACCTGTGACGCCGCCCTGGTCCGGAGGATGCGGCAGATTCTGGACGGGACAGGATCCGCAGGGAACCGCCCGTAATCCCGGGAAAGGAAAACGGAACCTTCCTTCGGGCGCTGCCGGATGAAAGGGGTCGGCACTGCATTTTTCAAAACCACAAGCGGCATAGGACGAAAAGGAGGAAGAGAATGAATCTCAGCAACTTTCAGTGGACCCGGCTGCCCCGGGCATGGGAAACACAGGACGGGATTCTCCGCATCACCACGCAGCCCCGTACGGATCTCTGGCAGCGCACGTATTATCACTTCAGGAATGACAACGCGCCTCTTTTCCAGATGGAAACGGAAGAGCCCTTCTTCAGCTTCAGTGTGAAAACCTGTTTTGAGCAGAGCCATCACCGTTTTGATCAGTGCGGACTTGTCCTGTACCTTGACAGCGAAAACTGGCTCAAGGCCTCCGTTGAGTATGAAAATGCTGCGTTTCAGCATCTGGGAAGCGTCGTCACGAACCACGGATATTCCGACTGGGCCACCACGGAAATTCCCGCGGACATAAGGAGCATGTTTTACCGTCTCAGCCGCAGGAGGGATGATTACCGCCTGGAGTGTTCCCTGGACGGCAGCGTTTTTCAGCAGATGCGGATCTGTCACATGGCGGAGGGAGGCGGGAAAATCCGGTTCGGTGTTTACGCCTGCTCCCCCGAGGATTCCTCCTTCACCGCCCTTTTCAGCCATTTCTCCCTGACGGAATGCGTCTGGAAGGCCCATGACGGACAGATGCCGGACTGATTCGTGATCTCTGGGAATCTTTCCTTGTCAGATTTCCCCTCACCGCCTATAATCATGGAAAAAAACAAAGGAGCCTGGATATGCTGTACCCCCGCTCTAACGAGGAAACCCTGGACCCGGAACTGTTCCGGAACCCCGGGTCCGAATACCGCTGCGCCCCCTTCTGGGCCTGGAACTGTGATCTGAACGAGGACCTGCTCCGGCGGGAAATCGGCTGCATGCAGGAAATGGGCATGGGCGGATTTCACATGCACGTGCGCAGCGGCATGTCCGTACCCTATCTTTCCGACGCCTTCATGGACAGGGTCCGCACCTGCGTGGAGGAAGCCCGGAAGCGGAACATGCTGGCCTGGCTTTACGACGAGGACAAATGGCCCTCGGGCTTCGCCGGCGGCTTTGTCACCAGGAAGGAGGAAAACCGCCAGCGCTTCCTGATCCTCACCCCCCATGTTCCCGAAAAGGGCGAGGTTCTGGCCCGCTATACCGTGACGCTGTCTCCCGGCGGTCATCTCCTTTCCTACCGCCGCCTTCAGGACGCGGAGAAGGCGGAGGGCACCGTCTGGCACGCGCTTCTCCGCATCACCGATCCCGGTCCCTGGTTCCATTTCAACGGCTATGTGGACACCATGAATCCCGCTGCCATCCGGGACTTCATTCACATCACCCACGACCGCTACCGGGAAGTCCTGGGGGATGACCTGGGCACGATCTGCCCCGCCATCTTCACCGACGAGCCCCAGATGCCCAGAAAGACCACCCTTTCCCACTCCACCGACCTTCAGGACGTGCTCCTGCCCTGGACCGGGGATCTGGAGGAGACCTACCGTCAGGCCTGGGGCGAGAGCATTCTGGACCGCCTTCCGGAGGTGATCTGGGAACAGCCGGAAGGCATCTCCCCGGTGCGCTACCGCTTCATGGACCACACCGCGGAGCGCTTTGTCTCCGCCTTCTGCGATCAGATCGGCGCCTGGTGCCGGGACCACCATATTCTCATGACCGGCCACATGATGGCCGAGCAGACCCTGGAAGGCCAGACAAGGGCGGTGGGGGAGGTCATGCGGGCCTACCGGGCTTTCACCCTGCCGGGCGTGGACCAGCTCTGCGACGGCCATGAGTTCACCACCCTGAAGCAGGCGGCCTCCGCGGCCCATCAGCAGGGCTGCCCCGGCGTTACCAGCGAGCTCTACGGCGTGACCAACTGGGACTTCGATTTCAAGGGCCACAAGCTGCAGGGAGACTGGCAGGCCGCCCTGGGGGTCACCGTCCGGGTGCCCCATCTCTACTGGGTTTCCATGCACGGGGAATCCAAGCGGGATTACCCGGCCTCCATCGGGCACCAGAGCGCCTGGTGGCGTGAGTATCCCTTCATTGAAAATCATTTCGCCAGGGTCAACGCCGTCATGACCCGGGGCAGACCCCTGGTGCGCATCGGTGTGATCCATCCCATTGAATCCGCCTGGATCGCCTTCGGCCCGGATGATCTCACCGGATTGAAGCGGGCGGAACTGGACCGGCGCTTTGAGGAGATCACCCGGTTCCTCCTGCTGAACACCCTGGACTTTGACTATATCTGCGAGTCCACCCTCCCCTCCCTGCTCCGGCCGGGCAATGCCTTCCGGGTGGGGGAAATGGCCTATGATGTCGTCATCGTGCCCATGTGCTCGATTCTCAGGAGCACCACCCTCAGCGCCCTGAAGGCTTTCCGGGCACGGGGCGGTCAGGTGATCTTCCTGGGAAGTGCCCCGTCCTATGTGGACGCCCTGCCTTCCCGGGAAGCGGAAGACTTCAGCCGCACCTGCACCTGTCTCCCCTGGGACCTGGAAGCCCTCAGCGAAAGTCTCCGGAGTGTGCGGGAAGTCCGGATTCTGGACTGGCGCGGCCTGCCCTCCAGGAACCTCCTCTGCGCCGTGCGCAGGGACGGCGAATGCCGCAATGTATTCATCACGCATGTCATGCCCGCCCCCAGGGGAAGGCCCGATCAGCAGGAAACCTACCGCGTGGAGCTGGCGGGGCTGTGGCGCGTCAGCGTCTGCGACACCATGAGCGGTGAAATCCGTCCCCTGCAGGCACAGTATACGGAGGATCAGACGGTGCTCACCTGGAACTGTTATGCCCAGGACAGTCTCCTCCTGCGCCTCTCCCCCGCTGACGGGCAGCAGCAGAAGGCCGGAAGGGAAAAGGCCGCCCTCCGCGGCAGCTACGGCATCCGAATGGCCGAGGAAATGTCCCTGACCCTGGATCCGGCCATGGAGAGAATGCTGCCGCCCCCCAAGGAAATCCTTCTGGGCGAGGACAACGTCCTGGTCCTGGACAATGCCCAGTGGCGCACGGACCGGGATCCCTGGCAGGAAACGGAGGAAATGCTCCGGATCGGCGTGGCCGCCAAGGAAAAGCTGGGCATCTCCGTCGCCGCCGTATCCGGCGCCCAGCCCTGGTCTCTGCCCCCCGAAAAGGAGGAACACACCCTCTCCCTGTGCATCACCTTCCGCTCGGAGGTGGCCTTCCCCTCCCTCCGCCTGGCCCTTGAGGACGCGGAGATGACCAAGGTCCGGGTCAACGGGGAACCCCTGAGCAGCAGGCAGGAGGGATACTTCACCGACGAGTCCATCGCCTGCTTCAGAACGGGCCCCATTCACGAGGGCCTCAACACGGTGGAGCTGGTCAAGCCCATCTCCGCCTCCGTCTGCACGGAAAACCTGTTCCTGCTGGGACCCTTCGGCGTGCGGGTCACGGGGACGGACTGCGTTCTCACCCCCAGACCCCAGACCCTGGCCTACGGGGACTGGACGGGGCAGGGACTTCCCTTCTATTCCGGCCCCCTCACCTACCGCTACCGCATTCAGGGCGGGGAGCGGCTGCGCCTGCGCCTGGGGCGGTTCTCCGCTCCCTGCGTCACGGCACAGCTGGACGGAAAACGCATTGCCAACCTCTCCCTCTCCCCTTCGGAGGCGGACCTGGGTTTCCTGGAGGAGGGAGAGCACATCCTGGACATCACCGTCTGGCCCAGCCGCATCAACTCCTTCGGGACCTTCCACCTGAATGACGAAACGGTCACCTGGTTCGGCCCGGATGCCTGGCGGAGCAGGGGCATGCGCTGGACGCGCACCTACCGTCTGACCCCCACCGGTCTCCTCAGCGAACCCCACCTCATTGCCTACTGACCCATCCCGCGGCAGGCCACGGCCTGCCGCTTTTTCACGGCCGCATTGCGCACCCTTCCCATCCATGATATGATCCCTCATGCGAAATTCAGAAACAGGGAGGCATCACCGTGCGCCGAAACAGATGGATTCCCCTTCTCATGGCGGGCCTTCTGGCCTTCCCCCTGGGGGCCGGGGCTGAAGATACGATTCTGCGGCTTGACCCGGCACAAAAGTCTCAGATTCATGACGGCGTCTTTGAGGGCTGGGGCACCAGCCTGTGCTGGTGGGCCAACCGCCTCGGATATTCCGACACCCTCGCCCGGATGGCCGCGGAAGCCTTCTGCGATCCCGTCCATGGTCTTGGCCTCAACATTCTGCGCTACAACATCGGGGGCGGGGATGACCCGGAACACAGCCACATTACGCGCACCGATTCCATGATCCCCGGGTACTGGCAGAATCCCCGGTACGACGAGGATTCGGGGACCTGGCTGTGGGACTACGACTGGGAGCAGGACCGGAACCAGCGCAACGTCCTGGAAAAATGCCTGGCATGCGGAAAGGATATGATCGTGGAGGCCTTCTCCAATTCCCCGCCCTACTTCCTGACCAATTCCGGCTGCTCCTCCGGCGCCCGCAGGGCCTTTCAGGACAACCTGAGGAGCGACGCCTACGAAGCCTTCGCCCTTTATCTGACGGATGTGGCGGAGCATTTTGAGAAGGAATGGAACATTCCCTTCCAGAGCATCTCCCCCATGAACGAACCGGACACGAACTACTGGGGCGCGGGCAGCAGCAAGCAGGAAGGCTGCCATTTCGATCCCGGCACCTCCCAGTCCCGGATGCTCCTGTGCCTTGCCCGCTCCCTTGAGGAGAGAGGCCTGGACATTGTGCTGGCGGGCACGGACGAAACCAGCATCGACACCCAGGCCCTGTCCCTGTCCCGCCTCACTCCGGAAGCCCTGTCCGTCCTGGACAGGGTGGACACCCACACCTACGGAGGCTCCAACCGGGAGTTTCTCCGCAGCCAGGTGCTGAAAGCCGGCAAGAATCTGTGGATGTCCGAGGTGGACGGAGGGGATACCCTGGGGCAGAACGCCGGGGAAATGGGCGCCGCCCTGTGGCTCAGCCAGCGCATCTGCGATGACCTCAACGGCCTGACCCCCTCCGCCTGGGTTCTGTGGCAGATCATCGACAGCCATATCTGCCATGACGGGTACCTGGGCCGGAAGGACACGGGCATGGTCAACGTCGGGGGCGGATACTGGGGATGCGCCGTGGCGGACCACGACAGGGAAGAGCTGATCCTCACCATGAAATACTATGCCCTGGGCCAGTTCACCCGGTTCATCCGCCCGGGCAGCCGTCTGATCCGGCTCTCCGGTTCCGCCGCAGCCGCCCTGGACGGGGACGGAAACCTGGTCCTGGTTCTGGTCCATTCCGGCGGGGATGAAAAAACGGTCCGGGTGGACCTTTCCGCCTTTGACTTTTTCCCGGCGGGCTCCGTCGTGGAGGTATTTCGCACCAGCGGCAGCATGGCGGAGGGGGAACACTGGAAGGAGCTGGAGCCCCTGTCCACGGATGAAAGCGGCTTTACCGCCGCCCTGATCCCCTGTTCCGTCACCACCTTCCGGGTCATGCGCTGACACCGGATCTCAGAAAGGAGAAAAACATGCAGATCATGATCGGGACCTGGTCCATGTGCTATCCCGGCCTTCAGATGGCTCTGAACGTACTCAACGCCGGCGGGGACGCCGGAGAGGCGGTGGTCACGGCCATCGGGCAGGTGGAGGGCGATCCGGCCTTCTCCTCCGTGGGCCTGGGCGGACTTCCCGCCAGGGACGGGGTGGTCCGGCTGGATGCGGGCTACATGGACGGCAACACACTGCGCTGCGGGGCTGTCATGTCCTGCGAAAAGCTGCTGCATCCCATTCAGGCCGCCCGGCTTCTCTGCGGCCGGGAGACCAACTGGATGCTCTGCGGGCCCGGAGCGGACGCCTTCGGTCTTTCCATGAACCTGGAAACCGGAAACCTGCTCACGGAAAAAGCTCGGAAGCGCTGGGAAACGGAAACGCAGACGGAGGGCCATGTCTACAGAGGCCATGACACGGTCTGCGTCCTCTGCCTGGACCGGAAGGGACACATGGTGGCCGGCACCTCCACCTCCGGCCTGTTCATGAAGGAACAGGGCCGCGTGGGGGACAGCCCCATTCCCGGAAGCGGTTTTTACTGCGATGCCGCCCTGGGCGCCTGCGCCGCCACCGGACTGGGAGAGGACATCATGCGGGGCGTGCTCAGCTACGCCTGTGTCCAGGCCATGCGCACCCTCAGCGCCGGGGAAGCCTGCCGGCAGGTCCTCTCGGACTTTGTCCGCCGCCGGGAAAGCCTGGGAGAGGCGCCCGGCCACATTTCCCTCATCGCTCTGTCCGCACGGGGGGAAACCGGAGCCGCCACCACGGAGGATGCCTTCCCCTTCGCCGTCCTGCGTGAACAGGAGGTTTCCCTGTATGTGTGCACCCCCTCGGACATCACACAGGTGGATCCCCTGACATACGGCATTTCTGACTAATTATGCATGTTTTTCGGGATATATCCGGTGTTTCTGCATATTTATAAAAGAATTTCTGTATAATTATTGACAACCATCTCATCCGGGTGTACACTCCCGCGTGAGAAAGGAAGGGTATTGTGCCATGAACAAGGAAAACATCCGCAAGATCGTCCTCGCCTATTCCGGCGGACTGGACACCAGCATCATCATCCCCTGGCTGAAGGAGAACTACAACAATCCCGAGATCATCGCGGTCAGCGGCAACGTGGGCCAGGCCGACGAGCTGGAAGGGCTGGAGGAGAAGGCCCTGAAAACCGGTGCCTCCAGGCTCTACGTTCTGGATCTCATGGATGAGTATGTGAACGAATATATCATGCCCACCCTGAAGGCGGGGGCATTGTATGAGGAATACGCCCTGGGCACCAGCCACGCCCGTCCCTGCATCGCCAAGGGCCTGGTGGAGATTGCCCTGAAGGAGCACGCCGACGCCATCTGCCACGGCTGCACCGGCAAGGGAAACGATCAGGTGCGTTTCGAGCTGGCCATCCGGCACTTCGCCCCGGATATGCCCATCATCGCGCCCTGGCGGGAGTGGTCCATCCAGTCCCGGGATGAGGAAATCGACTATGCCGAGGCCCATCATGTGCCCCTGAAGATTTCCCGGGAGACCAACTATTCCAAGGACAAGAACCTGTGGCATCTCAGCCATGAGGGGCTGGACCTGGAGGACCCGGCCAATGAGCCCGCCTATGAGAAGCCCGGCTTCCTGGAAATGGGCGTATCCCCCCTGCAGGCTCCGGACGAACCCACCTATGTGGAGCTGACCTTTGAGAAGGGCATTCCCTGCGCCCTGGACGGAAAGGCCATGAGCCCCAGGGAGATCATTCTTGCCCTCAATGACCTGGGCGGCCGCAACGGCATCGGCCTTCTGGACATTGTGGAGAACCGTCTGGTGGGCATGAAGTGCCGCGGTGTCTATGAGACCCCCGGCGGCACCATTCTCTACAAGGCCCATTCCCTGCTGGAGACATTGTGCCTGGACAAGATGACCATGCACGAAAAGCAGCGCCTGGCCATCACCTTCGCCGAGCTGGTCTACAACGGCCAGTGGTTCACCCCCCTCAGGGAAGCCCTGTCCGCCTTTGTGGACAAGACCCAGGAGCGGGTATGCGGCAGGGTTAAGCTGAAACTGTACAAGGGGAACATCATCCCCGCCGGCATGACCAGCCCCTTCTCCCTGTACTCCGAGGAGATTGCCACCTTCGGCCGCAGCGATTACGACCAGAAGGACGCCACCGGTTTCATCCGCCTCTACGGCCTGCCCATTCAGGTTCAGGCCATGGTGGACGGAAAAACCAAGAATCCCTCCTGACAGACCTTCAGGGCGGGACGGCACAGTCCGTCCCGCCTTTCCTTCCATGAAAGGAGCCGGAATATGTCCCTTTACGGAAAGTCTTTTCTGAAACTGCTGGACCTGACCCCCGGGGAAATCACCGACCTTCTGAACCTTGCCGCCCTTCTCAAGGAAAAGAAGCGGAACCGGGTGCCCCACAGACTGTGCGAGTGCATGAATGTCGCCCTGATCTTTGAGAAGACCAGCACCCGGACCCGGTGCGCCTTTGAGGTGGCCGCCGCGGACCTGGGCATGCACAGCACCTATCTGGATCCCAAGGCTTCCCAGATGGGGAAGAAGGAATCCATCCCCGACACCGCCCGGGTCCTGGGCCGCATGTATGACGGTCTGGAATACCGGGGCTTCGGCCAGGAAATCGTGGAAGCCCTGGCCGCCTTCTCCCGCGTGCCCGTGTGGAACGGCCTGACCAATGAGTTCCATCCCACCCAGATCCTGGCGGATTTCCTCACCATCCGGGAGCACTTCGGGGAACTGAGGGGACGGAAACTGGTGTACCTGGGAGACGCCCGGTACAACATGGGGAATTCCCTGCTGGTGGGCTGCGCGAAAATGGGGCTGCGCTTTGTGACCTGCGCCCCCGGGACCTATTTCCAGTCCCCGCAGCTGCGCAAGACCGCCCATGAAATCAGCCGGGACACGGGCGCTGAGCTTTCCTGGGAGACGGACCCCGTGAAAGCCTGCCGGGGGGCGGACATCCTGTATACGGACGTCTGGGTCTCCATGGGCGAGCCGGAGGAGGTGTGGAAGGAGCGGATTCCCCTGCTGCTGCCCTATCAGGTGAATGCCCGCCTGATGGAAACTGCGGGAAGCGCCTGCCGCTTCATGCACTGCCTCCCCGCCTTCCATGACCTGGGCACGGAAATCGGCCGGCAGATCCATGAGACCTACGGCATCTCCTCCATGGAAGTCACCCATGAGGTCTTTGAGAGCGAGCAGTCCATCGTCTTTGACGAGGCGGAGAACAGAATGCACACCATCAAGGCGGTCATGGCCGCCACGCTGTGTCAGGAGTGAGAAAATGGCCTGTCTAGTTTTATCCAACGGCATGGTTTTTGAGGGAGAACCCGCCGGGGATTTCCGGGAGACGGTGGGAGAGCTGGTGTTCACCACCGGCATGAACGGATACCTGGAAACCCTCACCGATCCCAGCTACGCCGGGCAGCTGGTCATTCAGACCTTTCCCATGATCGGCAATTACGGACTGATCCCGGAGGATTTTGAGGGAGAGCCCGCCCTGAAGGGATATATCGTCCGTCATCTCTGCGATACCCCCTCCAATTTCCGCTCGAAAGGGCAGCTCTCCGGCTGGCTGCGGGAAAGGCACATCCCTGCCCTTGTAGGGCCGGACACCCGCGCCCTGACCCGGATTCTGCGGGAAAGCGGCACCATGAACGCCATGCTCTGCGAAACATGTCCCCCGGACCTGCAGGCCCTGCGGGACTATTCGGTAAAGGGTCAGGTCATGGCCTGTACCTGCAGGGAAATCAGAACCTACGCCCCCGAGGACCCCGTCCGCTTCCGCGTGGCGCTTATGGACTACGGTGCCAAGCGGAACATCATCCGGGAGCTTCTGAAGCGGGGCTGCGAAGTCACGCAGCTGCCTGCGGACACCCCCGCGGAGGCGGTTCTGGAAATGCATCCCCAGGGTCTCATGCTCTCCAACGGCCCCGGGGACCCTGCGGAAAATGTTTATCAGGTGGAGCAGCTGCGCCGTCTTATGGGTCGTCTGCCCATCTTCGGCATCTGCCTGGGCCACCAGCTGGCCGCCCTGGCCATGGGCGGCAGGACCCTGCGCCTGAAGTACGGGCACCGGGGGGTCAACCAGCCGGTGGTGGACCTGCGCAGCGGCAGAACCTACATCACCAGCCAGAATCACGGCTATGCCGTGGATGCCCGGAGCCTGGAAGGCAGGGGCACGGAAATTTTCCGCAACGCCAATGACGGGAGCTGCGAGGGCATGCTCTATGACCAGTGCATGACCGTCCAGTTCCATCCCGAAGCCTGTGCCGGTCCCAGAGACACCGGCTTCCTCTTCGACACGTTCATGACCATGATGGGAGGTGGCAGCTTTGCCTAGGGATCCTCAGATCCGGAAAGTGATGGTGATCGGCTCCGGTCCCATTGTCATCGGCCAGGCCGCCGAGTTTGACTACGCCGGCGCCCAGGCCTGCCGGGTCCTCCGGGAGGAGGGCGTCAATGTGGTCCTGGTGAATTCCAACCCGGCCACCATCATGACGGACCGCCACCTGGCGGATGAAATCTACCTGGAGCCCCTGGAACCCGGCTCTGTCCGGAGAATCCTGGAAAAGGAAAAACCCGACGGACTCCTGGCGGGTCTGGGCGGGCAGACCGCCCTCACCCTGGCCATGCAGCTGAGCCGGGACGGCACCCTGGACCGCCTGGGCATCCGTCTCCTGGGCTCCAATCTGGAGGCCATTGAGAAGGCGGAGGACCGGGAAAAATTCCGGGAAACCATGCAGGCCATCGGGCAGCCCGTGGTGGCCTCCGGCATTGCCACGGACATGGATTCGGCCCTGGAGGCTGCCCGGGAGATCGGCTACCCGGTGATCGTCCGCCCCGCCTATACCCTCGGAGGCAGCGGCGGCGGCATCTGTGAGGACGAATCCTCCTTCCTCACCATTGCCCGCAACGGCCTGGACCTCTCCCCCATTCACCAGATCCTGGTGGAGAAGAGCATTGCCGGGTGGAAGGAAATCGAGTTCGAAACCATGCGGGACGCTCTGGGGAACACCATTGCCGTCTGTTCCATGGAAAACGTGGACCCCGTGGGGGTGCATACGGGGGATTCCATTGTGGTGGCCCCGGCCCTGACCCTTTCGGACCGGGAATACCAGATGCTGCGCTCCGCCTCCCTGAAGATCATTGACGCCCTGGGCATTGTGGGCGGCTGCAACTGCCAGTTCGCCCTGGATCCCTCTTCCTTTGACTATGCCGTCATTGAGGTCAATCCCAGGGTTTCCCGCTCCTCCGCCCTGGCCTCCAAGGCCACGGGCTATCCCATTGCCAAGATCACCACGCGCCTGGCCCTGGGCTACAGTCTCAGCGAGATCCCCAATGACATCACCGGGGTCACCTGCGCCTGCTTTGAGCCCACCCTGGACTATGTGGTGGTGAAATTCCCCAAGTGGCCCTTTGACAAGTTCCCGGGTTCCAGCCGGCGCCTGGGCACCCAGATGAAGGCCACGGGCGAGGTCATGGCCATCGGGCAGACCTTTGAGGAAGCCCTGATGAAGGCCGTGCGCGGGGCGGAGATCGGCATGGACTGCCTTTCCGCAGCGCCGCTTTCCCCGAAACCTCTCCGGGAGCGTCTTCTGGCTCAGGACGATCACCGGCTCTTCACCCTCTATGAAGCCCTGCAGTCCGGCATGGATGTCAACGCCCTCTTTGAGCTGACAAAGGTGGATCCCTTCTTCCTCTCCGGCCTTCAGCGCCTTTCGGACATGGAAAGGGAGCTGCGCACCCGCCCGCTCACCTCCCATCTCTACCGCAGGGCCAAACGGATGGGCTGGCCGGACACCGCCATCCGGCGCCTGAGCGGTCAGGAAGCGCCGGAAACGTTCCATTACAGCTACAAGATGGTGGATACCTGCGGTGCCGAGTTTGACGCCCGCACCCCCTATTTCTACGCCTGCTGCGACGAGGTCTGCGAAAGCCGGCCCTTCCGCCGCAGCGGCCGGGATGTGGTCATGGTCCTGGGCTCCGGCCCCATCCGCATCGGCCAGGGCATCGAGTTCGACTACTCCTCCGTGCACTGCGTCTGGACCCTGCGGGAAATGGGCTATGACGTGGTCATCGTCAACAACAATCCCGAAACCGTCTCCACCGACTATGACACCGCGGACCGGCTGTACTTTGAGCCCCTGACGCCGGAGGATGTCATGTCCATCATTGAGGTGGAGCATCCCATCGGGGTGGTGGTGGCCTTCGGCGGTCAGACCGCCATCCATCTCACCGCCTTCCTGAACCGTCAGGGCATTCCCATCCTGGGCACCAGTGCCGAGAGCATTGACATGGCCGAGGACCGGGAACGGTTTGATCAGCTCCTGGAGCGTTTCTCCATCTCCCGTCCCCGGGGCATGGCGGTGCGCACCATGGAGGAGGCGCTGGACGCCGCCAGGACCCTGGGCTATCCGGTCCTCCTCCGGCCTTCCTACGTCATCGGCGGGCAGAACATGACCATTGTCCGCTCCCATGAGCAGACCCGGGACTACATGGAACGGATCCTTTCGGGGGGCATT
The DNA here is from genome assembly GCA_902774025.1 of uncultured Eubacteriales bacterium. Lineage (GTDB taxonomy): Bacteria > Bacillota > Clostridia > Christensenellales > Aristaeellaceae > UBA2943. Next base: position 43,297 of record CACYGY010000006.1, read on the forward strand.
GACAATCCGGTGCTGGTGGACAAGTACATGCCCGGCGTGGAGCTGGAGGTGGATGTCATCTCCGACGGCACGGACGTGCTCATTCCCGGCATCATGGAGCATATCGAGCGGGCCGGCGTGCACTCCGGGGATTCCATCGCTGTCTATCCCCCCTACAATCTACAGGATCCGGACCTGAAACGGATCTGCGATGTGTCCCGGCAGCTGGCTCTGGCCCTGAAGACCCGGGGACTGGTGAACATCCAGTACCTGATCTACGAAAGCGAGCTTTACGTCATTGAGGTGAACCCCCGTGCCAGCCGCACCGTGCCCTACATATCCAAGGTCACCGGCGTGCCCATGGTGGACCTCGCCTCCCGGGTCATGCTGGGCCAGCCCCTGAGGGATCTGGGCTACGGCACCGGCCTGTACCGCACACCCCCCTATGTGGCGGTAAAGGTCCCGGTGTTCTCCTTTGAAAAGCTGTCGGATGCCAATTCCATTCTGGGCCCGGAAATGAAGTCCACAGGAGAAGTGCTGGGGGTGGGCAAGACCCTGGCAGAAGCCATGTTCAAGGGGCTGACCGCAGCGGGATTCACCGTGCCCGCCCTGACCCCCGGCAGCCGTCACGGTGTCCTCATTTCCGTGGAAACCCATGATTACCAGGAAATCATTTCCCTGGCCAAGAAGTTCTATGATCTGGGCCTGGACCTGTATGCCACCAGCGGAACCGCCGCGGCCATCTCGGACATGGGCATTCCGGTCAGGAGCGTGGCCAATGCCAGCGAAAGCCGGGAAATTCTGGATCTCATGGACAGCGGCGCCCTGAGCTACATCATCTACACCGGTGCGGTGAGGGACACAACGGTGGGCGACTATACCCTTCTGCACCGCCATGCCATGCAGCACGGCATTCCCTGCCTCACCTCCCCGGACACCGCCAGCGCCCTGGCCTCCATCATTGAGAGCCGCTACAACCACAGCACCACGGAGCTGGTGGACATCAATCACATGCGGAAATGGCGGGAGCACATCGCCTTTGCCAAGATGCATGCCTGCGGCAATGACTGCATCATCGTGGAGAACTTTGACGGCCGGGTCACCAGTCCCGAGTCCCTGTGCGTGCGTCTGTGCGCACCTCACTACGGCATCGGGGGAGACGGCATCGTTCTGATGGAGAAATCCCATGTGGCCGACTGCAGGATGCGCTCCTTCAACCGCGACGGCAGTGAAGGCCGCATGGCGGGGAACAATATCCGCCTGGTGGCCAAATATCTGTATGACCACGGCCTGATCCACTCCGAAACCATGACCATCGAATGCCTGAGCGGTGTCTACTCCGTCCGGCTGTATCTGCGGGACGGCAAGGTCAGCTCCGCCAGCGCCGATATGGGCCGTGCCGTGTTTGACACCCCGCAGATCCCGGTGCATCTCTCCCTCCCCTCCGTCATCCGTTATCCGGTAACCATTGCCGGCCGGAGCTGGGAGATTACCTGCGTGAATGTGGGAAATCCTCACTGCGTTGTTTTCCTGGACGCCATTGACGGACTGGATCTGGAAGAAATCGGTCCGGCCTTTGAGGCCTGCGGTCTCTTCCCGGCAGGGGTGAACACGGAGTTTGTCCGTGTGGTCAACCGCACCACCCTGCGCCTCAGGGTCTGGGAGCGGGGCAGCGGGGAAACCCTTGCCTGCGGCACCGGCGCCTGCGCGGCCGCAGCGGCCGCCGTGGCCTGCGGTCTGTGTGACGCAGACACGGAAATCAACGTCAAGCTCCGGGGCGGAGATCTGCAGGTTCATATGCGGAACGACCGCATGACCCTTACCGGGAGCACGACCCTGGTCTATGAAGGTACCTTCGAATACTGACCCATTTTCCGGACGGTGGCCATCACCGTCCTTTTTTCTGTTCCGGGAAAAATCCCGGACCTCCGGGGCGCATCGTGTCCGCCGCATATCCTCTCCGGTTTTTTCATCCGCGGAAACCCGGTGCCTCTCCGGGGGCTTTCATTCCGCTGCCCCTTCCCCACACGCCGGCCGGGATTTCATGAAAGATCCGAAGTTTTCCCAAAAAGCAGTCCCCGAAGGAAAAGGGTTCCACTTCCGGGGACTGCTTTCTGTTCCCTTTTATCGATTTCCATGGCCTGACAGCCCGGATGGGACAACACGTTCAGGAACATAAATGTATTATTTATATTATTTGAATATAATGTTATAATTGTTATGTTGACCATAAGCGGAGGCCCGGATATGATGGTTCCGACAGAAGGAGCAACCGTGCTGCAGGCCTCAGACGGGAGCGTTTCAAAATGAAGAACGAAGATGCACTGTATCAGATGATCTATCAGAAGCTGCTGACCGATATTCAGGAAGGCAGGTATGAGGATCAGCGTCTGCCAACCGAAAAGGAAATCGCGCAGCAGTTTTTCGTCTCCAGAATCACCGTGCGCAGGGCAATGGAGCTGCTCGTTGCCCACGGGATTGTCGTGCGCATCGCCGGACGCGGCACCTTTGTGCGCAAAAGTCAGCATCTGCCCGCTCTGGCAGGGAATCAGCCAAAGCCCCGGCCGCTGGTCGCCCTGGTCATGGGAGGTTATTCCTCCTCCTTCGGGCTTGAGATCGCCAATGCCGCCATGCAGGAAGCCGAAGAGCAGGGCATTCATCTGATCCTGAAGGACACGGGGAACGACCAGGCCCGGGAGTTCAAAATTCTGGAGGATCTTCGGCAGAGCGGCGTGGACGGGATCATCGTACAGCCCGCCCACGGCGAGATTTACAGCCGGTGGCTGATCAATGCCGTGCTGGATCATTATCCCATCGTCATGATTGACCGGTTTCTTCCCGGCATTGACGCGCCCTTTGTGGGCGTGGACAACGAGCACCTCAGTGAGCTGGCCACCAACCGGCTGCTGGACCTGGGCCACAGGAACATCTGCCTGATCACCCTGGAGGATGAAACCACCAGCTCGCTGAAGTCCCGGATGGAGGGCTTCACCTGGGCAATGAACCAGCACAGGATTCCCGTCAACCGCGAATTGTGGCTCACCGGACTGACCCGGTGGGCCAGGACGGAAGACAAGAACAGCCCGGAATCCCATGAGCAGTACATGGCTCAGATTCTCGCGCATCTCCGGGCGCATCCGGAAATCACCGCCGTCTTCAGCACGGAGTACCTGGCCAGTCAGCTGACCTATACCGCGCTGACCAAAGCCGGGTACAGGGTACCGGAGGATTATTCCCTTGTGGGGTTTGACTGCGGCGCGGCAGGACTGTATGCCGACATGCTCAGTCATGTCCGCCAGCCCCAGGAGGAGATCGGCCGCTCCGGCGTCCGGATGATCTGCAGCATCATCCGGGGAGAAGCACCGGAGAGCACGCATCTGATCCTTGACGGCACATGGGTAAGGGGCGAGACGATGGCTCCGCCGCGGCCATAAGAGAAAAGGAGGACTGTCATGGAGATGCCGCTGAACGGCAGGAAACGCAGGCATGGCCTGAACGGCAATCAGAACCTGATGGGATGGCTGTTTGTCGCGCCCCCGGTTATTCTGTTCGCCTGCTTCACGCTCATTCCCATGGTCATGGCCGTCATCTTCAGCTTTTCAAGCTATGACATCATCAATCCGCCGAGGCTGATCGGGCTGAAGAATTATGAGCGGATCCTGACCGATCAGTTTTTCCATATCGCCCTGCGGAACACCGTGTTCTACACAGTGCTGTACGTGCCGCTGGGACTCATCCTGGCACTGGCCACGGCGCTGTTTCTCAACAGCAAACGCAGGATGGTCACCCTGTACCGGACGATGTTCTACATGCCCGTCCTGTCCTCCGCGGTGGCCAACGCCACGATGTGGTCCTGGATCTATAACCCGAAAATGGGCCTTCTCAACGGCGTTCTGGCCCTTCTGGGCATCCAGGGTCCATCCTGGCTGAACGACTCCTCCACCGCCATGTATGCCATTGTGATCATGAGCCTGTGGGGCGGTTATGCCGGAAACATGATGATCTTTCTGGCCGCGCTGAAGGGGGTTCCCGCCCATTACCATGAATCGGCTGTGCTGGACGGAGCCAATGCGTGGCAGCGCTTCATCTACATCACGGTCCCCTCCATCCAGAAGACCACCTTCTTTGTTTCCACGATGCTGATCATCGGCACCTTCCAGGTGTTTGACGCGGCATACCTGCTCACCTCCGGCGGACCCGGCAACGCCACCATTACCGTTGTGTACTACATTTACAACCGGGCCTTCAAGGATCTGAAGATGGGTTATGCCTCCGCCCTGTCCCTGTGTCTGTTTGTCATCATCTTTGTGTTCAGCGCCATCAACATGCGCATCAACCGTACCGAGGAGGTGTGACGGATGGTGGAGAACGGGAGACGCCGCCGGGTTCGCGGCATTCTGTGGTATTTCTTCGGCTCCCTGATGGCTCTGTGCACCGTCTATCCCTTCCTGTGGATGATCGGCACTTCCTTCAAGGAAACAACGGAAATCTATGCGCGTCCGCTGAATCTCATTCCCCTGGCTTTCACGACAGAGAATTACAGGAACATCATGGAGACGGTTCCCTTCTTCCTGTACTTCCTCAATTCCTTTATCCTGGCCGCCGCGGGCGTGATGACCAATGTGTTTCTCGGGGCGCTGGCTGGATACGGTTTCGCGAAGCTGAAATTCCGCGGCAGGAAAACGCTGTTCCGGATTCTGCTCTCCTCCATGATGCTGCCGGGAATTGTCACGATGGTCCCTCTGTTCGTGGTTCTCCGCCGCTTCCCGTTTTTCGGAGGGAATAACTGGATGGGCATGGGCGGAAAGGGAATGATCAACACCTTCTGGGCGATCATCCTGCCCGGCGCCTGCGGTACCTATGCGGTGTTTTTCATGAAGCAGTTTTTCGAGACCCTGCCCACGGAGCTGGCGGAAGCCGCCCGGATCGACGGAGCCGGCGAGTTCCGCATCTTCTGGCAGGTATATCTTCCCCTGATCAAGCCTGCGGCCATGACCCTGGGGATCATGACCTTCCAGTCCGGATGGAACAACTTCATGTGGCCGCTGATCGTGCTGAACGATCCGAACAAATACACAATCCAGATCGGCCTGTCCCTGTTCAAGACAAACTATTCAACGAACTACGGCGCGATGATGGGCGGCACGGTCATTGCCATGCTGCCGGTGATCATTCTGTTCGTGTTTGCACAGCGCTATTTTGTGGAGGGTATTGCCTTCAGTGGCAGTAAAAACTAGATACCCTGAAAAAAAGGAGGTCAGCCAAATGTTCATCTCGAAACCCGGAAAGACCCTGCGCAAGGCCCTGTCTGTCCTGCTGGTCCTGACTCTGCTTCTCGGCATGACGGCCGCACTGGCGGACGGTGAGAAGGTGGAACTGGTCATGTGGGGCGGCTGGAGCGGAGACAACATCACCCAGTTCGGGGAAATGCTGGATGCCTACAACGCCTCTCAGGACAAGGTTCACATTACGTATCAGTATGTGGACGGACTGGAGCAGAAACTGCTCACCTCCATTGCCGGCGGCGAAACCTGTGACGTCGTGCTGTGGGACCGCTTCAATACTTCCACCTATGCACCCAAGGGTGCCCTGCTGGCCCTGGATGACATGGTCGCGGCGGACGGCGTGGATCTCAGTCAGTTCTTCGCCCCCACCGTGGACGAGCTGGTCTATGACGGCAGGCTCTACGGCCTGCCCACCATGGTGGACACCCGTGTGCTGTTCTGCAACATAGATCTTCTGGCGGAAGCAGGCATCGACTACAAAGACATCACCACCTGGGACAAACTGGAGGAAGCCGCCGTTGCCGCCACAAAGCGCGACGAGAACGGCAATCTGATCCAGAGCGGTTATGTGATGAACGACCTGGGCCTGTTCAGTGCCTACCTGTGGCAGGCCGGCGGGGAGCTCATCAACAGTGAAACCGATCCGGCAACCACCGCTTTCAACAGTGAAGCGGGCCTGGCCGTGCTCAATTACTGGACAAAGCTCCAGAAGGAAGACGGCGTCTATGAAGTCGGTTTCAACGAGGCCTACAACGGACAGGCCTTTATCGCCGGCAAGGCCGCGATCATGGTTTCCGGCCCCTGGGATCTGAACAACGTGCTGAATGCGGGCATCAACCTGGGCATCGTTCCCTGCCCCGGCAGGACGGAAGGTTCCTGCGCCAGCGGCATGGGCGGCTTCGGTCTGGCCATCCCCGCTCTATCCACCCATGCCCGGGAAGCCATGGACTTCATCGAATGGTGGGCCTGTGACGCGGAAAACAGCGTGCTTTTCACGAAGATCAACGGTTATCTGCCCGCGAACATCCATGCCGCGGAGGATCCCTACATCCGCGAAAATCCGCACCTGTCCGCTCTGTTCGATGCCTTCCGGTACGGACGCATCCGCCCCAAAACCCTGGGTTACGCTTCCATGGAAGGCCTGGCCATGACGCCCCAGTGGCAGCTGTTCATGAACGGTGAAATCAGTGCCGAACAGGCCCTGGCGACCGCGGAGCAGCAGGGCAATGCGCTGCTTGCGGAGGCCGCTCTGGACTACTGAAAGGAAAAGGATCACAAAGGCCGGAAAGAGGCATCCCCTCTTTCCGGCCCGTCTGGAGGAAGGGAATTGCAAGAGAAATTACAACAGGCCTGTGATGCTGCACAGGAAGCGCTGATCCGCTGCTTCTGGTCCGATGAACGCTCCATCTTCAACCCGAACCGCCCCTATGACCCGGCCCATAACCCCGCCTACTGGTGGCAGGCGCACGCCATTGACGCGCTGCTGGACGGGTATCTGCGCACAGGCGACAAAGCCTTCCTGGACCGGGCGGAGATGGAACTGAAGGGAACGATTCTTGCCAATCAGGGCACGCTGATCAACAACTGGTATGATGACATGGAGTGGATGGCCCTTGCCCTGCTGCGCTGGCATGACATCACGGGTGAGGAAAAGCTGCTGCGCCGCGTTCAGCTGCTGTGGCAGGATATCCGGACCGCCTGGAACGACCACTGCGGCGGCGGGATGGCGTGGCGGAAAAACCAGCTGGATTACAAGAACACGCCTGCCAACGCGCCAGCCGCGATCCTGGCCCTGAGGCTGTATCAGCGCTTCGGGGACGAAGAGGACCTGGAGTGGGGGCGGAAAATCCTCCTGTGGAACCGGGATCATCTGATGGATCCGGAAACCTTCTATGTGTATGACGGAATCAACCGGGAGGGCACTGGCAGGATCGATCTGGAGTGGGACTTTACCTACAATCAGGGCGTGATGATCGGCGCATGCGTGGAAATGTACCGGATTACAGCAGAATCGGAATGGCTGGATCTGGCCCTGGGCATTGCCGGACGGGCAAAGCGGGTTTACTGTGACGCCCATGGCGGTGTCATGCCCTGGGAGGGAGAGGAGGACTGCGGTTTGTTCCGCGGGATCCTCACGCGCTATCTGGCGGAACTGTATACCGTCGCATCGGAAAAAGACCGGCCGTGGATCGCCGGAATGCTCTCCTCCTGCGCCCGGGCGCTCATGGAACATGGCATGGATCCCGCCGGCCTGATCGGCGGAGACTGGCAGACGCCCCCCGGGAAGGATCAGAAAGTGGATCTGGCCCAGCACCTGAGCGGCATCATGCTTCTGGAAATGCTGGACAAAATCCTGCGGGCGGAGAATCCGGAATGAATCAGACAGGCGCAGCTTCTGAAAAGGATCTGCGCCTGTCTGATTTCAGCACCCTTCAGCGGGCGTCATCGCCTGTATGCCGGTTCCCGCTCCGTTTTTCATCCCGCATCCGGACCATGCGGGAAAAAAGACAGCAGAATTTCTGCTGTGTTTTTTTTTTGGAAACCCGGCTGTTTCACGGGCAGATCGGATCGCGCATCCCCGGTTCCGGGGCACCCTGCGCCTGCCGGAACTGAAGATCACATTTCCCGGAATCCGGGAGAATGAAACTTTTCGGGTCATAAACCGTCCGTTCCAGGTGACGGGCTTCGTGTCCGTTAAAACGCAGGTCTCATGTCTTTCCCTCATCCGGCAGAACGTCCCTTGTACAGGCCCGTGCCATCATGTACAATGAATCAGGAGTTTTTTCCTATTCTTTTCCGGAGGTTCTGTCTATGATCTGGGAACCTGTTCTCGCCTTTATCCGCAGTGCGGCCATCGCCTGCGTTGTCCTGGACGGCATTCTCCCCCTTTCCGATTTTTCCAGGGCGGCGGCGGAGAATCCCCTGGTCCGTGCCACAGAGGACGAAATGGCACAGATTCTCCGCTATATCCGGGAGGAAGAAGAGGAGCCCTGCTTTGACCTGACGGAGACATCCCTTGGCCTGTGTCTCTGCGCCTGGGACCTGTCTCTGCCGGAAGCAGAGGATACCCGCCGCCTGATTCTGGAAACGCCGGGAGACTTCTTTCTTCCCTCTCTCCGGGAGATTGAGGATCTCACGGAGCACGGGTATCTCCGGGAGAGAGAGGAAAGCATCCGCTTCCGCCTCCTGCTCCGGGAACTGAAGGGCTTTCCGGAGGACCGGGCGGATGAAATCACCCGGGACATCTGGCAGTATCTCACCACGCGCCTGGATCCCTTTGAGGTCATGGACGGCATCGCCGACCGTCACCGTCTTGCCCCCATGAAATCCATGGAGGATATGGACCGGTTCATGACAGGGCTGATGGCCTTTGCCGCCTCTGTCCCGAACATCTATGCCCACGGCCATCCTCATCCTTCCCTGGCTCCTTTCCGTGCCCGGACATCCTCCATGTTCACAGGCGCCGGCCGGAATGACCCCTGCCCCTGCGGCAGCGGCAGGAAATATAAAAACTGCCACGGCCGCTCCAGATGATACGGAGTTGAACATGAAAAAGCATTCCCGTCTGCTGTTCCTGCTCCCGGTTCTTCCCCTGCTGCTCCTTCTTCTCGTTCTGGTGGAAAGCCCGAATCCCGACGCCTCCATCCGCAGCATCTGGGATGCCCTCTGGTACGCCATGGTTACGCTGACCACTGTGGGTTACGGGGACACGTTTCCCGTCACGCCGGTGGGCAGAGCCATCGGACTGGTCTTTCTCCTGATGAGCATCACCGCTCTGGCCGCCCTGATTCAGGCCACCTCCGGTTTTCTCCGGAAAGAATGGCCCTGCCTGCGTCTGCGTCTTCACCGGCGTGAAAGACTGTGTGTTTTTTCCCAGGTCACCCCTGAGGCTCTGGCTCTGGCCCGGGATCTTCAGAATTCCCAGCCGGGCATGCTGCCGGTTTTCTGCCGTTCCGATACTTCCCTGCCCCGTGCCCTCTGTGTTCCCCTGACACCGCCGGAAGTGTCCCAGCGCCTCCGGCCGGCCCCGGTGCCCTTTTTCCTCATGTCCTCAGACCGTCAGACCAATGAACAGGACGCCGCGGAGCTCGGCACTTCCCATCCCCTCTATGTCCGGGGCAGTGAGAATCCCGCGCTTCCCCATGCCCGCTTTTTTGACGACCGCAGGTGCTGTGCACGGGGGTACTGGCAGGATCACCCTCTGGAGAATTCGGAAAAAACCGTTCTCCTCATCGGGGATGGGGAACTGGCCACGGCCCTGCTGGAAGAGGCACTGCTCTCCGGATGCCGCAGTCCCTTTCATCCCACGGTTTTTCACCTCTGCGGCAACTGGCAGACATGGCGCATGCTGCATCCCGCGCTCCCTGGCATTCTGGGCGCGGAAACGCCGGTGTTTCACGATATGCCGGATCCCGGCCTGTGCCTGGAGGCAGACCGTATCCTCTTCTGCGGTGATGATCCGGAGGAGAACAGCCGTCTTCATGTCCTGTATGAAACCTGCCTGCCCCTTGAGGCAAACATCCATCTCTATGCTCTGTCCCCCTCTCTCCGGGAAACCTTCGGGGCGCCGGAATCCGTCTTTACCCGGCGTCTCGTCCTGCATGAAGATCTGGACGCCCGGGCACGGTCCATCCATGAATCCTATATCCGCCGGCACGGCGGAACAGCCTGGGCGGATCTGTCTCCTTTCCTGAAGGCATCCAACCGCGCCGCGGCTGACCACATTCTCACCAAGGTGCGTCTCCTGCTTCCTCAGGACCCGCCCCGGATTCTCACCCCGGATGTCTGCCGGGAGGCTTTCCGGAAATGGCAGGCACTGTCCGACCGGGACAGGTACCGCCGGTGCGAGCATGAACGATGGATGCGCTTCTACGCCCTGTACAACTGGCGCTATGGGACGGAAAAGAACAGCCGGCTCCGCACCCATCCCAGCTTCCTTCCCTACGAGGAACTGTCTGAGGAGGAAAAGGCCAAGGATGACCTGGCCTGGGCTCAGATCGGACAGCTGTTCCCTGCGGACCGCACCTGAAAGGAGCTCCCATGCTTTCTGTCCCTCTCATGATCCTTCTGCTGCTGTCGTGCTTTTTCCTGGCGCTGCTGAATCTGGCCAACGAAACGCCGGCGCGACGTGCCTTTTCCGGCATGGCCCTGGTCATCGCCGTGGGCACCGGCACTTTCTTCTACGGCTATGGCTATGTCATGACCGACGGACTCCACTTCACCACCCTGGTGAAGGCCCTGCTGGCTCTGTGCCGCATGTTCGCGGGCATCAATGACCTGGCCTCCATTCAGAAGGCGCCCCTCATGGCCCATCCCGGGGCCCTTGCCCTCTTCTGGCTGGGGCATTTCCTGGCCTTCTATGTCACCGCCAGCGCCACCATCGCCGCCCTGGGAAAACGGCTTCTGCAGCGCATCCGGGTGGAAATGCTCCGGAAAGGTCCCCTTCTTCTGATCTACGGCATCAACGAAGCCTCCGTGGCCTATGCCCGGCACATGGCCGGGGAGCACCACCGGGCCATTCTCCTTGTGGACGGGGACTGCCCTTCCGGGCTGGAGACGGCCATTCAGGCCTTTGGCGGCGTGGTGAACTGCAGCAGCGACGCCCTGCAGCCCACCGTACGCTTCCTGAAGCGTCTGGGCATGCGTCCCGGCAGCCGGAAGCTGGAGGTTGCCGCCCTTCACGAGGACAGTCTTCACAATCTCGCCTATGCGGAACTGCTTCTGAAATCCCTGAACACGCTGGACATCGCCCCGGAGCAGATCAGTCTTCTCTCTTCCGGCACCGGTGAGGATACCGCGCACCTTCAGGCCTCCGGCGGGAAAGGGTACGGAACGGTCTGGTCCTTTGACGACTACGAGATCACTGCCAGGCTCATCATGCAGAACCACCCGCCCTGTGACCGCATGGCCTTTGAAAAGGGCAGGGCACTGGAAAACTTTCACTGTGTCATTGTGGGCTTCGGGCGCATGGGGCAGGCCATGCTTTCCCACCTGGTCATGAACAGCCAGTTCCATGGCAGCCACTTCCGGGCAGACATCTTTGCCCCCCAGCCCCAGAACGGCTTCCTGCATGACCGGGGCCTCCTGTCCAGCCTGGACATCCGCTTCCACACGGATTCCGGCCGCTCCGACGCCTTCTACGCCTTTCTTCAGGAATCCAGGGATCTGCAGTGGATTGCCCTGTGCACCGGTGATCCCGCGGAGAATACCGAAATTGTCCGGGATCTGCATGCTTGGTACCGCTCCATGCCCTCCCGTCCCCTGATCATCCAGGCCACAAGAACCAGCTATTTCTGTCTGGACGAGGAAGAGCGCACCTACCGGTGCAGCAGCATCTACGACATGGAGCACGCCCTGGACATTGACCGGATGGACCGGATGGCCATGGAAATCAACCACATCTACTGCCAGAGCGGGAAAACGGCGGAGGAGGACTGGAAAGACTGCAGTTATTTCAGCCGTCTCAGCAGCCGGGCCAGCGCCGATTTCTTCCCTGCCATGCTGCGCGCCGCCGGCAGAACCCGGGAGCAGGTCCTGGCCGGAGACTGGCCGCCGGACGCGGAAACCGCGGAAAATCTGGCCATCACCGAGCATCTGCGCTGGTGCGGCTTTCACTATGCCATGGGTTTTTCCCGCATGCCGGAGGATCTCTACGAGGAGCGGATCCGGATGTACCATCAGGCCCGCGCGGAGAACCGCCCCTTCCAGATTGGCAAGGACATACGCCACCGTTTCCACGCCTGCCTGATTCCCTGGGAGGATCTGGACGCCCTGTCCCTTAGAGAAAACGAAATCACGGGAGGCCATGTGGATTACAAACAGATGGACCGGAACAATGTGAAAATCCTTGCCGACATCCTCAGAGCCAGCGCGCAGGAGGGACAATGACATGGAAATCATGTATGACGCGTTTATCAGTTACAGCCATAAGGATATGGAGTGGGCTCAGTGGATTCAGAAACACCTGGAGTCCTACAGGATTCCCAGAAACCTGTGTCCCGACCGTCCCTCCGGAAGTCATCTGAGGATCTTCCGGGATCAGACGGACCTGGCCGGCCTGGAACTGAAGGACACGCTGCAGAAGGAGCTGAGAGCCTCCCGGTGTCTTCTTGTCCTCTGTTCCCCGGACAGTGCCGCTTCCCGGTGGGTCAACGATGAGGTCGCCTATTTTCTCTCCCTGACGCCCGAGCGTCCGGTCATCCCTTTCATCATCCGGGGTGAACCGGACAGCGACCAGGCGGAGCTGGAATGCTATCCCCAGGTTCTGCGCAGTCAGGATGACCGGTACCGGCTGGGGGCCAATGTACAGGAAATCGGACGGAACAAGGCGTTTCTGAAAGCCGTGTCCCTGATCCTGGACGTCCGGTTCAACCGCCTGGTGGACCGTGAAAAGCAGCGGAAACGCCGTACGGGCCTGACCATCGGACTCATCGCGGGTCTGGCCTCCGTCATTGCCGGCGCGCTGATCTGGACCAATGTCTCCATTACCGAGGAAAACCGACAGCTCGCCTACGACATCTACTGGGCGGCTCTGGTATCCGGTGTGCGTCAGAACGGCATCAACAACAAAAGCTTTCCCCTCCTGGTCCAGTCTGCCGAGGCCGGAAACACCTCAGCCATGATCTACCTGGCGGACTGTCTGATCCACGGCATCGGCACAACGGCCGATGAGGAGGCCGGATTCAGCTGGTATGCCAGGGCTGCCGAAAAAGGCGATACCACCGCCATGGTTGCCCTGGGGAACTGTCTGCTCAACGGCACGGGAACCGAAGTGGATGAAGAGAAAGCCTTTTACTGGAACGAACAGGCCGCCCTGGCGAAAACGCCGGACCCGAACGGTATGATGAATGTGGCCATTTTCCTGGAGGATGGCATCGGCACAACGGCCGATCCGGAAAAAGCATTCGAGTGGTACAAAAAGGCTGCGGATCTGGGCAATGAGCTGAGCATGTTCAACCTTGCCCGCTGTTACCGGGACGGAACAGGCACGGAGGCCAATCCCGAGCTTTCCTTCCATTGGACCCTCCAGCTGGCAGAGAAGGGGAATGTGGTGGGCATGTACAATACAGGACTCATGTATCAGTATGGCTTCGGTGTCCCTGTGAATGAAAGACAGGCCTATCTCTGGTACAGAAAGGCTGCGGAAACCGGAGATGCCGACAGCATGGTCAAAACCGGATGGTGCACCGAAAACCACTTTGGCACGGAAAATGATGCTCTGGAATGGTACCTGAAGGCTGCTGAACTGGAAAATGAGGAAGCCATTGAAGCCGTTCAGCGCTTAACAGGCACCCCCTATGAACAATCGTCAGCCGTGACGCCCTGAACTGAAATAGAGGAGATGATCTCATGAAAAAAGGAATCGCACTTCTTTGGACTCTTATGCTGCTCTGTACAGCGGCATGGGCTGAATCCGGCGAAGAAATCCTGTTTCTGGACATTCCCTGGCTCTCCACGATGGAGGAGGTTCAGCAGCTTCTGACAGAAAAAGGCTTCATCGATGAGAACGGGGCAGGTTCATTTGATTCGGCCCGCCGCATGATGGACATGACACTCCGCCCGGGCCGTTCCAGGAACGAGGGGGTCTTTGACGCACAGGGTCACATCCAGACCACGACCGCTCCCGGTCTTCAGGATGTCACCCTCATGTCCGGCAGGGTTCTCCAGCCATGGCACGGGCGAAAGATTCACCACGTAACCCTCAGTTTTGCCTGGAACGGAGAAACAACCCGTCTGATCCACGTCTCTGTAAGCCTCGTCCCCGACCGCACGGATGTCCTGCCGGAACTGAAATCCCTTTACGGAAAACCCGAAAGAAATGGGAAGCGCGACACGTTCTGGCGCGGCGGAAACGGAACCGGCGCCCTTTTCACAGAAAGCGAGATGCAGTACGGTCTGCTGGGAGCGCTGGATCTTCTTACTTCCCCGGAGGTGCAGTCGGCCTTTCCCACACCGGTGCCCACCGCAACCCAGGATCCCCTGTCCGATATGCTCGCCTACAGTCAGAAGGGTGTCATCTCCCTTCTGGACATTCCCTGGAATACGGAATACATGGTGGTTCTGCAGACGCTGGTGGATCGGGGCGTCGTATCCGACACACTTCTGGAAAACCCGGAGAAGATGGACGCCACCTCAGGCATGTATATCCAGGCAAACCAGAAGGGAACCTGGGATGTCTGGAGTAGCTGGAGCGAAAAATGCAGGGCAACCTATATCTGGACAAGCCGGGAGCGCATCCGGAAAACGTTTGGTTCGTTTCAGATCCGTTCCATCTGGCTTACCTTTGCGTCAGACGGGGATGAGATGAGGCTGAAAACCGCGCAGATCACCCTGGATAATGTCCGGAACGGAAACCAGGTACGCACAGGCCTGAAGGAAAAACTCATCCCTCTGCTGGGCGAGCCCACGGAAAAATACGGCAGCCTGTACTGGAAGGACAGTCAGGACAATGTCATGATCATCGGCGGACTGGCAAATTCCTGCCAGATCACCATAGGCTGCCTGGGTGCAGAAGAAATCCTCGCCGACTGAACCGCAAAGTGCAGACGGACGGGCATAAAACCGAAAAACCTCATGCATCATCAGATCTGTTGCAAAGTCGATACGTTCTGTGGCAAAGCCGAACGTCAACTGGATGGAATATCGGGATTCTCGTTCAGGACAAAAAAAAGCAGCCGGGCATTCCGAACGTTTACACGTATCTGAAGAACAGCCAGAACTTTATTGACCAGCCTTCTTGTGTTGCATCTGGATATTTCATCAGCAGTGGAGCGAATGAAAGCGACAGCAAAACACAATGCAGAAGAGAATGAAACCGCCAGGTATGGGGATATCAACGGTGCGCAATGTCTTGTCGGTGAAGATGAAATACGACAGTGGAAAATGGTATTCTGATGTGGTCCCTCTGTTGTTCAGGATGTTGGGATTCAAACACGAAAATGACGTTTTACCACATTTTTAAGCCATCCTTTCCATAAAAGAAAGCAGAGGGGACGAAAGTGATCAGATCCTGCGACAGTCAGAAATACACGATCGTCATCGATCACCTGGATACCGGCACTTCCCATGGCAAAATACTGTCTCTGGTTACGCCGGAAAGTGAGGTACTGGAATGCGGTTGCTCAACCGGATATATGACACGATGGATGCAGGAAAAGCTCCACTGTAAGGTGTCTGTGGTTGAAATAGACGAAGCCTGTTTTCAGCAGGCACGTTCTTTCGCGGTGGATGGTTATTGCGGTGACCTCACGGAAGAAGGCTGGTTTGAGTATTTCAAAGAGAAACGATTTGACTGTATCCTGTGCGCTGATGTGCTGGAACATCTGGCTGCCCCTGTTCCCGTGGTGAAAAAGCTAAGCCAGCTGCTGAAAGAGGATGGAAAGGTCATTATCAGCATTCCCAACATTGCGCATAACGATATTCTTCTGAAACTGGCAGCAGACCGGTTTGATTACACGAGTACAGGGCTTCTGGATGATTCTCATGTGCATTTCTGGGGCTATCATAATCTGGAAACATTCTGCCAGGAAGCCGGATTATCGATTGTTGAGATAGACGGCCACATGAATCCGACCGGCACAACCGAACAGTTTGCAGGACAAACAGTTGCAGCCGATCCTGTGCTGCTGCACCATTTGCTCCGCCGTCCCCTCGGTGAGGTATACCAGTATGTGCTGGTGGCACAGAAGGACAGCTTTGTCAGGGCACATCAGATCTCATGCGTGAATTTACTCCCCGGGATTCATGCACCCTCCACGCAGATCGACTCTTCCAATGAGTTGGTCCCTGTTGTTTCCACGGTGTTTTATTCGGATGGGGATGCCTTTTCACAGAATAACAGTGACAGGTTTTGCCATGCCCTTGTGTCGGATCTCACGGAAGCGCTGCATGTATCCTTTACGCTGCCGGAAAAATGCCGCAAGGTTCGTTTTGATCCCTGCGAGGATCATTTCTGCATGATCCAGGATTTGAAAGCCTTCTGCAGAGAGACTCCGATTTTCTGGGAAATCAATAACGGAATCTATGTCGATGGTTTTTTCTTATTCGCCACCCATGATCCTCAGATCATCTTCGGAATTCCGGAAGGATGCCCTCCGGGAGAGGTGACGATCCATTATGTTATGCGGGTATTCAGGAGAGACCAGGAACCCTTCATCCGGAAAGTCTGGCACGGACTGATCGAATCACCCGCAGATGTGATCACCTGCACTGTCTGTTTTGAAGAAAACGGCAGCGATTCCGGTCAGACCTTCTGCACACAAATCAGAAGGAGCCAGGATTCAAGGTTTGTTTTTCACTCTGATATTCGGGTTCCCGAAAACTGCACGGGAATTCGAATCAATCCCTGTGAAGGATATTGCTGTACGGCAAGCGACATTCGTCTGATTTATAACGGAAAGAAACTGGATTACTCGGTTTCTGACGGCATTGTCATTGACGGCATCTGTTTTTTCACATCAGAGGACCCGCAGCTGAATATTGTGTTCCCCCCGGGGGGAGGTAAGACACTTCACGCCGATTTAACGGTCCGCCTGTTTGACGCCAGGGATTTATTGCTTGAAACGGTCAAAAAGAAAATTGAAGAGGATGGCTCAGCCATCCGGGCACTTCGACAGGCACAAAAGGAATACCAGGATCACTGCGATGAAATCAACAGCGAGCACAAAAAAGATCTGCTCCTGCAGCGCGCCGATTTCGAGAAACAGGTGGAACAAACAAAAACCCTGCAATCGACTGTCGTTCAGAAGGATCAGTATATAGGCGAACTTGTCACGCTCTGCAATGACCGTCTGTCCCTGATTGAATCTCTGACATCTCAGGTCAGTTCCCTGAGGTCCGAGAATCAGCAACTATCCGACCGGTGTGCATATGCAGAAAAAAGCTTTGCGATCATTTCGAATGCTTTCTTCTGGAAAATCTCAAAACCCATTCGTTGGGCTTTGGATCGTATAAAGGACGTTGCAGAGACCAGGAAGGAAAAAACGAATCCTTTTCGGGCATGCCATTTTGATTATGAAAAAGATCACGATTTCTCCTCTTATCATACGGACATCAAGACAATTGCCATCTATCTGCCTCAGTTTCACTCCTTTCCTGAAAACAATCAATGGTGGGGAAAAGGCTTTACGGAATGGACGAATGTCAAAAAGGGAAAGCCTCTGTTTGATGAACACTATCAGCCCCGTGTTCCGGACAAAGGTATTGGATACTATAACCTGAGTAAAGTGTCCACATTGAAAAAGCAGGTGAAACTGGCGAAAAAACATGGCATCTACGGGTTTGGTATCTACTATTACTGGTTTTCCGGAAAACAGCTGATGAAGAAGCCTATGGAAAACCTTCTTGCACACACGGAAATCGACATTCCATTTTTCCTGATCTGGGCGAATGAGAATTGGACACGCACCTGGGATGGATCGGAAAATGATATTCTGATCAAGCAGGAATATCTGGAAAATGACCCAAAGCAATTTATCTGCGATATCAAGAAGTATACCGACGACAAGAGATACATCCGCGTTGACGGAAAGCCTGTCATTGCCCTGTACAGTCCAAAGAGTGTCCCAAATCTGCGGCATGTACTGCAAGTCTGGCGGGATGCGGCACGGGCATGTGGAATCGGGGAAATCCTGATCTGGACCTGTATTTCTGATGCATCTGCGGCAGACCTGATGATATCCGATGTCATTGACGGCGAATATGAATTTCCGCCCCGCGGTAAAGGATTTGTGGCATCCACTGAGAAACCCGGTCAGGGAATCTCTTATGATTATGAGGAACTTGTTGAGGCAGAACGCCATTTCAATCTGTCATATCCCGGCTTTGGCGTTTTCCGCGGAAGCATGATCGACTGGGATAATTCCGCTCGAAAATCATGTCACTACAATTGCTGGCACAACTTCTCGCTTGATTATTTCTATCTCTGGAATCGTATCAATGTCGGATATACGCGGCGCACTTTTCCGCCGGACAAACGGTTTGTCTTTATCAACGCCTGGAACGAATGGGGAGAAGGCACTTATCTTGAACCTGATCGAAACAGAGGGTATGCCGTTCTGAATACGCTTTCCAGGGCATTGTTTGATCTGCCTTATGAAATGAAAAACAGATGGATGGCCTCTGATATGGCAGAACCAATCCATCTGGTCGGCTGCGGCGTTCCGGAATATGAAAATCCTGCATGGAAGAAACAGCTCAGCAAAAAGACGATGATTGCCGTTCAGGCACATGTGTACTACACGGACCTGCTGGATGACATCATCGAGAGGATAAACCAGATCCGTTTTCCCTATGATTTGTATATTTCCACGGACACGCCGCAAAAAAAGGCAGAAATCCAAAGAATGCTTGCAGGAAGGACAAACGCGAAAGCAGTCAAAGTCAGGGTATTTC
The DNA here is from genome assembly GCA_902774025.1 of uncultured Eubacteriales bacterium. Lineage (GTDB taxonomy): Bacteria > Bacillota > Clostridia > Christensenellales > Aristaeellaceae > UBA2943. The sequence goes on from CACYGY010000006.1 coordinate 61,953, forward strand.
CCAATAAGGGCCGCGATGTGGCACCGTTCATTCTTCAGTTACAGCCAGTCATTCATCAGTATGAATATTTCTGCCATATTCATTCCAAGAAATCTCTTCAGGGTGATATTGGTACAATCTGGCGACATTATCTGTACGAAAACCTTCTGGGAAGCACAGGCATCATTGATGAGATTCTGTATGCCTTTGAGACACAAAAAAAACTCGGCTTGATTTTTCCGCAGAATCTTGATTTGTTGGCGACGCATCTTGACTGGGGCTGCAACAGGAAGATTGCGCAGGATCTGGTGAATCGAATGAAAATGAAAATTGACCTCCCCGATTCTGAATCCTTAAAATTCATAGCCGGGAATATGCTATGGGGAAGGGTCAAGGCAGTCTCTCAACTGTTTGACTGCCATCTTCAGCCGGAGGATTTTCCGGAAGAGCTTGGCCAGCTGGACGGTACAATCATGCATGCAATCGAAAGGCTGTGGCTGATTCTTGCGAAAGAAAACGGATATGACTACCTGATTACAAGAAGTCTGTTTGACGACAGGCCGCTGATTTGAGTTTCAGGCTCCGGGCCCTTGCAGACTCAGGGCTTCTGGACAGGGCCCGGAAAAAGCCGTGCCATTGAGGCAGGGACTGTAAATTGTGAAAGGAGCGATCTCTGCCGTTTTCCTGAAATCCCCTGATTCCCCGTCCGTATCCGGGGACTGTTCTCTGTCACCCGACAGGCATCCATTCAGTTTCAGAAAAGGGGTCCCTTTGAGTTGGTATAACTAATAGCGAAAATTGAAAAACTATTATCGAAATTAATCGTTGAAATAATACAACTATTATCGGTCAGTAGTAGTGCGTCGACTAGATAAAATGAAATATACATTATGAGGTTTCGGCTTTACGTCGCCATTGAAAATCGAATATCATCATGGAAGAACCATTCTTCCTGCTCGTTGTTGTAGAACAGACAGGTAATCGCCGAGAGATTTCCGCTTCCTGTCGGACGCCAGGCCGTGCCAT
>CACYGY010000007.1 GCA_902774025.1 uncultured Eubacteriales bacterium
AGAAGTTAAGCCCTTCAGTGCCGAAAGTACTTGGCTGGAGACGGCCCGGGAGGATAGGTCGCTGCCGGATTCCACTTAGAAGCCGAAAGGCTTCTTTTTCTGTCCGAAAAATCTGCCTGAATCGGAAAAGGCAATACCTTTTCCGCGGCAAAGTATGTGAAATCGTATTGACAGCGGCCAATGCCGGTGATTAAATCATTGATTGAGTCTTACTTTAGGAGGTTACTCATGTTGCCTGTTGCTGATTCCCAGGCTTTTCGAGAAATCCTGCATGAACAGGTTGAAAAACGAAGGACATTCGCCATTATTTCACACCCTGACGCAGGCAAAACGACTTTGACTGAAAAGCTTCTTCTGTATGGCGGGGCGATCCGTTCAGCAGGTTCTGTAAAAGCGCGGAGAAGCGACAAGCATGCTACCTCAGATTGGATGGATATTGAGAAGCAGAGAGGGATTTCCGTAACCTCCTCCGCCATGCAGTTTGATTTTGACGGATACCGGATCAATATTCTCGATACTCCCGGACATCAGGATTTTTCAGAGGATACATACCGTGTTCTGGTCGCTGCCGATTCCGCGGTTATGCTGATTGATGCCGCAAAGGGTGTGGAAGCTCAGACAATCAAATTGTTCAAGGTTTGCAGGATGCGGAAGATTCCCATTTTCACGTTTGTCAACAAGATGGACCGTGCGGCCAAGGACCCATTTTCTCTTATGGAAGAAATCGAGCAGGTGCTTGGTATTCGTTCTGTCCCCATCAACTGGCCCATTGGTGTGGATGGAGATTTTCAGGGGGTATATCATCGGGATACCCGGATGGTTGAATTGTACAACGGTGGAGATCATGGTCAGAGTATTGTGGAAAAGACCGACATTTCCATTGATGATGCGAACCTTTCGGGATACATGAACCAGGAATATATTGACAGGCTCAGGAATGAGATTGAACTGTTGGACGTTGCGGGAGATGAATTTGACCTGCAGGCGGTCAGGGACGGAGAACTCACACCGATGTTCTTCGGGTCCGCTATAACGAACTTTGGTGTGGAGCCTTTCCTGGAACGATTCCTGGATTACACCACGCCGCCCCTCCCCAGAAAAAGCGATCAGGGCCTTGTCCAGCCGGAGGAACCGTATTTTTCGGGGTTCATATTCAAGATTCAGGCCAATATGAATCCTGCTCATCGTGACCGTCTTGCTTTCATGCGTATTGTCAGCGGTGCCTATGAAAAGGGAAACGAGGTATGGCACAGCGGGACCAACAAGAACATTGTGCTGAAACAGCCTCAGCAGTTCATGGCGGATGAACATGAAGCCGTCACGGAAGCGTGGGCAGGAGATATCATTGGTCTGTTTGATCCCGGGATTTATCAGTTAGGGGACACACTTTCTTCCGGACCAAAAATTCATTTTGAGGATATCCCGGTGTTCGCCTCCGAACACTTCAATCGTGTGAGACCCAGGGACAGCATGAAGCGGAAGCAGTTTCTTAAGGGAATTTCCCAGCTTGCGGAGGAAGGCGCTATCCAGACCTTTACGAGAACAGAGACAGGAAAAGAGGAGTTTCTCGTAGGTGTCGTGGGTGTGCTGCAGTTTGAGGTTCTCGAGCACAGACTGAAGACAGAGTATCAGACGGATATCGTCATGGAACCGCAGGACTTCCACTATGTCCGCTGGATTGTCAAAACGCCCCTTCCCGTGGACCGGCTGAAACTGACCTCCACATCCGGACGTGCCAAGGACAGCAGGAACCGGGATGTGCTGTTATTTGAAAATGAATGGAGTATACGTCTGGCCTGTGAAAACAATGAAGGGCTTGAACTGACGGACACGGCAAGCCGTAACTGAGGGAGAGAAGAAAGAATATGGTACGTGATGATATTCGGAATATTGCCATTATAGCTCATGTTGATCATGGCAAGACCACACTGGTGGATCAGATGCTGAAGCAGGGCGGGGTGTACCGTGAAAATCAGCAGACTGTGGACCGGGTCATGGATTCCAATGCGATTGAAAGAGAGCGCGGCATCACGATTCTCAGCAAGAATACGGCCGTGCATTATCAGGGACATAAAATCAATATTGTGGACACACCCGGTCATGCGGACTTTGGCGGAGAAGTTGAGCGTGTTCTGAAAATGGTGGATGGCGTTCTGCTTCTTGTGGACAGCTTTGAAGGTCCTATGCCCCAGACACGGTTTGTGCTGAAAAAGGCACTGGAACTGAGATTGAAGGTTCTGATCGTCATTAACAAGATTGACAGACCGGATGCCCGCTGCAATGAGGTCGTGGAGGAGATTCTGGACCTCCTTATTGACCTGGAAGCTGACGAAAGCACACTGGATAACCCGATTCTGTATGTATCCGCCCGGAAAGGTACAGCCACACTGGATCTGGAGAAACCCGGCCAGGATCTGAAGCCCCTGTTTGATGCGATTCTGAAGTGCATCCCGGCTCCGGAGGGCGACCCCAAAGGACCCGCGCAGGTCCTGATTTCAACCATTGACTACAGTGAATACGTGGGCAGGATCGGTGTGGGACGCATCACAAGAGGCACCTTTACCGAAGGCATGAGTGTGGTCCATACGAATATTGAAACAGGAAAAACCAGCCAGCCCTGGCGTCTTGGCGGTCTGTTCCAGTATGACGGACTGAAGAGATCCAATGCCTCAGAAGTCAGCATGGGAGACATTGTGGCTCTGTGCGGCAATGACGAGATTTCCATCGGGGATACGGTCTGTGATCCCGCCTGCGTGGAAGGTCTGCCCTTTGTGAAGATCAGCGAACCTACCGTGACCATGACCTTTCAGGTCAACGACAGTCCCTTTGCCGGCAGGGAAGGCGAATATGTCACAAGCCGGCACCTGAGGGGGAGACTGATGCGGGAACTGCAGACAGATGTCTCCCTGAGGGTCAACGAAACGGATTCCACGGATGCCTTTGAGGTTTGCGGGCGGGGTGAGCTGCACCTGTCGATCCTCATTGAGAACATGCGCCGGCAGGGATATGAGTTTGCCGTAAGCAAACCGCAGGTCATCTACAGGGAAATTGACGGAGTGAAGTGTGAGCCCATTGAGCGGCTTGTGGTGGACACGCCACAGGCGACAGCCGGTGCGGTGATCGAAAAGATTGGCCGTCGCAGGGGTACACTGGAGCATATGTCAGGCTATGAGCGGGTACGTCTTGAATTTCTGGTGCCTTCCAGAGGGCTTTTCGGATACAGAAGTGAATTCATGACCGACACGCGGGGTGAGGGCATCATGTCCTCTGTCTTTGAAAAGTACGAGCCTGTCCGGGGAGATATTCCCCACAGGAGCGCAGGCGCTCTGGTGGCACATGAGACGGGTACCAGCAATTCCTATGGCCTGTTTTATGCCCAGGAGAGAGGAACTCTGTTCATCGGTGCCGGACTGGAAGTCTATGAGGGTATGATTGTGGGACAGAATGCGCGTCCCGGCGACCTGGTGGTCAATGTGTGCAAACAGAAGCATGTGACGAATATGCGCAATGCCTCAGCATCTGAGGACGCACTGAGACTGGTTTCCGTTCATCCCCTGTCCCTTGAGGAATGCCTGGAATTCATCGATGATGACGAGCTCCTGGAAATCACACCCAAGTCTCTGCGCATGAGAAAACGAATTCTGAATGCAGGCGACCGCTCCCGGCAGTGGCGTCATCAGAACAGCTGAATCCTCCGCTCTCCCGGTCAGGGGGAGCGGTTTTCTTTTGGGATAAATCTGGATATAATGACCGGGAACTTCGTGAAAGAAGGAGAAGATATGCAGGCAGAGATTCTCTGTGTGGGCACGGAACTGCTCATGGGGCAGATTCTCAATACCAATGCCCAGTTCATAGCGCGCAAGCTGAGTGCGCTGGGGATTGATCTGAAGTATCAGCAGGTGGTGGGAGACAACGAGGAAAGGCTGGAGGCCGCCTATCGGCTGGCTCTTTCCCGGTCCGATATTGTGATCACCAGCGGCGGTCTGGGACCCACGGTGGATGACATCACCAAAAGGGTTCTGGCCCGGGTGGCGGGCAGAAAAATGGTGGTATTTCCGGAAGCCGAGGAAATGGTCCGGCGGCGTTTTGCCGAATATCATCGGAATATGACGCCCAACAACCGAAACCAGGCCATGTTTGCCGAAGGTACCCGGATTCTGGTCAATCATCATGGGACAGCACCGGGTGCCATCGTACCGCTGGATAACGGGTGCGAAGTCATCCATCTTCCGGGCCCGCCCTCGGAACTTGAGCCGATGTTTGAGGAATCCGTGATGCCCTACCTTGAAAAGAGGTCAGAGCATGTCATCGTAAGCCGGTATATCCGGATCTTTGGCATGGGAGAGTCTGAGGTGGATATGCGCATGAAGGACCTTGAGGCAGGCAGCAATCCAACCCTGAGCCCCTACTGCTCTCTGGGGGAGGTCATGCTTCGGGCAACGGCAAGCGCCGGTACGCACGAAAAAGCGGAGGAGATTCTGACGCCTCTTGTGAAAGAAGTACGCAGGAGGATCGGACATGTGATCTATGAGATCTCCGGTACGGATCATGGCGGACTGGGGGAAACGGCTGTCACAGAACTGAAGGCCCGGGGATGGACGGTGGCAGTGTCCGAAGATGCGACGGGTGGCCTGCTTGCCTCGGCCCTTGCGGAGATCCCGGAATCAGAGCAGATATTCCGGGGCGGGATGGTGTTCCCCTGCGGAGCGGGAATCTGCCGGGATACAGCAGAGGAGAGAGCCCGCGGTATCAGGGAGCAGATGCGGACGGATCTTGGGATCAGTGTCGTGGGCACGGCTGTTGAAGCAGGAGACGTTCCGGCAGGTACGGTGTATCTGGGAATCAGTACTATAAACGGGACACGTGTGAAGCAGGTCTGTCTCTCCGGAGGCCGGGACAGGATTCGCAAACTGGCGGTCAAGCACGCACTGAGCATGATCTTGGAAGAGCTGGGATAAGATCGGAAGGGAGAGGACGGGAGGTGGGGATGTGAAGAAGAGCCTGTTTTTTCTCGCAATGGCTCTTTTCCTGCTGCTTTCCTTCTCTGCCCTGTCGGAGGAAGGCGGGGGTGTCAGCCGTGTCCTGCTTATCGGCTGCGACCGTTTTCTCAGCCAGAGTGATACCTATCCCTCTTCCTTTCAGAATGTCAGTAAAATGGAACAGGTCCTGAAGGGCAGCCGGACGCAGCCTGTTATGGTCTGCGCGAAACCGGAGGGTATTTCAAGCCTTGAGGAAATACAGAAACTGATACGGACGACTTTTCAGGGCGCGGGAGAACAGGATCTGAATTACTTCTATCTGAGTACTCATGGTCTGTGGCAGGAGGGAGAACCCAATTACGGTATGACCTTCCTTCTCTCGGACGGGGTGCGGGAAAGCGGAATCACTGCCGGACAGCTGTATGACTGTTTGAAGGACATTCCCGGAAAAAAGATCCTGATCCTGGACGCCTGCCATTCCGGAGCGGTGATCGGGAAAGGGGAACATACTTCCTTTGACAATGTCTTCTGCTCCCCGGATTTCAGAGTGATCTGTTCTTCAGGGGCCGCGGAGGAGAGCTGGTTCTGGTCCGGAAGAAGCACGGAGTACGGTCAGATCGACGGAGGCGGATACTTTTCGGACGTTATGGCCATGGGCATGTCCATGAGCACCGGGTACGCCGCAGACCGGAATCATGACGGGGAAATTACCTTGTCGGAAATCAAGGCGTACATGCTTTCCATGCATGGGGCCTCCACGGTGAGGACGTATCCGGAGGAGTCGGATGACAGCCTGTTCTCCTACGATATGTCCCCGCCCGTCCGCAGAACCTGCCCCATTGCCAATATCTATTTCGAGGAAAGCATTCTCTCCGGTGATCACTCGGAAATCAGCTTTTCCTTCACAGTCTATGAGACGGTGCGCATGGCCTATCAGATGGTGGACCTGGTGAACGGCCGCTGGGACTTTGAGCATGCCAGACTTGTGTATGACCAGGGGGAACCCTTTGGGCCTTACGGGGACGCGGAAGGTTACCTGTCCCCGGGCCTGAAGGAGCGGACGCTGCAACTGTATGCGGACACGGACAGGAGCGGATATGTGCTTCTTCAGATGGTGGTGACATACGGGGAGACGGTTTCCGTTCTGGCCTCCCGGGTTATCTGTATCCCCCCGGATCAGGGGGATCCCAGGCTCAGGGTGCTGGTGCGCCCGGTAACCCGGTTTTACACAGGGGAAGAACTGGGCGTCATCATTGAGCATCAGACTCCCATGGAATATACGGTGATCCTGGTTTCAGAGGAAACCGGGGAAAAAAAGCGTCTGACGCCGCGCCTTCTGTCCAGGCCCGAACAGGTCCAGCCGTCGGCCAGCACGTTCTTCTGGAATGGCGTTCCTCTTCAGGGGGATGAGATGCGAAACGGGCAGTATCACCTGCATATCACATCCAGCGTCAACGGAAGCCTTTATGAGGCTGATTCGGATGTTTTTACACTGTTATGGCAGGAGGAATGAGAAATGTATCAGACGGGTGTATATTTCGGGAGGTTCTGTCCCCCCCACCGGGGACATCTTTATCAGATCATCCGGGCTTCCACCCTGTGCGAAAAGCTGGTGGTGGTGATATCCGACAACCGTGACCAGACAGAAAAGATCTGCCGGGAAGACGGGCTGCCTGTCATAACCTATCAGCTCAGAAAGCAATGGCTGACTCAGCAGGTCCAGGACATGGCGCATATTGAGGTCCGGGTGCTGGATGAAACGGATATTGCGGAGTATCCCAACGGATGGGAGGACTGGGCGCGAAAAATGAAAAATGTGGTTCCGGAGGGAATCAGTGCCTTTTTCGTGGGGGATCAGGATTATGATCAACCCCTCAGGCAGTTTTTTCCGTCAAGCGCCATCGAACTGTTTGACCCCTCCCGCAGCCGTTATCCCATATCCGCCACGGAGATCCGTAAGGACATTCTGAACCAGTGGCATTACATTCTGGGTCCGGCCCGTCCTTTTTTCTCCAAGAAGATCCTCATTGCGGGTACTGAATCCTGCGGGAAGACGACACTGACAAAATGCCTGGCAAAACTGTACAACACCTCCTGGTCTGAGGAAGTGGGGCGGTACTATGCCCAGCAGTACCTGGGGGGAGACGAGACCATCTACACGGATGAGGATTTCAACCGCATGGCCTATCTTCAGGCAGAGCAGGACTACCATGCCATGCGCACGGCCAACAAGGTGTGCTTTTTCGATACGGACGCCGTGGTAACGGATTACTACAGCGAACTGTACATGGGTCACAGAAATAAACTGGTGGAGGCCTTTATCAGCCCGGAAAAATATGATGTGCTTCTGTATCTGTCACCGGACGTGAAATGGGTGGCGGACGGACAAAGACTGAACGGGGATCAGGAGCGGCGGGAAGCCCTGAACGGACGACTTCTGGACATGTACAGAGAATTCGGTTTCGGGGACAGAATCCGGGTTATCCGCGGGGATTACACGCAGCGGCTCACGGCATCCATTGCCATTGTGGATGGGCTTCTGAACCTGAAGAAGAACTGAGAAAAAAGCGTTTGACAGAGGCCGGAAAACGTGATAGAATCCCGGATGTTTGAAGCAGAGGCTTGCCCGCCCCTCACCTCGTGCGGTTATGCTGCCGGGTTTATGGCATCTTTTCTGGCAGACTTGTGCCGGACAGCGGAGATGTGATGCGGTGGGTTTGTGTCCCACCGCTTTTTTGCGGCCAAGAATATGGAGGTGCATGGATATCGCTTTCGAGCTGATGATCAACGATGAAATTCGCGACAGAGAAGTTCGTCTGATTGACGAAAACGGCGAACAGCTTGGCGTGATGCTGACCCAGAGAGCCATGGAGCTGGCTGAGGAGCGCGGCCTGGATCTGGCTAAGATTCAACCGACAGCCAAACCGCCGGTGTGCAAGCTGCTGGATTACGACAAGTATCGCTATGAGCAGTCCAGACGTGAGCGCGAAAACCGCAAGAATCAGCGTGTCGTGGACATCAAGGAAGTTCAGCTTTCCGCCACCATCGAGGAAAACGATGTGCAGACCAAAGCCAAGCAGGCCATTCGTTTTCTGGAGGACGGCGACAAGGTGAAAGTATCCATCCGGTTCCGTGGCCGTCAGATTACCCACAGCGAAATCGGTGCGCAGGTGATGCAGAAGTTCGCAGAGCGCTGCCAGGATGTGAGCGTTGTGGAACGTCGCCCCCTTATGGACGGACGGCATATGATTATGATCCTGGCTCCCAAGGCCGCCAAGGCTTCTTTTGCGGAAAAGAAGGCGGCCCGGGAGAGGAATGCTTCAAAAGAAGCACAGGAATAAGTGAAATACTCATGTTCTCATGAGTGGCTGAAAGGAAGGAGGACCACCCCTATGCCTAAGCAGAAATCGCATCGTGGTGCTGCCAAGCGCTTCTCTTTTACCAAGTCTGGTATTGTCAAGCATAAGCAGATGAATGCCAACCATCAGGTTCGGCTGAAGACCACCAAACGTACCCGCCATCTTCGCAATGCGGGTATCGTGGACAACAGAGAAGAGGCCAAGACGATTCACAAGCTGCTTCCCTACAAATAAGCCCTTTGGCTGGCAAGGAGGATATTTCCCATGGCACGTATTAAGAGAGCGGTCAATGCTCAGAAAAAACGCCGTAAGATTATGAAGCTGGCTAAGGGATACTGGGGAGCCAAATCCAAGCAGTACCGTGCGGCTAAAGAACAGGTACGCCGGTCCCTTCGCTACGCATATATCGGACGCAAGCTGCGCAAGCGCGACATGCGGCGTCTGTGGATCACCCGTATCAATGCGGCAGCCCGCCTGAACGGTATGAGCTATTCTACCTTCATCAACGGTCTGAAGAAGCAGAACATCGAAGTCAACCGCAAGATGCTGGCGGACCTGGCTGTGAACGACGCGGCCGGATTTGCCAAGCTGGTGGAAATGGCCAAAGCGTAAACCGAAGCAGCTGCCGGACAGGCGGCTGCTTTTTTCTCTCCCCTTATGCAGAGTGAAGAAGAGTGGACAGACACAGACCGCCTCCCGGGAAGCTTCGCAGGAAAAACGCCGCGCCGGAGGCAGGAAGAAACCGAAAAACCGGGGACGGAACCGTACGGTTGCTTCGGGCCGAATCCTTACGTGCGGCGGTCACCGGTGATTTGCCGCCGGCTGACTGATTTCACCGGGAATGATCCCGGCCTGCTTCAGTACGGCGGTTCTGCTGGGTGTGGGAAAACGGCAGAAGATCAATATCGAATCAGCAGTACGGACGATTCATCTTTTGATCCGGATAACCGGCTGTATTTCGAAAAGAAGTGGACAGGATGGGGAGAGGAAAGACTCTGAGACTGGAACACGGAAAGGCCCGCCTGAAGATGTCCGCAAACCCCCGGCAGGACGCGGACCGTGTCAGAAGGCGGCCGTGAATCCGGCGGGGGAGGAAAGGGAGGGAAGGCATGAAAGGTGTATTGTTTGATCTGGATGGCACGCTGATCAATTCTCTGGAGGATATCGGAAATGCCATGAACCGGGTGCTTCTTTCCTGCGGACTGAAGGAGTATCCCATGGAGGCGTACAAAATGATGGTGGGGAACGGTGCCCGTATGCTGACCCGCAGAGCCGTTGGGGAGCACAGGGAAATGGAGGACAGGGTCTATGCCCTGTATGTCCGGGAATATACATCCCACGCGCTGGAAAAAACCAGGCCCTATCCGGGTATCATGGAGCTTCTGAAAGGACTGCGTGAAAAGGGGATCCGGCTCTGTGTGTTTTCCAACAAGCCTGACAGGGATACCCATGCCGTGGTGGATCACTTTTTCCCGGGCCTCATGGACGCGGTTCAGGGACAGAGGGAGGATGTCCCCATCAAACCGGCGCCGGAAGGGGCATGGATGATGGCGCGGAGCCTGGATCTTGACGAACATGAAATGGGATATCTGGGGGACAGCGGCGTGGACATGATGTGCGCCAGGGCGGCGGGCATGCATGCCATCGGCGCGCTGTGGGGGTTCAGGGATCGGTCGGAGCTTACGAAAAACGGGGCGGAACATCTGATTGCTCATCCTCTGGACCTTCTGAACCTGACCGAACTGTAACAATTCACCACAGAATGTTTACAGGCCGCCCGGAGGGGCCTATACTCTCTGCATGATTCCCGGGAGGTGACGGAATGCGGAAAAGGCGATGGGCAGCCATACTGCTCAGCATCTGTCTGGCGTTTGTTTCTTCTGCCCAGGCCGTGACACCCAACGGAAGCTATGAGAACGGTGACAGGGGAGAGGAGATCCGGAAACTTCAGCAGGCTCTGAAGGACCTTGGCTTTCTCACCGGAGAGGTGGACGGCTCCTTTGGAACCTATACGGAAAACGCGGTGCGGAAGTTCCAGAAAAAGTACCGTCTGAAAGTGGACGGCCTGGTGGGCCCCGCCACGCTGAAGATGATCTACGAAAAGGCGGAAAAAGTTCAGGGGAGCAGCGGAAAGACGGAAAAGACGGCTACGCAGAGCACGACGGCGGAGGGTACATCCGGCAGTCAGGGTACCGGGAACGCTCAGAGTACCGGCAGCACCTCCCTGTTTGGCCAGTACAGCACACTGCGCACAGGAAATCAGGGCAGCCGGGTTTCAGAACTGCAGGAAACGCTGGGGAAGCTGGGTTATCCGTGCGGAAAGGACGGCAAGTACGGGGCGCAGACCCGCAGCGCCGTCAAAGCCTTTCAGAAGGACAATGGCCTGAATCCCGATGGCGTGGCAGGCGCAGCCACCCTGAAAAAACTGGAAAGCCTGCTTGCCCTGAGTCAGACCGCATCCGTTGAGAAGACCGACAGCGACATACTCAGGCTGCAGACAAGGCTGAAGGAACTGGGGTACTACTATGGAAGTCTGGACGGCGTCAATGGTGCCATGACACAGGCGGCGGTAATGGCTTTTCAGACAGCCCAGGGGCTGACGGCGGACGGAATCGCGGGTGAAAGGACCTGGGCAAAACTCAATGCCGCGGATACCGGGAACGGCGGCGGCACCACCGGCATCCTGTCCGGAGGGAGCAGCGGTGATGAGGTGACGAGACTTCAGTCAAGACTGAAGGAACTGGGATATGACGTTACCGTGAACGGCACCTATGATCCCCGGACCCAGACAGCGGTGCGCGACTTTCAGAAACTGAACGGACTGACGCAGGACAGCGTGGCGGGACCTCAGACGCAGCGGAAACTCTACTCCGCCGATGCGGTTGCCTTCACAAAAACAGAGGAGGAGATTCCCTCGCCTGCCGATTCCACCGCGAAGGCTTCGGTTCCCGGGCTCGGTGAGATTCATCTGCTTCACTGGTTCAGAGAGATTAAGCCCGCATTGACCACAGGGCAGACGATTCTTGTCTATGAGCCGGAGAGCCGGCTGAGCTGGACACTGAAGCTGTATTCCCTGGGACGGCATGCGGACTGTGAACCTCTGACCAGGACGGACACGGAAACCATGGTCAAAGCCTTTGGCGGAAAAAACACGTGGACACAGAAGGCGGTGTATGTCCGGCTGCCCGACGGCACCTGGACCCTGGGTTCCACCCACGACACGCCGCATCTCAGTGGCTCCATCAAGGATAACGGCTTTGACGGCCATCTCTGTGTGCATTTTCTTCGGGACATGGACGAGTGCAGGAAAATGGATCCCAATTACGGCGTATCCAATCAGGAAACCATCCGGGCGGTCTGGAAGAGCCTCACCGGAGAAGTCGTCAAATAGGAAGACAGGAAAAGAGCCGCGCACGGGGCGCGGCTCTTTTTTCCTGTCACGGACTGACCGTGAACTCCAGGCTGTCGATCAGCTGATTGCCGATAAAGAACCGGAGCCGGTAAGTCCCGGTGGGAATATTGTTCTCAAGCTGGCGGATACTGTCCAGGATTTCCGTCAGGGGGATATGCCATGCATCGTTGTCCCTGACGTCCGGGGAATAGATGAAAACGGACCCGATTTCATAGGTGGTTTCCGAGGGGGTGTTCAGACTGATGGTCATAAAGGTCTCGCTTTCCTCCGTGACCTCATATCTGCCCACCACCTGCAGGTAGAGCTCCACTTCCGGATCGTTCAGCTGGCTGACGGTAAAATCCTTCATTCCCTGAAGAACGATCTCATCTCTGGGGTTCTGAGCCGCAGACACACAGAAACTCAGACTCTCATAATGCTTATCCGCCTCTGAATCGGACATGACGGTCCGGATGACACTCATATCTGTCTCCGGATCCGCGCCGGGAAGACCGGCAGGCGGCTCCTGGGCAGCCAGGACGTAGACATGGTACGTTTCTCCCGGGATGATATTGGCATAGCAGTCCGTGGAACCGTCCTGAATGGAAACGAACCGGTAGTAGGGCATGTTTTCATTCAGGACATAGGCGAAGAAGAGAGGGGCGTCGGAGACGTTTTTCTCCTCAGCCGCGTCCTTCCAGTCGATGTGCAGTGTTCCGTCATCCATCTGTTCCACCCTGGGCCTGAGCAGGGTCCCGGCCGTTTCCTCCTCATCATCCCCGAAGATGAGTCTGTAGATGCCCTGGCCGGTGAGGGCAAGAACCTGTCCGTTGCCCGTGCCCATGGAAGAAAGGACGAGACCCGAGAGGGCATGGTTATCGTTCAGAATGACCGTACCCTCGAGGAGATTTTCGTCTCCCAGGGAAAGGGTCATGATTTCCTCACCGGCCATGACGGCAAAGAGGGGGCTGGCTTTTCCTTCCTTCCTTTCCCCTGCCTCATTGACGCCCATGTAGGAAAACGCGCTGAAACCGGAGGATTCGCCCAGAAGGGCCGGCACGGATTCGTAGGGTTCATCTGAAAGATCCCCCAGAATACGGAGTCCTTCATGCTCCTCCAGAACGGTCAGGGGTACTTGGCCCTTCGGGGTGTCCGCGAGCACGGTTTCTGTGTGATCCGGCAGAGGTGCGGTGCTGAGATACAGTCCCGGGGCATAAAAGGAAACAGCCATGCCGCAGACACCGTCCTCCGTCCGCAGGACCACCACGTCCGGTTCGGGGATGTTTGCATTTTCCCCGTGAGCGACGGGAATGAGAAGAAACAGGGCACAGAGAAGAATCAGCAGTCGTTTCATAAATTCCGCAGGATTGACCTGCAGCCTCCTTTCATTCAGGCCTTTCAGCTCTCTGACAGGCCGCGGGAATAGATACCGGTGAGTACCTCCCGGATGTAGGCATCACCATGGGGCAGATCCGGTGTGGCCCGGGCAAGGGCAGCTTCCGCTTCGTTGTCATAGGGCACTGACAGGACCTGCAGGGAAAGGGCCCGGGAGAGGGGAAAGGTTTCCAGGATGAGGGCATGAGCTCTGGGTACCCCCATGGAATTGCCGACACTTCCGGTATTGGCCAGATAACCGCAGGAAAGTGTCCGGACAAAGGGCCGGTGACTGTCCGCGAAGATGACGCCGTCAAACACACCTCTGTCCGTGGAGAACAGGGGGATCAGCTGAGAGGCGTTCATCTCCACCGTAAGGAGGGGTGTTACAGGCCGGCCGTGGAAAAGGCGGATGCGCAGTCCCTCCGCCCGGATCTCGTCCTCCTGAGGCAGTCCTCTGAGCCAGGCCAGGCGTTCCTCGCCCAGCTGATCCCAGAAAAAGGCATCCGCCGGGAATTCCCGGAAGCCTATGCCGTAGTCCCAGTTGCCCCCGATCCAGTGACGGCAGACAGAGCGGACATAATCGCAGGTTTCGTCATTCCGGGGACCCTTGCCGACACAGTCTCCCAGAAACCAGATGTCATCCGGTGCCAGGCTGCGGATCACCCTGTCCATGGCAAGGGTCGCCGTCATGTTGCCGTGAAGGTCGGCGAGAAAAAGAATCCGCATGTTTCACACCTCCGTGCATCCGGCCGCATTCCTTGATACGCGAAAACAGGGAAGCCGGCAGGACCGTTTATGAAAATCTCCGTCCCGCAGAAAGGGACGGAGAGGGATTGATCTGTTCCTGAGACGGTTTACGGCTCTTCCGGGGGCTTCTCCGGATCCGGTTCGGGGGCCTGATCCTCCTGGGATGTTTCCTCCGGATTCTCTGTTTCCGGCGCCGTGTCATTGGCGTGTTCTCCGGGCAGGCTGTAGTTCCGGGCGCCGCCCCGTTCCAGGTGATCCAGGGCTGCCTTGGAATGGTGCCGCAGGATTCCCCTGCGGATCAGGGCGATCACGGTGAGCAGAAAGAAGACGCCAAAGATGGGGATCAGCGTGTTGCGGGCGGTGCCCAGAATATTTTCCATCCGGGACAGTTCTGAGGGCAGGTCGTTCTCCGTGGGCTGCTGCAGATAGACCGGGCGGGGAGGCGTCACAATGGGCGCTTCCGTGGGTACGGGAGTGGGCTCCATGTGGGAAATCTGCAGAATATTGCTCTCAAAGTTCACGGCTTCTCCCAGCGGATTGGTGGTGCGTGCCACGAACTGATACTTGCCGGCCATGGAAACATGGACGTCTCTTGTGAAATCCCGGGTTTCCCCGGCGAGAATGCTGGGGAATGTGTACAGGTTCACGCCGGAGGCGGAAACCGTCACATTCTTGACCTCCGAGGCGGACTTGTTGGTGACAAACACCCGGAAGCGCACGGTGCCGGGCAGCTGATAGACCACATCCCGGTCCGCTCCGGCCTGCACCTCCAGCACAATGGCCTGATCCGGATCCAGCGCGGTGATGCTGACCCGTTCGGTGACCGTCTCCACCTCCGTGCTGTCATCCCCGCTCAGGGCAGTGACGGTGAACTGGTAATCCTCGCTCTGAGTGACGGTGATCTCCTTTTCCAGAACCGTGGTCTTGCCGGCGGGGGCCGTCTGACCCGTGAAAACCTCACCCAGTACGGGATCGGTCACCACAATGTCGTGATAGTCGGTCTTCCCGCTGTTGGACAGCTTCAGGGTCAGCTTTACGGTATCCCCGGCCAGGCCGCCCTTGCGGTCCGCGCTCAGGGAGGCCCGGAGATTCATCTCCCCGTATTTGATGGTCACGCTTTCCTTGCTGACCGTGTATTTTTCTCCCCCGGCGGTGTAGGTGATGGTGCCCTGTGAAACCACGTCCTGGGAACCCATTTTGAAGGTGAAGGTATGACTGCTCTTCTTTCCGGCCTCCACCCGGCTGATGGTGGCGGGCTTGGAGGCGACACCGGATTTCTCCGTAATGGTCACATCCCTGACTTCCACCGTGCCGGTGTTGATGATGTCATAGGTCACGGAGACTTCCTGATTCTTTCCGGCTGTGGTGGGCGCGATGGTCCGGTTGACTTCCACGGAAGCCACACTGCCGGTGTAGGTGATTTCCTTGAAGAAATTCCTGGACAGGCTGATGAGCTCGCCGTTCTCGTTGTACCGGGAATACTTGATCTTGAAGGTGATTCTTCCCGCGTCCAGCATGGACTGGGTGACCTCCAGGGTGCCCGTCCAGGACTTGGAGGCGCCGGCATCCAGCACGGGAGCGCCGAATTCCTCCACCTGCTTGCCGTTGGGATACACCAGAGTAACGGGTCCCGGCAGCGTTTCGCTTCCCGCATTGCTGACCTTGATGCTCACAGTGATTTCACCAGGTTCGGTAAACGAGGTTTGACTCAGCTGCATGGCAACCTTGATGGGATTTTCCTCTTCCGCCCAGGACAGAATGCTGAGGGAGAGAAGACTGAAAACCAGAACCAGGAACACAGTGAGTTTGCGCTTCATAGAAACATGATCCGGCGGTTACAACCGCCATTCCCCCTTCTGAATCCGGTCAGGCGGGCAGATCAGGATCCGCTTCCGGGGCTGAACCGATGATTCGAATGAAGTATTCTGCGCGCTATTTTACATTCACACAGTGAAATCTGTCAAGAATCATAGGCATTTTGGAGACATGTGACAGTGCGGTTTCCCCGTGCGGGCGCATTCCTGTGAGGTTTCGTTCCGCCGGAGAGAAACGGGAAAGGGAAAAACATGAAAGATACAGAAAAGGTCTTGTATACAGGGGGAAGGATTGCTTATACTTTTCCGTGTACTTTCCGGAGGGTGCGTGCTCTTCCGGAACAAATGCATCGAGGAGGATAGGACCCATGAAAAAAGTACTGGCTCTGATTCTGGCACTGGCCATGAGCCTGGCTGTGTGCTCGGCTTTTGCGGAGGATACCGTTACCCTGAGGATTGCCCATATCGGACCCACCACGGGCGCCGCGGCCCTGTACGGTCTGGCGACGCAGCACGGCGCTGAGGTTGCCGCAGCGGAAATCAACGCGGAAGGCGGAAAATACCGGGTCGAGCTGATCTGTGAGGACGACGAGCACAACGTGGAAAAGGCCATCAACGCCTATAACGCGGCTCTGGACGCCAACGCTCAGATGATTCTGGGCAACACCACCTCCAAGCCCTGTGAGGCTGCCGGTGCGCAGGGATATATGGACCGCGTGTTCTTCCTGACGCCCTCCGCTTCCTCCACGGCCGTCACCGAAGACAAGGACAACGTGTACCAGATCTGCTTCAGCGATCCCAACCAGGGAGCGGCTTCCGCCGAGTACATCGCCAGCCACAATCTGGGCACCAGGATTGCCATCATCTACAACAACGCCGACGTGTACTCCACCGGCATCCGGGACACCTTTGTGGAGAAGGCTCAGGAAAAGGGCCTGACCATCGTGACCGAATCCACATTCACCGACGAGACCACCGACTTTACCGTGCAGGTGGGTGAGGCCAAGGACGCCGGCGCGGAAATCGTGTTCCTGCCCATCTACTACACCCCCGCTTCCATGATCCTGAAGACCGCCAGCGACAAGGGCTTCAGCCCCATCTTCTTTGGCGTGGACGGCATGGACGGCATCCTGGACGTGGAAGGCTTTGACACCTCTCTGGCTGAGGGCGTCATGCTTCTGACCCCCTTTGTGGCTTCCTCCGAGGACGAGAACGTGGTGAAGTTCGTCAACAGCTACAAGGAAGCCTACAATGAAATCCCGATCCAGTTTGCGGCGGACGCCTATGACGGCATCTACATTCTGGTGAAGGCGGCCGAGAAGGCCGGCATCACCAGCGAGATGGCCTATGACGAAGTGTGTGATCTGATGATCGCCGCCATCCAGGAAATCGAAGTGGACGGCCTGACCGGCCACATGACCTGGGATTCCACCGGCGCCGTCACCAAGACCCCCATGGCCGCCACCATTGTGGACGGCAAGTACGTGTTCGAAGACTGACATTCCCACAGGCACCGTGGGACTGGTCCCGGAAGGGGCCAGTCCTGCGTTTGTTATTACGTGTTTCCCGCGGCATGTCCTTCCATGCCGGAACCCGGGTCTGAAAGGAATCAGCCATGATATTTCTGGATAATCTGATCAACGGTCTGAGTCTTGGGAGTATATATGCCATCATAGCCCTGGGTTACACCATGGTGTACGGTATCGCCAAGATGCTGAACTTTGCACACGGTGACGTGATCATGGTGGGGGGGTATATGGCCTTCTGCGGTCTCCAGTACTGGGGCGTGCCCACGGTCCTCTCCCTTGTGATTGCCATGGCGGTATGCACCGTTCTCGGGGTGACCATTGAAGGGCTGGCCTACCGTCCCCTGCGGCAGGCACCGGGCCTTGCCGTGCTCATCACCGCCATCGGAATGAGTTATCTTCTTCAGAATCTGGCGCTGATGATCTGGGGCGCCAATCCCAAGTCCTTCCCCACCACATTCATCAACGGCAGCAGCATCCGGCTGGGAAGCCTGAACATCTCCAGCGCCACCGTGTACACGATCCTGGCCAATGTGATCATCATGGTCCTGCTCACTCTGTTCACCAGCCGGACCCGGATGGGCAAGGCCATGCGCTGCGTGTCGCAGGACCGGGGCGCGGCGCAGCTGATGGGCATCAATGTGAACCGGACCATCACCGTCACCTTTGCCATCGGCTCTGCCCTGGCGGCCATTGCCGGCGTGCTCCTGTGCTCTTCCTATCCCATTCTGCAGCCCACCACTGGGTCCATGCCGGGCATCAAGGCCTTTACCGCCGCCGTGTTCGGCGGGATCGGCTCCATTCCCGGTGCCATGCTGGGAGGCGTTCTCCTGGGCGTGATCGAGATTTTCGGCAAGGCCTATATCTCCACGGAACTGGGGGACGCCATCGTCTTCGCGGTGCTGATTGTGGTGTTGCTGGTGCGGCCTACGGGCCTGCTGGGCAAGGCCGTGCGTGAGAAAGTGTGAGGTGGCCCATGACGAAAGCGAAACGCAATCGGCTGATCTACAACATGATCACCTATGGGCTGGTCATCGCGGCCTTTATCATTCTGCAGAGCATGGTGGACGCCAAGACCATCACCCGCTCCCTGAAAGGACAACTGGTGCCCATCTGTGCCTGGGTGGTGATGGCGGTTTCCCTGAACCTGGTGATCGGCTTCAGCGGCGAACTGAGCCTTGGCCATGCGGGTTTCATGAGTGTAGGCGCCTACACGGGAACCATCGTGAGCGGATGGATGCTCAATGTCTTTGATGTCCAGGATACCACCCTCCGTCTGGTGGTTGCCATTCTGGCCGGCGGGCTCATGGCGGGCCTGGCGGGAACGCTGATCGGCATTCCCGTGCTCAGGCTCCGGGGCGACTATCTTGCAATTGTCACCCTGGCCTTCGGCGAAATCATCCGCAATCTGGTGAATGTTCTGTATGTGGGCATCGCGGACGGCCGGCTTCAGGCTTCCTTTCTGAAAAAGACCCTGCCTTCCCAGGCAATCATGCTGGTGGACGGGGCCAAGGGTGCCGTGAAGATCAAACCCATTTCCAACTTCACCATGGGCTTTATCCTGGTGATGATCACGCTGATTGTGGTGATCAACCTGATCAATTCCAGAACAGGCCGGGCAATCCAGGCCACAAGGGACAACCGCATCGCAGCCGAGTCCATGGGCGTATCGGTGATCCGGTACAAGATGACGGCTTTCGTGACCGCGTCGGTTCTGGCGGGCATGGCCGGTGCTCTCTACGGACTGAACGCCACGACGGTGGTACCCACCCAGTTTACCTTCAATCAGAGCATCAATGTGCTGGTCTTCGTGGTGCTGGGCGGTCTTGGCAATATCCTGGGTTCCGTGATCTCCGCGGCCTTCCTGACGGTTCTGCCGGAGCTGCTCCGCGAGTTTTCCGACCTGCGCATGCTTCTGTACGCCATTGTGCTGATCCTGGTGATGATCTTTACCAACAACCCCCTGATCCGTGACTTTATCGGCAGGCTTTTCCAGTCCCTGCGCAGAAGGTTCAGCCACGGATCCCAGGATGAAACCACGGGAGGTGAGACGAAATGAGCCAGGAGGAAAGGCGGCGCGCGGATACCAGAATGGTCCCCTATCCCTCCCACTCCATCGTGCCGGAGCGGGACGTGAACAGCATTCCGGTGCTGGAAACAAGACACCTGGGCATTGAGTTCGGCGGCCTCAAGGCGGTGGAGGATTTTAATCTCACCATTGGCCGCACGGAAATCGCCGGTCTCATCGGACCCAACGGCGCGGGCAAGACCACCGTCTTCAATCTGATCACCAAGGTGTATGAACCCACAAGGGGCATTGTGCTCATCAACGGTCACGACACCAAGGGGCTGAACATCGTCCAGGCCTCCCGCCTCGGGATTGCCAGAACCTTCCAGAACATCCGCCTGTTTTCCCAGATGACCGTGGAGGAAAATGTGCGCATCGGACTGCACAATCAGATCCGGTATGACATGTTTACCGGCATTCTTCGTCTGCCCAGATACTGGAAGCAGGAGAGAAAGCAGCATCAGCAGGCCATGGAGCTCCTGTCCCTGTTTGGCATGCAGGATATGGCCGATGTCCGGGCGGACAGCCTTCCCTACGGTGCGCAGCGCCGCCTGGAGATTATCCGGGCCATGGCCACCAACCCCAGCCTCCTCCTGCTGGATGAGCCCGCGGCAGGCATGAATCCCAAGGAAACCGAGGAACTGATGGAAAACATCGTCCGCATCCGGGACCAGTTTCAGATTGCCGTTCTGCTCATCGAGCATGACATGAACCTGGTCATGGGCATCTGTGAGGGCATCTGTGTGCTGAGCTTCGGAAAAATCATCGCCAAGGGCACACCGGCGGATATCCAGAAGAACCCTGTGGTGATCGAGGCCTATCTGGGCAGGAAGAAGGAGGCGCAAGCGTGAGTCTCTTGAGCGTGCAGGACATTCATGTCTACTATGGAGCCATTCATGCCATCAAGGGGATCTCCCTGGAGGTGGAGGAGAAGGAGATTGTGACCCTCATCGGCGCCAACGGTGCCGGCAAGTCCACCACCCTTAATACCATCGCCGGACTTCACAGACCCAAGTCCGGAACCGTGACGTTTGCGGGGGAGGTTCTGACAGGGCAGCCGGCCAGCCGCATTGTGCCCAGAGGTCTGTCCATGTGTCCGGAGGGCCGGCGGGTTTTCCCGCACATGACCGTGAGGGAAAATCTGGAAATGGGCGGATATGTCCGGCCTTCCTCGGAAATCCAGTCCTCCCTGGAGGAAATGTACACGCGTTTTCCCCGGCTGAAGGAAAGGGAAAAGCAGGTGGCGGGCACGCTGTCCGGCGGTGAGCAGCAGATGCTGGCCATGGCCCGGGCTCTCATGAGCAGGCCCAGGCTCCTGATGCTGGATGAGCCTTCCATGGGTCTTGCGCCCATTCTGGTGGAACAGATCTTTTCCATTATCCAGGAACTGCACAACAGTGGCGTGACGATTCTTCTGGTGGAGCAGAATGCACAGATGGCCCTGTCGGTGGCGGACCGCGCCTATGTGCTGGAGACGGGAAACATTTCCCTGTCCGGCCGGGCCGAGGATCTTCTCCATGACGAAAAGGTACAGAAAGCCTACCTGGGTTCCTGATCAGAAAATGCACAGCAGTCGGCACTGATGTGCATTTTTTGTCGGTAACGGAGTGCTTGCCATGGGGAAGAAACTGTGCTATAGAACACAGGCATGACACGGAAGGCGGTGAAGGTGTGAACCGGGGAAAGAGCGAAGGGTACGGCGGGCCCATGACGGAGGGCGTGATCTGGAAACAGCTTCTGTTTTTCTTCTTTCCAATCCTGCTGGGCACATTTTTCCAGCAGCTCTACAACACAGTGGATGCCATGATCGTGGGCAAGGCTGTGGGCAAGGAAGCACTGGCGGCGGTGGGCGGCGCCACAGGCAACCTGATCAACCTGCTGGTGGGCTTCTTTGTGGGTCTTTCCTCCGGCTCTACGGTGATCATTTCTCAGTTCTTCGGCGCGCGCAGGGACGGGGACGTTTCCCGGGCGGTCCATACCAGCTTCGCCATGGCGGGCATCTTCGGACTGTTCCTCATGGTGGCGGGTCTGCTTCTGTCCCCCACACTGCTCGCATGGATGCATACGCCGGAACAGGTCATGCCCCATGCCCTGGAATACATCCGGATTTATTTCATCGGCACCGTGCCCATGATGGTCTACAACATGGGCTCCGGCATTCTCCGGGCTGTGGGGGATTCCAGACGTCCTCTGCTGTTCCTCATGGTATCCTGCCTGACCAACATTGTGCTGGACGTCATCCTGGTCATCGGATGCGACATGGGCGTGGCGGGAGCGGCCGCCGCCACGGTGGTTTCCCAGTTCGTCTCCGGCATTCTGGTGGTCCTGACCCTGATGCACACAGCCAGGAGTTACCGGCTTTCTCCCAAAAGACTGCGGCTGCACATGGACATGACGGGAAAAATCGTGTCCATCGGGCTGCCGGCAGGGCTTCAGAGCGTCATGTATTCCGTCAGCAATGTGCTGATCCAGTCCGCCATCAACCATTTCGACACGGATGTGCTGGCGGGATGGACGGCCTACGGGAAGCTGGACGGCATGTTCTGGATGATTGTCAACGCTTTCGGGGTATCCGTCCTGACCTTCTGCGGCCAGAATTTCGGCGCGAAGCGGTATGACAGAATGCGGCGGGGCACCATGATCTGCCTGGGCATGACCGCAGGGGCCGCCCTTCTGCTGAGCACGCTGCTCCTTCTCTTCGGGCCCGCTCTCTACAGTCTGTTCACCTCGGATCCGGCGGTGGTGGAGCAGGGCATGCGGATTCTGAGGCAGCTGGCGCCCTGCTACATTACCTACGTGTGCGTGGAGGTGTTCTCCGGCGCCGTGCGCGGCACAGGGGATTCCCTTGTGCCCACCCTCATGACCCTTTTCGGCATCTGCATGATCCGGGTGGGCTGGATTCTTTTCTACGTGCCCGCCCATAACACGCTGGATCAGGTGCTGCTGAGTTATCCCATTACCTGGGTTCTGACCAGTATCATGTTCCTTGTCTACTATTTCCACGGGGGATGGCTGAAGCGCCGCGGAGGCGGAGCGGCCAGGGAAGGAGAAACGGTATGACGCAGAGAGAGACAAAGCCCCTTGCCCTTGGACAGATCACACTGAAGGATTCCTTTTTTCTCCGGGAGACAGGCCTGGTGCGGGAAAAGATGGTGCCCTGGCAGTGGGAAGCCCTGAATGACCGCATTGAGGACGCTGCGCCCAGCTACTGCATCCACAATTTCCGGGCGGCGGCACGCCTTCAGAAGGCCCGGAAGGAAGGCCGGGATTTCCGCTTCGTCCCCTGGAACGGCCAGTTTGAGGTCAAGCCGGGGAAAGGGGAAAAACCGGACGAGAACGGGTTCTACGGCTTCCTTTTCCAGGATTCGGACCTGTACAAGTGGCTGGAGGCGGTGGCCTATCTGCAGGCCCGGCAGCCGGATCCCGTGCTGCAGAGCCATGCTGAGGAGGTCATCACCCTCATTGAGGAGGCCCAGGATCCGGACGGCTATCTGGATACCGCCTATCAGCTCCATGAGCGGAAGGGCATCTTTGAGAACCTGGCCTTCAATCATGAACTGTACTGTCTGGGCCATCTGACGGAGGCGGCGGTGGCCTGGCATCAGGCCACGGGGGATGAGCGGCTGATCCGGGTGGTCATGAAGATGATCGATTTTGTCCGGGAGCATTTCGGTCCCGGAAAACGGTCCGGCTATCCCGGGCATGAGATTCTGGAAATGGCTCTGGTCCGGCTGTATGACGAAACCGGGGACAGATCCTGCCTGGACCTGGCCCTGTATTTCCTCCATGAGCGGGGAAAGACCCCCAACGTGTTCCTGGCGGAGGAAAACCGGCGGAGAAAGGCGGACGGCCTGGAGGAACTGCCGGAGGAGGAAAGCCGGAAGTTCATCTACCAGCAGGCCCATATCCCGGTGGTCAGTCAGAGGGAACCCGTGGGGCATGCCGTGCGTGCGGTCTATCTGTATTCCGGCATGGCGGACGCGGTGCGCAAGACCGGGGACACACAGATGGCAGAGGCCCTGGAGAAGATCTGGCAGGGCATTGTGCGGGAGAAAATGTATGTCACGGGAGGCATCGGTGCCACCCGGGAGGGGGAGGCGTTCTCCCGTCCCTTTGATCTGCCCAACGCCCTGGCCTATTCGGAGACCTGCGCGGCCATCGGCCTGGTGTTTCTCTGCCGGCGCCTGCTGCAGCTCAGGTGCCGGGGAGACGCGGGCCATGTCATGGAGCGGGCGCTGTATAACGGCGTGCTCTCCGGCGTGGCGCTGGACGGCCGGTCCTTCTTCTATGTCAATCCGCTGTGCGTGCCCCGGGGCGGGGAGGACGATGAAAGGCTGAGCCATGTGAAGCGGGTGCGCCAGAAATGGTTTGGCTGCGCCTGCTGCCCGCCCAATCTTGCCCGGCTGATCGCGTCCCTGCCCCAGTACGCCGTGACGGGAAACGGGGAGGAACTGCATTTCCACCTGTACATGGCCCAGGAAATCAGCGCGGACCTGGGAGGGAACGCCATCCGTCTGAGCATGGAGGCGGACCTGATGCGCTCGGGTCATGTGACCGTCCGGGTCACACAGGGCAGCACCAGGGGCAGACTGGCTTTCCGCCTGCCGGACTGGTGCGACAGTCCCACGCTGCAGGGGGCTGACTTTACGGTCCTGGACGGGTACGCCTGGGCGGAGAAGGAATGGAAAGCCGGGGATGTGCTGACCCTGGACTTCCCCATGCGCGTGCGGTATCTCCGCTCGGATCCCCGGGTGGACGCGGACGCCGGCAGGGTCTGTGTTGCCTACGGCCCCTTTGTGATGTGCGCAGAGGAGAAGGACAACGGGCAGGATCTGGGCCTCCTCTGTATTCTGCCGGGACGTGAAGCGCGGGTCAGCATGGAGGAGATCGGCGGGGTCGGGATGCCCTGCGTCAGGGTATCCGGAAAACGTCTGCGGATACCGGACAGACTGTACGGCGAATGGACAGAGGAGCTGGGAGAGGAGAAGGAGATCGTGCTGCGTCCCTACTTTGCCTGGAATAACCGGGGGCCCGGGGAAATGCGGGTCTGGCTCCGGGCGGGGGACGAAGGAGGTCTCGCATGAGCGACAGGCGCCGGGGACTGCGTGACGGTATCCCCATCGGACTGGGCTATCTTTCCGTTTCCTTTGCCTTTGGCATTCAGGCGGTGTCCCTGGGGCTGAGTCCTCTGCAGGCCGTGCTGATTTCCATGACAAACCTCACCAGCGCGGGACAGCTGGCGGGCATCGGCCTGATGGCCGGCGGGGCTTCCCTGGTGGAGATGGCTCTGGCGCAGATAACCATCAATATGCGCTATGCCCTCATGTCCCTGAGCCTCACCCAACGCCTGGGGGCGGACATGACAGGACTCAGGCGGGCCTTCTTCGCCTTCGGGAACACCGACGAAATCTTTGCGGTGGCCTCCGGGCAGAAGGGAGAGCTGAACCATCATTACCTGTATGCCCTGATGCTGGCCCCTTATCTGGGCTGGTCTCTGGGCACTCTCCTGGGATCCCTCGCGGGCACTCTTCTGCCGGTGTTTTTCAGGGATGTCCTGGGGATTGCCATCTACGGCATGTTCCTGGCCATCATCCTGCCCCCGGCCCGCAGCCGGAAAAGCGTTGCCGCGGTGGTGCTCATGGCGGCCTGTCTGTCTCTGGCCTTCCGCTACCTGCCCTTCCTCCGGAATCTCTCCGGCGGATATGCCATGATCATCAGTGCCGTGGTGAGTGCGGCCGCGGCCGCACTGATGTTTCCCGTGGGGGAGGAGGATGAGTAGATGCCCTGGTCCCGTTTTCTGCCTTATCTGGCGGTGATGGCGGGGGTCACCTATCTGATCCGTGCCCTGCCTCTGACCCTGGTGCGCCGCAGGATCCGCAATTCTTTTTTCCGCTCCTTTCTGTACTACATTCCCTACGCGGTGCTCACGGCCATGACCATTCCGGATATCCTCTATTCCACGGGGTTTACCGGGGAGAACTGGCTGGCCTTCGCAGGGGCTGCGGGAGGACTGTGCGCGGCGGGTTTCATGGCGCTGCGCGGGCACGGACTGCTCACCGTGGCCCTGACAGCCTGCGGAGCGGTGGCCCTGATTCAGAGTGTGGCCTTTTTCATCTGAAAGACAGAGAAAGCCTGAAAAAAACCTGCTCACAGCGTGGGCAGGCTTTTTCAGGCTTTATTTCGGATCCAGAGCCCAGTGAAGGAAATGGTCGATTTCCTCATCCCAGAAAGCCCAGGAATGACCCGTGTCCGGCTTTTCCAGGTGGAAGAAGTTCCATTTTCCGTCCTCCAGGGCCTGAACCATTTTTTCGTGGGAGGCAAACAGGCTGTCGCTGGTTCCGCAGGAGATGTACAGATCCGGTCTGCGGGGTCCGGCTTCCGCCTTCTTCAGGAGATGGAAGAGATCATGGGGTGTACCTTCGAGGGTGGAACAATCCCCGAAAATCCGCTTCATGTTTGAGGAGACTTCCCCGTCCCGCACGTAGCGTCCGGCAATGTCCACCACGCCGGAGAAACTGCCTGCCGCCCGGAACCGCTCCGGGTAGGTCAGGGCAAGTTTCAGGGCACCGTATCCGCCCATGGAAAGGCCCGCCACATAGGTGTCCTCCGGGGCGGAGGAAACGCGGAAGAAGGTCCGGACCGTTTCCGGCAGTTCCTGGGATACGTAATCAAAGTACTTCTCCCCTTGGGCTTCATTGGTGTAGAAGCTGTGGTTCACCGCAGGCATGACCACGGCCAGACGGTAGCGGGAGGCATAGCGCTCAATGGAGGTGCGCCGCATCCAGATGCTGTGGTCGTCGCTGTAGCCGTGGAGAAGATACAGCACCTTGGGAGGATCCTGCCCTTCGCTTGCGGTGACGCCGATGCCCATGTCGGATTCCGGCAGAATGACGTGGACGGTGGAGGCCACATTCAGGGACCTGGAGAAGAACTGAAACTGACAGAATGCCATGGATTATCCCTCCCGGAATCACAGATCCATCAGATCCGAGAAGGCGCGGAGTGCGCCGTCGGTCTCATGGGAAAGAACCTTTTTGGCCAGTACCTTGCCCAGCTGCACACCCTCCTGATCAAAGCTGTTCAGGTTCCAGAGAAAACCCTGGAACATGACCTTGTTCTCAAAGTGGGACAGGAGAGAGCCCAGGGCCTCAGGGGTCAGCTGCTGTCCGATGATGATGCTGGAGGGACGGCCGCCCGCGAAGGCCTTGTTGGGATTTTCATCCTTCTTGCCGCATGCGAAAGCCATGATCTGGGCGACCACATTGGCGCACAGCTTCTGCTGGCTGGTGGAACCCTGGATTTCCACATCCATGCCCGCCTGTCCGGCCTTGAAGCCCACGAACTGCAGAGGCACGATATCCGTACCCTGATGAAGGAGCTGATAGAAGGAGTGCTGGCCGTTGGTGCCGGGCTCGCCGAAGATCACGGGGCCGGTGGGATAGCTGACGGGCTCGCCGAAGCGGTTGACGGACTTGCCGTTGCTCTCCATGTCCAGCTGCTGCAGATGGGCGGGGAACCGGCTCAGAGCCTGGGAATAGGGCAGGACTGCCGTGGCGGGGTACCCCAGGACGTTGCGTTCATAGACGCCGATGAGCGCGTCCAGCATGGCGGGATTCCGGGTCGCGCGGGGTTCCAGGGCCAGACGGTCCTCCTCCGCCGCTCCCTGAAGGAAGCGCTCAAACACCTCAGGCCCGAAAGCCAGGGACAGAACCACACCGCCGACACAGGAGGTGGAGGAATAGCGTCCACCGATGTAGTCGTCCATGAAGAAGGCGCAGAGATAATCGCTGCTGGAAGCCAGGGGTGAGGATTCGCTGGTCACGGCCACCATGTGCCTGGAGGGGTCAAGGCCGGCGGAGCGCAGCGCGTTGCGGACAAAGGATTCGTTGGTGAGGGTTTCCAGGGTGGTGCCGGACTTGGATACCAGTACGAACAGGGCATGGGCAAGGTCCGTGCTCTTCAGTACCTGGGCGGCATCGTCCGGGTCCACATTGGAGATGAACCGGGCTTCCATCCGGAAGCAGCCGTTTTCCCGGGCCCAGTTTTCCAGCGCCAGGTACATGGCCCGGGGACCCAGGTCGCTTCCGCCGATGCCGATCTGCACTACGGTGGTGAATTTTTCACCCTTTTCATTGGTCACGCTTCCCTCGTGGACCCTGCGGGCAAAGTCGGCCGCGCGGGTCTGCTGCTCCGTGTAGAAGACCCGCTTGTCCACGCCGTCGGCCATGACCTGACCGGCCAGCTGGCCCCGGGTGAGATGGTGCAGTACCCGGCGCTTCTCGCCGGTATTGATGATCTCCCCTGCCAGCAGGGCCTGATACTTTTCCGTCAGCTGCGCTTCCCGGGCCAGATTTTCCAGCGCGGAAAGCACCTTTTCGTTCACGGACTTGGCGGCATAGTGATAGGCGAGGCCGGAGGCCATGGGCACGGCACAGGTGCGGACCCGCTGCGCGCCGTTTTCCCCGGACATTTCCAGGGCGAGGTTCACTTCATTCTTCAGTCCCGACAGTTCCCGGAAGGCAGGGTATGTATCCAGATTTTTCCAGTTGATCATGGGCACCACCTTCTCTGTGGTCAACCACAGGTTTTATCAGGATGATTATAGACGGAGGGAATGCATCTGTCCAGAAATAAGGAAGGGACGGCTGAGCCGTCCCGGTCAGGTGGGTAAGGATATGCTGTAAACCCTGTCGCCGCAGGCCACCAGGGCATGGGTGCGGGTTATGCCCAGGAAGGAGGTGACGCTCTCGGAAAGGGACAGGGGATAACCGTAGAAGCGCTGGTTGTCCACATCCCCCCGGTAGAGGTAGTCCGAGGAAACGGCGTAGATATTCCGGTTCTGAATGGCCACCCCCACACAGGAGGAGGGGAGGGTATAGCGCCGGTCACTGTTTCCGCTCAGGACGCGGATCTGGGAGATGTCCTCGCTCCCTCCCCGGCTGTCCGAGCGCACAAGAAGCATGTAGGCGCTGCCCCGGGGCGGGATGTAGGCATCCATGAACTGCCAGCCGAAAACCAGCGTGGTGCTGGACATGTCCTGAACCGCCTTGTAGTCATAGGTGTACATCTGCTGAGTGGAGAAGACCCGCAGATGGGTGTCCTCATACAGGACCTTGTAGACCAGGAACTCGCCCAGGTTCACCATGCCGGTGTTCATCTTGCCCACCTGGAAGGTGTTGAGCACCGTGTTGATGGCGGTTCCGTAAACGTCCATGGCCAGGGTCCACATGTACTGGTCCGCTTCCCCGTAAAAGCCCACGTCCAGGACGATCATGCCGGAAAAGGCTTCGAATTCCTCATCCACGGGAGTGCCGTCCATGTTCTTGATGAGCACGTCCGGGGCGGTATCTCCCCCGATGACGGCGGCGCAGTATTTGCTGCCGATGCGGGCAAACTGCACCTCGGAGGAAAGGGTTTCATTGTAGGTGGCGTTTCCGTTCTGGTCCAGAATGAACAGCTGGGACCCGCTCCAGATGACCACATGGGTGTCCGATGTGGAGAAAAAGGCATTGGCTCCCACCGGGAAGGACCATCTGGAACCGCCGGTGCTGGAGAGGCAGTGCACTTTCTCACCGTCGTAGTACAGGACACCGTCCTGGAAGGGCGTCACGCTCTGGTCGGCCCGGCAGGGCAGGGGCGTGACGGAAACATCGGTACGGGCGGAGGGCCGCCGTATGAGATGGATCCCAAGGGCAATGGCCGCCACGATGCTGAGCAGAATGATCCAGTTGCGGATCTGGCGGAAGCGGGAAGGTCTCTGATTTACGCTTGCGCGGCTCCGGGGCACATCTCCACCTCCTTTTCCTCCTGCAGTCCAGGGGAATTATACTGTCAACGGGATGGAAACGCAAGGCGGATACGGGTCTGACGGGACTTCACAAGGGGAAAGGGTTGTGTTATATTGCCCCGTGTACTCAGGAATTCGCAAGGAGGAAAGCATGAAGGGCATTATCCTGGCCGGCGGCGCCGGCACGCGTCTGTATCCCCTGACCATGGTGACCAGCAAGCAGCTTCTGCCGGTTTATGATAAACCGATGATCTACTATCCCCTGTCCACCCTGATGCTGGCGGGCATCCGGGATATTCTGCTGATTTCCACCCCCGAGGATACCCCCAGGTTTGAACATCTCCTGGGAGACGGGAGCCAGTTTGGCATTCACCTCTCCTACGCGGTGCAGCCCAGTCCCGACGGTCTTGCCCAGGCCCTGCTCATCGGGGAGTCCTTCCTGCAGGGAGAGCCCTGCGCCATGATTCTGGGGGACAACATTTTCTACGGCAACGGCTTCGGCCGTATCCTCCGGGAAGCCAGCGCCAACGCCCAGGCGGGACGCGCCACCATTTTCGGCTACTATGTGACGGATCCGGAGCGGTTCGGCATCATGGAGGTGGATGAGAACAACCGGGTGCTGAGTGTGGAGGAAAAGCCCGAGCATCCCAGGAGCAACTACTGCATCACCGGGCTGTATTTCTATGACGGCCGCGCCTCCGCCTTTGCCCATGAAATCAAGCCTTCTCCCCGGGGTGAGCTGGAGATCACGTCCCTCAACGAAATGTACCTGAAGGACGGCACACTGGACGCGCGGCTCCTGGGCCGCGGGTATGCCTGGATGGACACCGGCACCATGGACAGCCTGGTGGAGTGCTCGGAGTTTGTCCGGATGGTGGAGGTGCGCCAGGGCATCATGATCTCGGCGCCCGAGGAAATCGGGTACAGGAATGAATGGATCAGCAGGGACAGCCTTCTGGAGAGCGCCGGGCGGTATGGAAAAAGCCCCTACGGCAAGCATCTGCAGGCGGTGGCGGAAGGGAAGATCCGGTATTGACGCATCTCAGGGCCCGGGCGGGGGACGTATCGGCCCTCCTCATACTGTGCGTATTCCCTCTGGCGTTTCATGATTATTCGGGCATCACACGATACAAGTATCTCCTGATGCTTCTTCTCACCCCCGCCGTTGTGTTTCTGACCCTGATCAGCCACCCCGGGGGACGGGGCGGCTGGACGGGGCGTGTCACAGCCCTGTGTCTTCTGGGATGGATGCTGCTGTCAGCCCTGACGGCGCCGGAGGAAATGAACCGGAACGGACAGAGCGTGGTGTGGTACGGCGCTGTGCGCTATGAGGGGATGATCAGCCAGGCCTGCTATCTCCTTCTGCTCCTGTGCTTTTCCTTTCTCCGGGTGCGGCACGGGATTCTCCTGGAGGGCTGCGGCCTTGCCCTGACGGTCTTCATGGTGATCACCGGCCTTCAGTATCTGGGCGTGAACGCTCTGGACCTGTACCCTCAGGGGCGGAGCATCCGGACCAATTATGAATTCCAGGGGACACTGGGGAATATTGACATGGTCAGCGGCTACCTCATGCTGATGATTCCCCTGCTCCTTCTTCCCTGGCTGATGGAGGGAGGGCATGCCCTGACCTGCTTTCTGGCGGGTCTTTCCGGCGTGCTCCTGGAATTCCTCATGGAGGTTCAGAGCGGGATGCTTGGCCTGGGGGCCTTTCTTTTCATCCTGCTGGGGCTTTTTCTCAGAAGGCCCGTCAGCCGTTGGCGGGTCATGGTCTGCCTGGGAAGCACGCTCCTTCTTCTGGCCTTCCGCAGGAGTCTGAACCTGCCCTGGCTGGATGGGGGCGAATTCATGTTCGTGCCCGGGAGGGGCCTTGTTCCCTTTCTCCTGGCGATTCCCCCGTACTGTGCCTGGCCGTGGCTCCGGAGGCATCCGGGGCGGGAGCTGAAGAGAAGACAGGTGTGCCTGATTCTTGCGGTCCTGTTCCTGCTCCTTCTTGCGGTGGTGTATTTTGTCCCCCTCACCTCCGGAGGCGGCCTGTACGAAATCCGGGAAGTGCTTCATGGCCGGGGCCGG
The DNA here is from genome assembly GCA_902774025.1 of uncultured Eubacteriales bacterium. GTDB lineage: Bacteria > Bacillota > Clostridia > Christensenellales > Aristaeellaceae > UBA2943. The sequence goes on from CACYGY010000007.1 coordinate 31,119, forward strand.
GACGAGTTCGGGTCCTGGCGGCTGGGGGTGTGGAGGTATACCCTTGAGATCAGCCGGGAGCATCTGCTTCTGGGTACGGGCCCGGACACCTTTCTTCCCGTCTTCTCACGATACCTGGAGGAGAGGGGTTTAAGGCTGCCCGAAACCTTTGACAATCCCCACAACCTGTATCTGGCGTTGATGAGCAATACAGGGATCGTATCCCTTTTCCTGTATCTTCTGCTGGTGGGCCTGGGGATTGCCCGGTGCCTCAGGGCGGGGGGCGTCTTTCCCCTTTCCCTTGCCTCAGCGCTTCTGCTCTATGCCCTGCAGGGATGCTTTTCCTTCAGCATATGTCTGGTCAGCCCCATGGCCTTCGCGCTTCTGGGCATGGCCTTTTCTCCGTTTGTCAGACAGGAGGCGAACCCTTTTGATCATCAATCTGTCCCAGCTCCGCCAGCAGGTGCGGGCGCTGATGAAAGCCAACATGCCCCAGGCGCTGATGGTCACCCTGGTGGCCTCCATCCCCTCCCTGCTTCTGCAGATGGCCATGACCATGAGTCAGGCTTCCCTGATGACGGCCCTGCAGGAGTACATGTACACGCCCATGAGCGAAAGAAACGCCGCGGTCATGTTTGAGAATTTTCTCTCGGGGCTGAGCCAGAGCGCCAGGGTTCTGTGGATTCTGGCACCCCTGTCCTTCCTGCTCCTGCCCTTCCTGACCATCGGCTGGTCCTACTTCAGTCTCCGGATGGTCCGGGGCATGAGCTGCCAGGTCACGGACGTGTTTGCCCGGGTGAACTGCTTTTTCAAGGCGATTCTTCTGCAGATCCTTCTGTTCCTGGTGATCCTCCTCTGGTCCCTTCCGGGGCTGGCCATCATGTGGGGCGGGGCCCTGCTGGCAATGTGGCAGAAAAACGTGAACATGCTCAGCATTTTCTACTTCATCGGCATGGTGGTCACCACGGTGATGATGATCCGGGCTTATCTGCGCTACGGGCTTTCCAGCATCCGCATGGCGGACCATCCCGAGGAAAAACCCCTGCAGTGCCTGAAATGGAGCGGAAGGGTCATGAAGAAAATGGGCATGGGCCTTTTCATGCTCCTGATTCCCTTCCTGATCTTCACGCTGCTGGGGGATCTTCTGACCTCCCTTCTCTCCGGCGTGTTCGTGCTGGCCATTGTGGTGAGCCTTGCCCTGTCCCTGTTTATCTCATGCTACATGCGGGCCGTGATCTGCCGGTTCTATGACGTGATGCGGGAAATGGACGAGAAGATTCAGAGACAGCAGAAGGAAAATGCCGCTGCCACCTAAGGAAAAGGCCACAGAGGCGTGTGTCCGTTCATTCCGGCACGCCCTGTGGTCTCCTTTTGCTTCCGGCATGCAGAATCTGCCGGAGGGGCGCACGGGTCTTGTGCTGACGGAAAGCGGGAGCTCTCTGGTGATGGCCCTTCTGTGGGAGATACGGTATCTGAGAATGGGCCGGGGACGTCCCCCGGTTTTTCTCGCCTCCCGTCCCGTCCCCTGGTTTCCGGAAGCGATTCTGACATCCGTGCCTGAGACAGGGGCGGACATGGAGAGACTGGGTCTGGACTATCTGGCTCTGCCCCTGAGCCGGGACGACCTGGCGCTCCTGTTCCTGAGGGACATGTTCTTCCGGGGCCGTCTCCGTCCCCGCTCCTTTCTGTGCAGGGAAGCCGGCGTGGGGTGCCTGTACCCCCTGTACCGGATCGCGGAAAGAGATCTGGTGCGCTTCTGTGCCCGCCTGGGTCTTCCCGGGGTTCAGAAAATGCCGGGAATGGAGGAGACACGGGCTGTTGTGAAAAAAACCGGAATGGACACGGAGGTGCTTCGGGAGCGGATCTTCTGTGCCATGGAAAATGTCCGGGAAGAAACCTTCCCGGACATGGGGTCATAACGCCTCCAGAAAACGCCGGATCTCCTCCGGGCTTCCGGTTTCCAGGGTGCCCTGGATCATATCCTGCCGCCCGCCGCCCCGTCCACCGAATCTTTCGTACAGGGCCCGGGCGGTGTCCTCCGGACGGTCCATGCACAGGGCGAAGGAGAAACCCTGCTCCCTGGGCACGAGCACCAGGGCGGGTCCCGCCCCCTTCAGGAGCGCGGCAGCGGGGCGCAGCTGGGCGGGGGTGAGGAACGGCGCGGACAGGACCCGTACACGCCTGTCCGTCTCCGACCGGGCAAGGGAGCGGAAACATTCCATGGCCAGACTGTCCCGGTCCTGGCGCAGTCTGTCCCGTTCCTGAAGCAGCTGCTGCAGGGCGGGCACAAGGGACCCTTCCGGAGCGGAGAGCAGATGGCGCAGGGTCTGGTTTTCCAGAACCATGGCATTTTCCGCCTCAAGGGCCCGCATGCCGCAGAGGACGGAGACCCGCACACCGCCCTTGTAGTTCTGAAGTCCGAGGACCTTCAGCTGGCCCACCCGCCCGGTGGAGGTGACGTGGGTGCCGCAGCAGGCACAGGTGTCCAGGCCCGGAATGCGCACAATGCGAACCTGACCCCGGATTTCCTTCTTGCTCCGGTATTCCATTTTTGCCAGCTCCGTGTCCGTGGGATAGAGGATTTCCACCGGCAGGTCGCGGAAAATGGCTTCATTGACCATGTCCTGCACCTGCAGGATCTGATCCCGGGTGAGCTTTCGGGAAAAGTCCATGGTCACCAGGTCCGAGCCGATGTGGAAGCCCACATTGCTACAGTCAAAAAGACGGCATACGAGGCCGGAAAACATGTGTTCCCCGGTATGCTGCTGCATCATATCCCGGCGCCGCCCTTCATCCAGAAGGCCTTCCACCCGTGTGCCCTCCGGGATGGGGCGCTGCGTGAAATGGAGGATTTCCCCCTCTCTTTCCTGCACGTCCAGGACCGGGACACCGTCAAGCAGACCGTGATCTGCGCCCTGTCCGCCCCCCTCCGGGAAAAAGGCGGTGCGGTCCAGGATCAGGGCACAGGGGGAATTCCGGCAGGCAAGGACGGTGGCGCGAAAGCGCATCATGTCCGGCTGACGCTCATACAGACGCAGTGTTTCCATCGTGAACCTCACAGATTCCTTTCACAGAAGTTCTTCAGGCAGCAGCGGAGACAGTCCGGGTTTTTCCGGGCGGTGCAGATTCTGCGCCCGTGCAGGACAAAGCGGTGACACAGATCGTTCCCTTCCTCCGGCGGCACCAGCGCCCGCAGTTCCCTTTCCACCTTTGCAGGGTCCCGTTCGTTTTTCACCAGTCCGATGCGGTTGCTCAGGCGGATGCAGTGGGTGTCGGTGACAATGGCGGGCTTGCCGAAAATGTCCCCCAGAATGAGGTTGGCGCTCTTGCGGCCGACCCCGGGCAGGGAGAGCAGCTCTTCCATGGTATCCGGGACGCGGCCGTCAAAGACATCCACCAGGCGCTGCATGCATCCGCGGATGTCCCTGGCCTTGCTCCGGCCAAGCCCGCAGGGCCGGACGATTCTTTCCAGGTCGTCCTCCTCCGCCCGGGCCAGGGCCTGAGGGCTGGGGTAGGCGCTGAACAGCCCCGGGGTGATCTGATTGACCCGCTCATCCGTGCACTGTGCCGCCAAGCGGACGGATACCAGAAGTTTCCATGCCTGGTCATGGTCCAGGGTGCACAGGGCCAGGGGATACTCCTGTTTCAGGGATTCTATGACATGCATTGTCCGCTCTCTCAGATCCATTCCGTGTCCCTCCTCCATCCGGGAATGATACGGAAGGGACGGGAATTGTCAAGCGGACGGAAAGGACAGGCCATGATTCTTTGGGTGGCGCTGGTGGTGCTGGACCGGCTGACCAAGGCCTGGGCGAGAGGGCTGCGGGAACCCGTGACCCTGATCCCCGGGGTTCTGGGCCTCAGGCACGTGGAGAATACCGGGGTGGCTTTCTCCATGCTCCGGGACACGGGATGGATCACCGCAATGGTCAGCCTTGTCTTCATCGCTCTGCTCCTCTGGGGGCTTTCGAGAGGCCGAAGGGAAAAATTCTATCACACCGGCATGATGCTCATGCTCTGCGGCGCGTATTCCAACATGCTGGACCGTTTCCTGTACGGAACGGTCACGGATATGGTGGAGTTTCTGTTTGTCCGCTTCGCGGTCTTCAATCTGGCGGATGCCCTGCTGTGTCTGGGCTGTCTTCTGCTGATGATCAGCCTGTGGAGGGAGGAAAAGGCGTGGAAGAGAGAATAGAGGAAGAGATTCCGGAGGAGGAAAGCCGGCTTCTGGAATGTGCGGGCACCGGTGAGCGGCTGGATGTGTGTCTCAGCGCGGGTCTTTCCATGACCCGGTCCCGGGCGGCAAAATGGATCGAGGAAGGCCGGTGTTCCGTGGAGGGCAGCGTGGTGACCCGCCCCGCCTTCCGCACAGCGGAGGGCAGCCGGATCTGTCTGGAGGTGCCGCCCCCAAGGCCCGCCAGGCCCGTGGCGGAGGATCTGCCCCTGCACATTCTCTATGAGGACAGATACCTGGCGGTGGTGGAAAAGCCCTGCGGCATGGTGGTGCATCCGGCCCCGGGACACGAAAGGGGTACTCTGGTGAACGCCCTTCTGTATCACCTGGAAGCCCTGGGGGGCATCGGAGGCGAGACGCGGCCGGGGATCGTGCACCGCCTGGACAAGGATACCTCCGGCCTTCTCCTGGTGGCCAAGGATGACGAAACCCAGGCGTTTCTCAGCAGGGAGCTGGCGGAGCGGCGGGTGGAAAAGCATTACCGGGCCCTGACGGAGGGGATCATCCGGGAAGGGGGAACCGTTTCCCTGCCCATTGCACGGTCCCGGACAGACCGGAAGAAGATGGCGGTGGACCCGGAGGGCCGGGAGGCGGTGACCCTCTATACCGTACTGGGGGCGGGCAGGAACTGCACGTACCTGGATGTGCGGATCCTCACGGGACGGACCCACCAGATCCGGGTGCACATGAAGGCGCTGGGGCACCCTCTGTGCGGGGACTGCATCTACGGCCCGGAAAAGGTGAAGGTAAGCCGTCTCATGCTCCACGCCCTCTCCCTGACCTTCACCCACCCCCGGGGGGAGCGCATGACCTTTGTGTGCCCTGAACCGCCGGAGTTTGTGGAGAATCTCCGGCGGTGCGGTGTGGAAAACGGACAGACTCCGGTTCCAATTCACACTTTTTCCACAGAGCCGGATAAACCCTGAAGGTCATTCACGGGAGCTGGGGGAAACTTTTCCACAGTTTCAACAGGTTTTCCACAGCCCTGCCTCCACAGTCCGGGCGCTGTGGACAGGCTGTGAGAAGAGGGAGAAAACCGGACCGAAGTCTGGAAAAGAAGTGTTTTTCCTGTACCGGGGGAGCGGGACCCCTGTTCAAAATGGTGTTTTTCCCGTATAATGCTTCCGATTGTGTCCGGCAGGACACGTTGAGAAAGTGAGGAAATGCTTGTGAAAGGGAATGTATTGGTCGGACAGTCCGGCGGACCGACTGCGGTCATTAACTCCAGCCTTGCGGGCGTGTTCAAGACCGCCATGGAGCGCGGATACAACAAGGTTTACGGCATGCGCTACGGCATTCAGGGCTTCCTGGATGAGCAGTATATTGATATGTCGGACATCATCAAGAACGAGCTGGACCTGGAACTGCTGAAGCGCACGCCTTCCGCATTCCTGGGCACCTGCCGTTACAAGCTGCCGGAAATCCATGAGGACAAGGCGGTCTATGAGCGCATCTTTGCCCTGCTGGACAAGCTGAACATTGAGGTGTTCGTCTATATCGGCGGCAATGATTCCATGGATACGATCCGCAAGCTCTTTGACTATTCCCTGCTGACGGGCGCCACGCAGCGCTTTGTGGGCTGCCCCAAGACCATTGACAACGACCTGGCCATCACGGACCACACCCCCGGATTCGGCAGCGCGGCCAAGTATATCGCCACCTCCACCAAGGAGGTCATCTATGATGCCATGGGATTCTCCTACAAGAAGAAGAACGTGACGGTGATTGAGATCATGGGCCGCAATGCGGGCTGGCTCACCGGCGCCGCCGCCCTGTCCAAGGGTGACGACTGCGACGGTCCCGACCTGATCTATCTGCCCGAGATGCCCTTCGATGTGGAGCACTTCACCGAAAGGGTGAAGGAGCTCCTGGAGAAGAAGGACGTGGTGGTGGCCGTGGTCTCCGAGGGCATCAAGACCAAGGAAGGCAAGTATGTCTGCGAGTTTACCGCCGGTTCCGAGACCAGGGATGCCTTCGGCCATATCCAGATGACCGGTACCGCCTCCTATCTGGCGGAGGTGGTGCATCAGACCCTGGGCTGCAAGACCCGTGCCGTGGAGCTGTCCACCCTTCAGCGTGCGGCGGCTCATCTCACCAGCAAGATCGACGTGGATGAGGCCTTCAATGTGGGCGGCGCAACGGTGAAGGCCGCGGACGAGGGCTCCTCCGGCGTCATGGTGGTGATTGACCGTGTGTCGGATGATCCTTATCAGAGTGCCACCGGCGTCTATGACGTGCACCGCATCGCCAACGGCGAAAAAGTGGTGCCCCGCAAGTGGATCAATGAGGAAGGCGACTATGTCACGGAGGAATTCATGGACTACTGCCGTCCCCTGATCCAGGGGCAGTACAATCCCATCATGGTGGAAGGCCTGCCCAGGCATCTGAACATGAACATCCACAACTATGACTGGGCCCGCAAGGCGGGGGGCAATCAGACCATTACCTGATCCTTTTCGGCTTCCGGCATGAGCCGGAAGCTGTTTTGCCTGTGCGGAAACCGGGAAAGGAAAGAATAAAGATGACCATCATTGTCACCGGCGGTGCCGGGTTTATCGGAAGCAATTTTGTCTACCATGAACTGAAAAAGCATCCGGAGGACCGGATTGTCTGTCTGGACAAGCTCACCTACGCGGGCAATCTCCGGAACCTGGAGGAGGCCCTGAAGAATCCCCGCTTCCGCTTTGTCCGCGCAGACATCTGTGACCGGGAAGCGGTGAACCGCCTGTTCCAGGAAGAGAAGCCGGACATGGTGGTGAATTTTGCCGCCGAAAGCCACGTGGACCGATCCGTGGAGGATCCCGGCGTGTTCCTGCGGACCAATATCCTGGGCACCCAGACCCTTCTGGACGCGTGCCGGACCTTCGGCATCACCCGGTATCACCAGGTGTCCACCGACGAGGTGTACGGCGACCTGCCCCTGGACCGGCCGGACCTGTTCTTCACGGAGGACACCAATATCCACACCTCCAGCCCCTATTCCGCCTCCAAGGCGGGGGCGGACATGCTGGTGCTGGCATATCACCGTACCTTCCGCGTGCCGGTGAGCATTACCCGCTGCTCCAACAACTACGGCCCCTATCATTTCCCGGAAAAGCTCATCCCCCTCATGATCACCCATGCCCTGGCGGACCAGAGCCTGCCGGTGTACGGGGACGGGGCCAATGTGCGGGACTGGCTGTATGTGGAGGATCACTGCTCCGCCATTGACCTGGTCATGCGCAGGGGCCGGGTGGGTGAAGTCTACAATGTGGGCGGCCACAATGAGCGCACCAACCTGGAGGTGGTGAAGACGGTGCTCCGGGAGCTGGGCAAGCCGGAAAGCCTGATCACCTTTGTCCGGGACCGTCCGGGCCATGACCGGAGATACGCCATTGATCCCGGAAAGATCCACGGGGAGCTGGGATGGCTGCCGGAGACGGGGTTCGAGGAGGGCATGCACAGAACCGTACAGTGGTATCTGGCCCATGAGGACTGGTGGAAGGAAATCCTGGCCGGAGAGTATCAGAATTACTACGAGCACATGTATGGAAACAGGGGGAAGGCATGAGAGTACTGGTAACCGGAGTCCGGGGACAGCTGGGGCATGACGTGGTCCTGCACCTGAGGGAAGCGGGCAGGGAATGCCGGGGCGTGGATCAGGAAGACTTTGACCTGACGGACGCTGCTTCCGTCATGGCCTGTGTCAGGGAATACCGTCCCACCGTGATTGTGCACTGTGCCGCCTATACGGCGGTGGACCGGGCGGAAAGCGACGCGGATCTGTGCTGCAGGGTGAACGGGCAGGGCACGGGCAACTTGGTGAAGGCGGCACTGGATGTGGACGCGGCCCTTGTGTATGTTTCCACGGATTATGTGTTCGGGGGAGACGGAGAGACGCCCTTTGAGACGGATGCCCCGAAGAATCCCAGAAACGTGTACGGCATGTCCAAGCTTCAGGGAGAAATGGCCGTCACGGCGCAGATGGAGAAGTATTTCGTGGTCCGAACCTCATGGGTTTACGGCCTGAACGGGAAAAATTTCGTCAGAACCATGCTGCGCCTGGGCGCAGAGCGGGATGAGGTCAGTGTGGTCTGCGACCAGATCGGCTCTCCCACCTATTCTGATGATCTGGCCCTTCTCCTGTGCAGGATGATTCAGACCAGAAAGTACGGGGTTTATCATGCCACCAACGAGGGCTTCTGTTCCTGGGCGGAGTTCGCGGAGGCGATCATGGAGGAGGGCGGACTGAAATGCCGGGTGCGTCCGATTCCCACCAGTGAGTATCCCACCCCCGCCAGCCGTCCCCTGAATTCCCGGCTCAGCAAGGAATCCCTGGACCGGGCCGGATTCCCCCGTCTTCCGGAATGGCGGGAGGCCCTGAAGGCATACATCCGGTGTCTGAACACGGAAAACGGAAAGGAGCGGTAAGAATGCGCATCGCACTGATCAATGAAAACAGCCAGGCGGCGAAAAACGCCATGATTGAGGCCACGCTGAAGAAAGTGGTGGAGCCCATGGGCCATACTGTGGTGAACATGGGCATGTACACGCCTGAGGACAAATGTCAGCTCACCTACGTCAAGAACGGGCTTCTGGCCGCTCTGATGCTGGAAACCGGGGCGGCGGACTATGTGGTCACGGGCTGCGGTACCGGCGAGGGTGCCATGCTGGCCTGCAACGCCTTCCCGGGCGTTCTCTGCGGACATCTGACGGATCCCAGTGACGGATACATGTTTGCCCAGATCAATGACGGCAACTGTGTGGCGCTGCCCTTTGCCAAGGACTTCGGCTGGGGTGCGGAGCTGAAGCTGGAGATGATTTTCCAGCAGCTCTTCGGCTTTGGCCACGGCCAGGGCTATCCCAGGGAGCGGGTGGAGCCGGAACAGAGAAACAAGAAAATCCTGGACGGGGTGAAAAAGCTGACCCACCGTCCTCTTCTGGACATCCTCAGGGATCTGGACGCGGATTTTGTCCGGGAAACCATTTCCGGCGAGCATTTTGCGGAGAATTTCTATCCTTTCTGCAGGGATGCGGAGATTGCTGCGTTCCTGAAGAGCCTGTAAAAAGGTCCGCGGTCTGATCACGGGCAGGCGCAGGGGAAGACAGGGAAAGGGGAGGAACGGGATCGGCCCGGGCCTCTCCTTTTCCGTGAGGTTCCGGTATCCGCCGCCCCGGAACCGGCTTTCCTTTGCCTGCCTTTTGTGCTAGACTCATCCGGCTGTTTTCACAGCGACAAATCGTCGGAGGTTTCACAGAGAAAGGTGAATGATGAACTGATCATCCGCGGCGCGCGGATGCATAATCTGAAAAATATATCCCTGACGCTGCCCAGGAACCGCCTGATCGTCATGACGGGCCTGTCCGGGTCCGGCAAGTCTTCCCTTGCCTTTGACACCATCTACGCGGAGGGCCAGCGGCGGTATGTGGAAAGCCTGTCCAGTTATGCCCGGCAGTTTCTGGGGCAGATGGACAAGCCGGACGTGGATTCCATTGAGGGTCTGAGTCCGGCCATTTCCATTGACCAGAAAACCACCAGCCGCAATCCCAGGTCCACGGTGGGCACGGTGACGGAGATTCATGACTATTACCGTCTTCTGTGGGCCCGGGCGGGAACGCCCCACTGTCCCAGGTGCGGAAGGGAGATCAGGCGTCAGAGCGTGGACGAGATGGTGGACGCGGTCTGCGCCATGAAGGAGGGGACAAGAGTGCAGGTTCTCTCCCCTGTGATCCGGCAGAAGAAGGGTGAGCACCAGAAGGTCCTGGAGGACGCCCGGAAGGCGGGCTTTGTCCGGGTGCGCATTGACGGGGACGTGTATGACCTGGAGGAAACCCCGTCCCTGGACCGGAAGAAGAAACATTCGGTGGAGATCGTGGTGGACCGGCTGGTGATCCGGGACGAAAAGGGCTTTCGTCAGCGCCTGGCGGATTCCATTGAAACCGCCACCCGCCAGGCGGCGGGCCTGGTGGTGATGGACATGGGGGAGGCGGGAGAGCAGCTCTTTTCCATGAACTACGCCTGTCCCGACTGCGGAATTTCCCTTGAGGAACTCTCTCCCAGAATGTTCTCCTTCAACAGCCCCTTCGGCGCCTGTCCCGAGTGCTCGGGGCTGGGCGTGCTGCGGAGGATCACCAGGGAGAGCATCTTTCCGGATCCGGACCTGTCCCTGAGGGGAGGCGCCCTGACGGCGCCGGGATTCAATACCACGGACGGGGACGGCATTGCCGCCCAGTATCTGGAAGCCCTGGGAACGAAGTACGGATTCACGCTGGACACGCCTGTCCGGGATTTTTCGGAGGAGGCCATGCAGGCGGTGCTCTACGGCACCGGCACGGAAAAAGTCCGGCTGCATTACATGTCTGCCCGGGGTCCGGCTGTGTATGAGAGTCCCTTTGAGGGGATCATTCCCACCCTGGAGCGCCGGTACAGGGAAACCGGGTCCGAGTCTTCCCGCCAGGCCTATGAGGAGTTCATGGCGGACGAGGTCTGTCCCGTCTGTCAGGGCAGGCGGCTGAAACCGGAAACCCTGGCGGTGACGCTGAACGGAAAGAACATTGCCGAGGTCAGTGACATGTCCGTCACCCGGAGCCAGGCCTTTTTCCGCACTCTTATGGAGCACCTGGGTCCCATGCAGCAGGCGGTGGCCCGGCAGGTCATGCGGGAGATCGAGGCGCGTCTGGGCTTTCTGGCGGATGTGGGTCTGGGATACCTGACCCTGTCCCGGGGTGCGGCCACCCTGTCGGGGGGTGAAGCCCAGCGGATCCGTCTGGCCACCCAGATCGGCTCCGCGCTCACCGGCGTTCTGTATATCCTGGACGAGCCCAGTATCGGACTGCACCAGCGGGATAACGGGCGTCTCATTGAAACCCTGAAGAAGATGCGGGACCTGGGCAATACGGTGATCGTGGTGGAGCACGATGAGGAAACCATGCGCTCCGCGGATTACCTGGTGGATGTGGGGCCCATGGCGGGCCTTCACGGGGGCCGCATTGTGGCCCAGGGCACCCTGGAGGACATCATGGCCTGCCCGGAGAGCATCACGGGACAGTATCTCAGCGGGGCGAAATCCATCCCCCTGCCTCCCGTGCGGCGCAGTCCCACCGGATATCTGAAGGTCCGGGGCTGTGAGGAACATAACCTGAAGAACCTGGACGTGGATATTCCCCTGGGCGTCCTGTGCGTGGTGACGGGGGTCAGCGGCAGCGGAAAATCCAGTCTGGTGAACGAAATCCTCAGCCAGCATCTGGCCAGGGTGCTGAACCGTGCCCGGACGAAACCCGGCCGTTTCCGGGAGATCACCGGGGAGGAGCAGCTGGACAAGATCATCCGCATTGATCAGAGCCCCATCGGGCGCACGCCCCGGTCCAATCCCGCCACCTATACCGGCATGTTTGACCTGATCCGGAAGCTCTTCGCCATGGCACCGGAGGCCAGGGCCAGGGGATATAAGGAAAACCGCTTCTCCTTCAATGTGAAGGGCGGCCGGTGCGAGGCCTGTCAGGGGGACGGTCTGGTGCGGATTGAGATGAATTTCCTGCCGGACGTGTACGTGCCCTGTGAGGTCTGCGGCGGCAAACGGTACAACCGGGAGACCCTTGAGGTCACATACCGGGGAAAGAATATCCATGACGTACTGGAAATGACGGTGGAGGAGGCGCTGAGCTTTTTCGAGAACCAGCCCACGCTGCTCAGGAAGGTGCAGACCCTGTGGGATGTGGGCCTGGGCTACATGAAGCTGGGGCAGAGCGCCACAACCCTGTCCGGCGGCGAGGCCCAGCGGGTGAAGCTGGCCACGGAACTGTCCCGGAAGTCCACCGGCCGGACCATCTATATCCTGGACGAGCCCACCACGGGCCTGCATACCGCGGACGTGGACAGTCTGATCCGGGTGCTGCAGCGTCTGGTGGAGGCCGGCAATTCCGTTCTGGTGATTGAGCATAACCTGGACGTGATCAAGGTGGCGGACCGGATCATCGACCTGGGGCCCGAGGGGGGAGACGCGGGCGGACAGCTGGTGTGCGCCGGCACGCCGGAGGAGGTCAGCGCCTGCGAGGCATCCTATACGGGACAGTATCTGCGGAAAACCCTTGAGGGCAGGACAGGCATGTGAGGGGCGGAGAAGAATTGACGGACCGTGCGGGACGTGCTACACTTTCTGTAACGCCCGACGAATTCTGAAATACAGGAGGCATCTGACCATGAACAACATTCCTCAGGTCAGGCTGGGTCTTATTGCCGTCAGCCGCGACTGCTTTCCCATTCAGCTCAGCGAGAAGCGCAGAGCCGCCATTGCCGCTCTGTGCGCGGAAAAGAAGCTCCCCGTTACGGAGATCACCCGCACGGTGGAGAATGAGAAGGATATGCTGGAGGCCGTGGCGGAGCTGAAGGAAAAAGAGTGCAACGCTGCTGTGGTTTTCCTGGGCAACTTCGGTCCGGAAACGCCCGAGACCCTGGTGGCCAGATACTTTGACGGCCCCGTGATGTTCGTGGCGGCTGCCGAAGGCGACGGCGACCTGATCAACGGCCGCGGCGACGCTTACTGCGGCATGCTGAACTGCTCCTACAACCTGGGCATGCGGCACCTCCGGGGCTACATTCCGGAGTATCCCGTGGGCACCGCGGCAGAGCTGGCGGACAAGATCGCCGGATTCGTGCCCATTGCCCGCACCATTCTGGGCCTGAAGGGCCTGAAGATCATTACCTTCGGTCCCCGGCCCCAGGATTTCTTTGCCTGCAACGCGCCCATCAAGGGCCTGTATGAACTGGGCGTGGAGATTGAGGAGAACAGCGAGCTGGACCTGCTGGTGAGCTACAAGGAGCATGCCGGCGATCCCAGGATCGATGAGGTCTGCAGGGACATGGCCGCTGAAATGGGCGAGGGCAAATACTACGGTGATCTGCTTCCCAGAATGGCGCAGTTTGAGCTGACGCTGCTGGACTGGGCGGAGAATCACAAGGGCGCCCGCTCCTATGTGGCTTTCGCCAACAAGTGCTGGCCGGCTTTCCCCTCCCAGTTCGGCTTTGAGCCCTGCTATGTGAACAGCCGTCTGGCCTCCCGGGGCATCCCGGTGGCCTGCGAGGTGGATATCTACGGTGCGCTGAGCGAATACATCGGCGCCTGCGTGACCGGCGATGCCGTGACGCTGCTGGACATCAACAACTCCGTGCCCCAGTACATCTATGACGAGGATATCAAGGGCAGATTTGATGCCTGCCTCACCGATACCTTCATGGGCTTCCACTGCGGCAACACGCCCGCCTGCAAGATGAGCGCGGACCGGGCCGTGAAGTATCAGCTGATTCAGCACCGTCTTCTGGAGCCCGAGGGAAGCGAGCCCGATTTCACCCGCGGCACGCTGGAAGGCGACATCGCGGAGGGCAATATCACTTTCTACCGTCTGCAGTGTGACAGCGAAGGCCAGCTGAGGGCCTATATCGCCCAGGGCAGGGTTCTCCCTGTCAAAACCCGGTCCTTTGGCGGCATCGGCGTGTTCGACATTCCGGAAATGGGCCGCTTCTACCGCCACGTGCTGGTGGAAAAGCGCTATCCGCATCACGGCGCCGTGGCCTTTGCCCACTGTGCACGGGAGCTGTTTGAGATCTTCAAGTATCTGGGCGTGAAGGACATTGCCTACAATCAGCCCAAATCCCTTCCGTACCCCACGGAAAATCCCTGGGCGTAAAGCTGAGTTTCGCATCCGAAGCCGCCGGGTCTCCGGCGGCTTTACTGATGGCAAAGGATCAGGATATGACAGACAGGAAAATGTATATGGACGTCCTGCGTCTGGCGGGAGAGACCATCATGGAAAACGGCGGGGAAACCTACCGGGTGGAGGAAACCGTGGACCGCATGGGCCGGGCCTTCGGCCTGGAGGAAGTGCAGAGCTTCGCGGTACCCAGCGGCCTGATCATTTCCTTTCGCCTGAACGGGGACAGTGAGTCCAGTGTGCTGAGGGTTCGCCGGGGCAGCACGGACCTGGAGCGGGTGGATCAGGTGAACCAGATTTCACGCCTGGTGGAGGCGGGAAAAATGGACTGCGCCCGGGCACTGGAGCAGCTCCGGGAAATCCGCTCCAGGAAAACCGGGGAGAGGCAGTATCCCACCATCCTGGCGGCGGGCCTTTCCGCCGCGGGCTTCTGCCTCATGTTCGGCGGGGCGTGGATGGACTGGATCGTATCGGCGGGCACGGTGGCGGTACAGCAGCTCTTCTTTCTGTGGATGCGCAGGAAGAACCTTCAGAGCATGATGACGGTGGTGCTGGGCGCTTTCCTGGCCACACTGATTCCGCAGGCCCTGCAGCCCGTCCTGGGACTGAACCAGGAGGCGGTGATTGCCGGGGCTCTGATGCCGCTCCTCCCGGGGCTTGCCATGACCAACGCCGTTCAGGACGCCCTGCGGGGGGATATGATCTCCGGGGTTTCCCATTTCACCCAGGCCATCATGACGGCCGGGCTGGTGGCGGGAGGCGCGCTGACGGCCACCACGCTGCTCAATGTGATGGGAGGTGTCCTGTGATGCATATCCTGAAAATGGCTGTCGCCAGTTTTCTGGGCACCTTCGGGTTCGCCATTCTGCTCCACGCGCCCAGGCGGGCCTGGATTCCAGCGAGTCTTGTGGGCACGGTGGCCTTTGTCCTCTATGACCTGCTTCTGTCCATGGGCATTACCAGTCCCGCGGCCATCTTTCTGGGCGCGCTCTTCGGTTCCCTCATCGGGTATCTCTGCGCCTGGCGGATGCAAATGATCTCCACGGTCTTCATGAGTCTGTCCATTGTCTCCTTTGTTCCGGGCCTGGGACTGTACCGGAGCATGGAACTGCTGGCCAGGTCCGAGACCGGAGGCGGCGCACGGCAGGGCGCGGAGGCCATGGTGGCCATTGCGATGATCGTGCTGGGCCTTGGGATGGGCGCCTTTCTGGTTCGTCTGGTGAAAACTCAGGTCAGTGCCTGGAAGCACAGATGACCGGAACAGGCCTTCCTGCCGGCGCGGAGCGTGAAAGGGGCTGTGAAAAGCAGCATTTCTGCTGTTTTTCACAGCCCCTTTTGGGTTCCGTGGATTGCCCTGACAGGGAGCATGGCGGCCTGTCTGCTCTGCGGATTTCCGGAGAGTCATGCACGGAAAAAGCCCGTGCGGGGCACGGGCAGGAGATCAGTGATTGGGTACCGGGTTGGCGGAATAGAGCAGCTTCTGGGTGGCGGGTCCGGCCACACCGTCCACATCCAGGCCGTTATTGAGCTGGAAGAGGCGTACGGCACCTTCCGTGGCATCGTCGTAGACGCTGGAGGAGGTGGAGGACATGTAACCCAGCTGGATCAGGGCATCCTTGAGCTCCAGCACGGCCTCACCCACATCGCCCAGTTCGAGCTTCTGATATGTGGAGTTGGGTGCGTTTTCCGGAATGGCCCTGGAGGAATAGAGCACCTGAAGGGTGTCGTTGCCGGCCACGCCGTCCGCTGTCAGACGATTGCGGATCTGGAAAGCCAGTACCGCGTCGGTGGTCGTGTTTCCGTAAATGCCGTCCACGGAGCCGTCGTAGTATCCCAGTTCATACAGGGTGTACTGGAGGTTGGAAACCGTGGTGCCCCTGGAACCGGGATAAATGGTGGCATAGGTGGTCCTTCCGGAGGAGGTGGAGTAGAGGGCGCGCTGTGTGGCGGGACCCGCTTTGCCGTCCACCGTCAGATTCCGGGATTTCTGGAAGTTGATGACGGCCGTGACCGTGGCGCTGCCGTATTTGCCGTCCACGGCACCGGAATAGAAGCCCAGGTCCCTGAGCCGGGTCTGAAGTCTGCGTACCTGCTCCCCGGCGGAGCCGTCCTCCAGAGTGATGTAGCCTGTGGAGGAAATGGAGGAGGAAGACGACGGGGATGAGCTGCTGCCGGAGGTGACTCTGGGGGTGGCTCTGGGGGTGGCTCTGGGCGTGGGGGTGGATGCCGGTTTGCTGTCCCCATAGATCAGCCCCTGGGTATTGACCCCGGCAATGCCGTCCACGGTGAGGCCGTGGGCCATCTGGAAGGACATGACGGCCGCCGTGGTTTCCCGGCCGTAGGAGCCGTCCACGGAGCCCTTGTAATATCCCAGTTCCTTCAGCCGCTTCTGAAGTGCCCGCACGCCCTGGCCTTCAGAGCCCTCCTGGAGTTTTTCCCCGATGGAGGCGGCGGCGTTGCTGGCCCTGGGCGCGCCGGAGCTGTAGAGAGCTTCCAGGGTGTCGGGACCGGCCACGCCGTCATCCCAGAGCCTGGCGGCTTTCTGGAAGGCCCTGACGGCCGCTTCCGTGCCGGCGCCGTACTTGCCGTCCGCACTTCCCGCCAGCCAGCCCAGGGAGATCAGCCGGTTCTGCAGAATGCGGACGTCCGATCCGGAGGCGCCGCTGCGCAGATATTTGTTGGTGGATGGCTTGCTGGTGGGTTTGGGCGTGGCCGTGGGCCGCTGAGTAGGCCTGGGGGTCGCCGTGGGCCTCCTTGTCGGTGTGGGTTTTGTGGTGGGTCTGGGTGTGGCCGTGGGTTTTTTGGTGGCGGTGGCCTTCACGGCAGTGGAGGAATTCAGCTTGTTCAGGGTCTGAGAGCCCACCTTGCCGTCCGCGGTGAGCTTGTTGGCTTTCTGGAAGGCCCTGACGGCCTTTTCCGTGGCCTCTCCGAAATCACCGTCCACAGGACCTGTATAATAGCCCAGGTCCTTCAGTCTCTGCTGCACCTTGCGCACCTCAGCGCCGGTGGAGCCGCGCTTGAGACTGGATGCGGTGGGCCTGGGGGTGGCGGTGGGCCTGGAGGTGATGACCTCAAAGGTGCGCAGAGGCGGCGTGGTCTCCGCCATGGGCGCAGTGATGCCGGGAGGCGGGGTGATCCCCGTGGGCGCGGAGGTGCCCCAGCCCCAGTCATAGGTGCTGGCGGGGGTCTCCTCCGGGACCTCCGTGGGCCTTGGAGTGGGTGTGCTGGTGGGGGCAATGGTTCTGAAATTCAGTACATTGCCGGCGTCCGTTCCGGTGCCTCCGTCGTCGGTGATCTCATCAGGTGGAATATAACAGGCCGTCAGCAGCAGACAGAGTCCGATGGCTGAGCAGAGCCAGAGTATTTTCTTCCAGTGGTTCATAAGCCGTTCCGCCTTTCTCATGATCTGCGGAATCCTGGTCCGCTTTCCTTGAGGATGCCTGACCCTATGATACCACGGAAAGAGCGGGAGAACAAATGGAATTGCTTTCCGGATGACTTCGTGCTATTCTTCGGGACGAGGTGAAGAAAATGTCTGAATGTACGCACGACTGTTCCACCTGCTCATCCAGGTGTGAACAGGCTGACCTGAAAGCCAAACTGAACGCGTCCAGCCAGGTGCGCCACGTCATCGCCGTGGTCAGCGGCAAGGGAGGCGTGGGCAAGAGCCTGGTGACCAGTTTCGCTGCCTCCGCCATGCGCCGCAGGGGATACGAAACCGCCATACTGGACGCGGATATCACGGGACCCAGCATTCCCAGGGTCTTCGGGGTTTCGGAAAGCGCGATGGGGAATGATGAGGGGATTTTACCCGCGGTGACAGCGGGTGGGATCCGGCTGATGAGCATCAATCTTCTGCTGGAGAATGACACGGATCCCGTCATCTGGCGGGGCAGCCTGATCTCCGGAACGGTGACCCAGTTCTGGACAGACGTGGTCTGGGGCGATGTGGACTACATGTTTGTGGACATGCCTCCGGGAACCGGGGACGTTCCCCTGACGGTGTTCCAGAGCCTGCCGGTGGATGGCATTCTGGTGGTGACCAGTCCGCAGGAACTGGTGGACATGATCGTCAGCAAGGCCGTGAAAATGGCCCGGATGATGAATGTGCCGGTGCTGGGTCTGGTGGAGAACATGAGCTATCTGAACTGCCCGGACTGCGGCAGGCGAATCTACCCCTTCGGTGAGGGAAAGACAAAGGCTACGGCGGAGGCCTTCTCCCTGCCGCTCCTGTGCCAGATTCCCCTTGACCCTGCCGTGGCGCAGGCCTGTGATCACGGAGAGGTGGAAAAGTACAGGGCGGACTGGACGGAGGATCTGGCTCTGTATCTGGAGAAAACCCTTCCTGTCCAGTAAAATACGGACCGTGCGAAATTCGCACGGTCTTTTCAGGCGGTGATGCAATGCGGCCCATCTATGACATGCTCCGGGAAAGGCGCGGCGACCTGCGCCTGCATATGCCCGGTCACGGGGGGATTCCGCCCTTCGGGGAAGAGGAAATGTACGCCATGGATACCACGGAGACGGAGGATACGGACGACCTCTATCACCCCCGGTCCGGCATTCTGGCGGCAGAGAAGGCCTATGCCCTCTCCGCCGGCGCCGCCTGTACCCTGATGCTTCACAACGGCTCCACTCAGGGCATCCATGCCATGCTGCAGATGTGGACCGTGCCCGGGGATACGGTCATTCTTCCCAGAAACGCCCACCTCAGTGCGGCTTCAGCGGCGGTGCTGGGGGGACTGAGGGTTGTATGGATTCCGGTGCGCCGCGCGGACGGATATGTCCGAATTGCGGAGGAGGACGTGATCCGGTGCATCCGTGACTGTCCTGAGGCCAGGGTGCTTCTGATCACCCGGCCGGATTATTTCGGCATGTGTCTGCCTCTGGAGCGGATCCGGGAGGAAACGGCGAAGCGGGGGATCCGCCTGGCGGTGGACGAGGCTCATGGGGCGCACCTGCCCTGGGATGATGAGATTCCGGGGGCACACAGGTCCGGGGCGGATGCCTGGACACAGTCCTGCCACAAGACGCTGCCGGCGCTTACGGGAAGCGCCGTGCTGAATCTGAGGCAGGAGGAGGACCGGGCCGGGGCCATGCGGGTTCTGCGGCGGGAGATGACTTCCAGTCCTTCCTTTCTGCTGCTCCTGTCCGTGGATGACGCCAGAGAATGGATGGACCGGTACGGCCGGGACAGTATTGAAAAAAGAAAGCGGATTCTCCGGGGGCTTGAGGAAAGGATCCGGGAAATGGGATACCGGGACCCGAGGGATGCCTGGGCGCGGGAAACCGGACAGACGGTGGACAGAACCAGACTGGTGCTGCGTCATCCCCGGGGCGGCTTTGCACTGCATGCACATCTGCGGTCCCGGGGAATCCAGGCGGAAATGGCGGACAGGGAGCAGGTGTGTCTTCTCACCTCTGTTTTTTTCGGGGAAAGGGAAGCCGGACGCCTGGAGGATGCGCTGCGGGACATGCCGGCGGGCCCGGTACCGGAGGAAGAGGACCTGCCTCTTCCGGAAATGCCCGGTGGCGCGATGAATCTGCGGGAAGCCGCCATGGGGCCTGTGGACATGGTGCCCCTGTCCTCGGCGGAAGGCCGGGTCTGCGCCGCCTGTGTGGGCGTTTATCCACCGGGGATTCCTCTGGCGGTGCCGGGGGAATATCTGGAAAGCAGTTTGCTTGAATATCTGAAGAGGACACCCGTGGAGAGAAGATTCGGAATGGAAGGGGAAAGGATTCCATGCGTGGGAATGTGATTTTTGACCTGGACGGAACGCTGACACAGTCGGAGGAAGGCATCTGGAAAGGGGTGCGGTACGCCTGCAGGAAAATGCATCTGCCGGATCCGTCCGAAGACGTGCTGCGCAGCTTTATCGGGCCGCCTCCCTTTGATTCCTTCCACCGGCTCTTCGGTCTGGAGGGGAAGGACGTGGAGGAGGCCGTCCGGCTGTACAGGGAATATTACAGGGCCGGAGGCAAATATGAGAACCGGGTCTATCCCGGCATTCGCCGGATGCTCAGGACCCTGAGGCGGGCGGGCTATGTCCTCAGCGTGGCCACGGGCAAACCGGAAAAACTGACCCTGGATATCCTCGAGCATTTCGGGCTTCTGGACATGTTTGAGCGCGTGGCGGGTCCCGGGGACGATGCCCGGAATCCCGGAAAAAAGGCCCTGATCCTGAGGGCCATGGTTGAAGACGCGGGCCCTGTGTGGATGGTGGGGGACCGGAGGTTTGACATGGAAGGCGCCCGGGAGGCGCAGGTGCATGGCCTTGGGGTTCTGTGGGGATACGGAAGCCGGGCGGAACTGGAGGAGGCCGGCGCGGAATTTCTGGCGGAAAACCCGGGACAGATCCTGGAGCACCTGTGTCCGGAAATCGAATGTTCAGAAGGTTTCTTCCTGAGCATGGAAGGCCTGGACGGCAGCGGAAAGGGCACGCAGATGAAGATGCTTCTGGAGCGTCTGGACCGCTGTGGCTATGATGTCACGGTGAGCCGGGAACCCGGAGGCTGTCCCATCAGCGAAAAAATCCGGGCGCTGATCCTGGATCCGGCCAACCTGGAAATGGACGCGGTGACGGAAGCCTATCTGTATGCAGCCAGCCGTGCCCAGCATGTGCGCCAGGTGATTCTCCCGGCCCTCCGAAGCGGAAGGGTGATGGTGTCGGACCGCTACCTGGATTCCTCCGTGGCCTATCAGGGAGGCGGGAGGCAGCTGGGCGTGGACGAGGTGATGGAGATCAACCGGTACGCAATCGATCAGGTCCTGCCGGATCTGACAGTGTTTCTGGACCTGCCCCGGGAAACGGCCCTGAACCGCCGGTATCAGGCGAGTGTGCCGGACCGGCTGGAAATGGAGGACATGCCCTTTCATGCCCGGGTGGACGACGCCTACCGGGAACTGATCATGCGGCAGCCGGAACGCTTTTTCTGCGTGGACGCACGGGGGAAGGCGGAGGAAGTGGCGGAGAGGGTATGGGCAGGCGTACGGGAGAGGCTGAAGGAGTGGGAGTATGGCTGAGCGGATTGTGGTGGGCATGTCCGGTGGCGTGGACTCCTCCGTGGCGGCCCTGCTGCTGAAGGAGCAGGGATACGACGTGGTGGGCGTGTTCATGAAGAACTGGGAGGAGACCGATGACCGGGGTGTGTGCACGGCGGAAAAGGACTGGGAAGACGTGCGCAGAGTCTGTGACCAGATCGGAATTCCCTACTATGCCGTCAATTTCTCCAGGGAATACTGGGACCGGGTGTTTTCCTATTTCCTGAGCGAATACAGAAAGGGCAGAACGCCCAATCCGGACGTGCTGTGCAACCGGGAGATCAAGTTCAGGGCTTTTCTGGATTTCGCCATGGAACTGGGGGCGTCCAGAATGGCTACGGGGCATTTTGTCCGCACAGACGGAGAGGGACGTCTGCTGAAGGGGACGGATCCGGGGAAGGATCAGAGTTATTTCCTCTATATGGTCCGCCGGGAACAGCTGCTCCGGTCTCTTTTTCCCGTGGGTGGCATGACAAAGAGCGGGGTACGCGCGCTGGCGGAAAAGCATGGACTGAGCGTGGCGGCGAAAAAGGATTCCACAGGCGTATGCTTTATCGGGGAACGCAATTTCAGGGAATTCCTGTCGGGGTATCTGCCCGCGTCGCCGGGGGATATGGTGACGCCGGAGGGGAAGTGTGTGGGAAGGCACATGGGCCTGATGTACTACACCCTCGGTCAGCGTCGGGGCCTTGGCATCGGGGGCAGCGGGGACGGACGAAGCTGGTTTGTCATCGGGAAGGATCTGGAGAACAACCGGCTGCTGGTGGCTCAGGGGGAAGATCATCCCATGCTGTATTCCACGCTGTCCCTGGGGGAGGATGTGACCTGGGTGGGGGACGCGCCGGTAAGGGACGGAGAAGTTCTGCGCTGCTCCTGCCGCTTCCGGTACAGGCAGCCGGATCAGAGCGTTGAAATCATGCCGGAAGGAAACCAGGTCCGGATCCGGTCCCTGATGCCTCAGCGGGCAGTGACACCCGGACAGAGCGCGGTGTTCTATCTGGGGGATGTCTGTCTGGGCGGCTGCATTGTGGATCAGGTCCTGGATGCGGGAAACACGAACACAAACTGAAATACAAGCAAACATTGTTCGCGTAATTGCCATTGTTCGGAAATCGGAGCAGCAACAATGTTCGATTTCCAAAAAAACTTGAAAAAATGTCCAAAAGGGTGTTGACACCTGATCAGTCAAATGATAGAATGCACAAGCTGTCGCGAGAGCGGCAGTGATGAACCTTGAAAACGATACAGAAACCGAAACGCAAAGAGACAGCAGATTCCGGAGAGATAAAGGATTAAACAGAAGA
>CACYGY010000008.1 GCA_902774025.1 uncultured Eubacteriales bacterium
CTGGCGTATCGTCCCAACGGAGCTCTGTAACAAAGTGCTGTACAGAAAAGGCTTTGACGGTATAGCGTCATCCAAAGATATGGGAGCTGCCAGATGCAACGAGGTCTATCACCTCAGGGATTCATCCGGGAAGCAGTACATGATTATGAAGTCCATGCCTGGATCAGAGGTCTTCCGGGTACATTCCACGGAGGCCATTCAAGTCAAGGGAGTCATCTGCTTCATTGCGTCTGTGATCAGGCAGGAGATCTGCAAGTCATGCAAACAGCTCGGTCTTGATCTCAGCATCATGCTCCCTCAGATAGAAAGACCTTCACTGGCTTTTCTGGCAAACGGAACATACAAGTACATACCCAATATGAAAGAAGACACAAAGGCTCTGTTTGAACAGGCGGGGTGCACGGAAGAAGATTTCCAGACCATAGCAGGTGATGTGAATCAGCGTGAAAATGCGGAACAGGGACATGGCGTTTCCCAGTATCACAGGTCACCGGAAGAAATCCGTCAGGCACACAGACTGGGCAGGGCAGCAGGGAAGGCGAAGGAATCGCAGGTGGAAGAATGTGATCTGAGCACATGTGAAGATGACGAATACATCAGACCAGCAAGAGCACCGGGAAGACCGAAAGGCAGCAAAAACAAAAAGACGCTGGAGAGAGAAGCAGCGAACAGAGCGGCAGGAATCGAACCCATTGAAAAAAGAGGACGCGGCAGACCGAAAGGCAGTAAAAAAAGAAAGACCCTGGAAAGAGAAGCACGCGGAGAGTGCAATACACCCAAACGCAGAAGAGGGAGGCCGGCTGGTTCCAGAGACAGTAAACCCCGCAGAAGAAGAACAGCAGCAGAAATCGAGGCTGCCAGAGAGAGAAGTCGGGAATAAATCCTAAATATCGACGGAAACCGATGGATTAATAGTTTTGATTGCAAGACTAACAATATCGCTGAGATGAAAGGCATAAAATTGACAAAAATAATGACGTCAAAAAATGCGATTCTCAGTTTGGCCAAAATTTACGTATAAGAATTGGGAATTAATGAACGTCAAATAATTCACACAGAAATAACGTTTTTGACGTGCTTTCATCTTCTGGGACCTCAGAAAACAAAGGATCTTTCGCCTGCATGCTGTAGTTTACAGAAGGCACCTTGTATGACGGGCGTTTCGGCAAAACAGTCGATGAACATCGGGAAAATGCAGATGTTTATTGGCTGTTTTGATGTTCCATCAGCAGTGCCATGTTACGATTCTCTCTTTCGCTTTTCTGTGACATTCCCGGAAAAAGATTCATATGAAGGAGACGGGGATAGCCTGACAGGCATGAAGCCCGGCAATGCGCCCCCGCCTGCCCCATAATGAAAAAGAATACCTGTGGACACTTTCGGCTGTTTTGGTTATAATTTAACAAAAAGCGCACGAAAGGAGCGTCCGATCCATGAAAAAACTATTCTCTCTTCTCCTCGTCCTCTGTATGCTGATTCCTTCTGCCCTTTCCCTGGCTGAAGGGACGGATGCCATGACCTCCGCTTCCGTTGTGGATTACTATGGCACAGTTCTGACTCCCGCGCAGCTGGTCGAATCCATCAGCGCTTATAACGGATTCTTTGCTGTGGCCACCGTCAATCCGGATAACACACCCAACATCGGTTTCTTCATTTTCAGCGCTGCGGAATATGAAGGAAAACTCTATCTCCAGTTCGGCCTGGCCGAAAACCAGACCCGTGCGAACATGGAAAACGGAAGTGCCGTCACGGTCATGTATGCCCCGGTTCCCACGGAAGGTGCCTATGCCACAGTCGGTGCCCGTCTCGTTTGTGCAAAAGTGACGGATGAAGCCCTGGTCGAAAAACTGATGGAAATCATGCCCCAGAAGAGTGACCTGATTTATGAGGTTACTTTGATCCGGCCGATCGGCTGAGAAACCGGCCTTCTCACAAAGCGTCGCTTCGGCGGCGCTTTTTTTCGCGAAATCGTGCCGTAGGCATTTTCAGAAGAAGGAACAGGCTTTCGGTGCTCCGGTCTTCGTCGAAAAGAACATCCTGACAACCCTGCTCTTCTTCTTCCGTCCGATGGTTCCGGATCATTCCTGCGAAACATGCGGCTGGATCGGGCGCCTTTGTCAGTCTGTACGATGTCCGGATGATGGAAACAGGGCTGCAATTCCGCTTCCGTATCCACGCTGGAGCAGACTGACGGAAGACGGAAGGACTCCGGAGGCTGCGAATCCGTCATGCCGGAATGGGAAGATGTCCGTGAAAACACGGGAAGGCCTGAGAAAAGGGGCAGACAGGAAGACGGCGGGAGCGAGGACGGAATCCGGGACATGCCAAGGGTGATCCGCCGGATCCTTCCTGAAAGGTCTTCTTCCCAGCAGACGGGGATGGCGAACGGACCGGAAGTCTGCAGAAGGGGGATGCTCAGATGATATTCCGCCCGCGCTACAGTTGGGTCCGCAGCTTACGGAAACCGCAGCCGTGCGGGCTTTTCCCTGCCTCTCTGTCCCCGGGGACCTTTCTGCTGCTTCCGGTTTATGGATGCGGCGGATTCTGCTACAATGAACCCGGACCGGCGGAAACCCGTGCATCCCCGACATGGATCGTACACGGATGCACGGGGGTTCCCTTTACCCGGAACAGGAGGATAAAAACCATGAAGAAACTGAAAATCACACTGAATGCACCGGCAGTCCTGTGGTTTGCCATGATCTGCTCGGCGGTAACCCTCCTCGGCGCCATCACGGGAGGTGGCAGCACAGCCCTGCTGTTCTCCACCCGCAGGGCTTCCCTGCTGGATCCCCTGATGTACCTGCGGCTGTTTACCCATGTACTGGGACACGCCAGTCTGGCGCACCTGATGGGCAACATGGCGTATATTCTGCTGCTGGGGCCGGCTCTGGAGGAAAGGTACGGCGCCAGGAACCTGCTTTATGTAATTCTGGCCACCGCCCTTGTGACCGGCGTCATCCACAATCTTTTCTTTCCGGGCGTCAGTCTCCTGGGGGCCAGCGGTGTTGCCTTTGCCTTTATCCTGATGACCTCCTTTGCCGGATTCCGGGAAGGGGAGATCCCCCTGACGGTGATCCTTGTGGCGCTGATCTACCTGGGACAGCAGATCTGGGACGGCATCACCGTCCGGGACAATGTGTCCAATCTTTCCCATATCCTGGGCGGACTGACAGGCGCAGGCGCGGGATACTGGCTGAATCTCAGGAAGCAGCGCGGAAAGCTGTGAACGGCGGGAAATTCCTTCCCTTCCGGAAAACCTGATTCAGCGGATTGACAATCCCCTCGGCCTTTGCTACATTCACAGACAAACCTGCGCGTGAACGGAGGGGAAGCCGAAGTTCCGGACACGCCGGCATGGAGGAGTGCGCATGAAGAAACTGTTCCTGATGATCCTGATGCTCTGCCTGATTTCTGTTCTGGCATGTGCGGAGGATCAGGCTTTTCTCAGGGTGGAAAACGGCATGATGCAGCCCGTTTTGAAGGTCGGCGATGCCCGGGCTGAAGACTATACCAACGAAGACAGTGAGGTTCTCCGCTTCTGCGTATGGGTGGAGACGGATTATGACACGGATTTTGATGGCATGGCGGATCTTGTGAAGGTATTTGTGCAGGTCCCCAGGGCGGCAGCTCAGGGTACCTACAAGGCGGCGGCCATTTATGACCCCACCCCCTATAATGCGGGCACGGTGGCGAATACCATGGTGGAAAGCGGCGCCATGTACAATCGTGATGAGCCCTTTGATTATGAAAGTCTGTACCATGCCTGCGAAAAGCGGAATCCGCAGGGCAGTGTGTCCACCCTGGAGGCCGCTTCCCAGGCGGATCCCCTGCAGTGGATCTATACTGTACCCATCAGCGGAGCTGAAGGCTTTCCCTATTTTTCGGTGTATGATTATTACCTGGCGCGGGGCTTTGCCGTTGTGGAAGCCAGCGGCATTGGCACCTATGGCTCGGAAGGTTTTGAGCTGTGCGGCATGAAGCCGGAGCGCGACGGCCACAAGGCTGTGGTGGAATGGCTGACGGGCGACCGCAGGGCTTTTACGGACACAATATCCGATGTGGAGGTCCGGGCGGAATGGTGCAACGGGAACGTGGCCATGACCGGCATATCCTATGGCGGTACCCTTCCCTTCTCAGTTGCGGTGACCGGCGTAAAGGGGCTGAAGACCATTATCCCCTGTGCGGGCATTGCCAGCTGGTATGATTACACCAACGCTCAGGGTGTGCCCACACTGAATGACGCCAATTACGCGGACTACCTGGCCGCTTCCAATGCAGGCGGTACATTCCTGGATGAACTGTGGGAGAAACCCAACCCGAAGTACGGAGCCTGGCTGTCGCAGATTGCCGCCGACCAGGAGGAAACCAACGGAGACTATGCGCCCGTCTGGGAGATGCTGGATTATACGACAAAGGCGGAAAACCATCTGGCCTGTTCTGCCCTGATTGTGACAGGCCTGAATGACTACAACGTGACCACCATCCACGCGGCCAGAATGATGCAGTGCTTCAGGGAAGCGGGTCAGGTGGCGAAGATGGTCCTGCATCAGGACGGGCACAACACGCTTGCGGGTGTCTCCGTCAACGGCAGACCCTTTGAGGAAATGATGAATGCCTGGCTGAGTCACTACCTGTATGGTGTGGAGAACCAGGTGGAGAGCATGCCGGAAGTCCTGGCCCAGAGCAATGTGGACGGGACCTTTGTTCCTTACGATTCCTGGCAGCCTTCCCGGTGGCTTTCCCTCCGTCCTGAGGGCGCATCGGGAAAAACGGAGGTCTTTTCCCATGGCATGGCAGACTATGTGGCGGGCTTTGCCGATTCCTGGCAGACCAATCTGACCCAGGAAATGGCGGAAACGCTGTATACTTCCATGCCCGAAGAGATCTGTGCCACCTATACCCTGTCTGTTCCGGCCAACACCACCATCAAGGGCGTGCCGGAAGTGCATGTGAAACTGGATTCCACCCGGGAGGACCTGGATGGCCTGATGATCACCGCGGTTCTGCTGGACGTCTGCGACAGAGGAACCTTTGAGGCCTATCAGACGGAGAACGCACAGGAAGACACGGTGCCCTTCCGGTATACGGAAATCTCCTATGACAACGGCAGGGAAGAGATCGTCCCCCTGAAGGAACTGACCCGGAAGAACATGCCCGTGAAATGTGTCAGCATGGGATGGACAGACCTGCAGAATCCGGGAATGGGATTTGACGCACAGTCCTATGTCCTGCAGGAGGAGGGGCTTCAGTCCGGTGTGGAGCAGGATTATACCTTTTACCTGATGCCCAACGTCTATACCGTGGCCGAGGGACATCATCTGGAACTGCGTCTGTTCACCTGGGATCCCATCCGTGTATACCTGGATGATGACTTCGAGATCGACGTGTCAATGCCCACGGGCTATCTGGACAAGCGTTATGACATGATCATCAACAATGAATCCCTGGAAGTGAGGCTGCCCCTTTCCTGAGGAACCATAAACTGCGGAGCGCCGGCATCGCCGGCGCTCCGTTTTTGTCATGGAACCGTTCATGTCTGAAATCGGGCCATACGGGCGGAACAGGTTGCCGGAACAGGAACGTCTTCCTACAATAGGCTCCTGAATCCCCAAAGGAAACGGAGTGATCAGGTTGACATTCAGGAAATCCGTCTGCCGCGTGACGGCCGCGGCGCTGGCCCTGATTCTGCAGTGCATGCCCTGCGGTCAGGCCCTTTCGGAGGAACCCGGGGAAACACAGATCCGGGAATATGACGGCGTGGTGGAGGTTCATTCCAATCAGGCCGGTTTTGTCGTGGATGACGCGCTGACGCAGAATCCGGTGCTGGAAAACGATCTGGCGCCCGTGAACCCCGTGGCGGGGGAGGGCACATCGGATATCATCGCGCTGGACGTGCGGACCGGGACCGGGGAATCCAGCTTCACGGTGGAGGGTTCCCTGGAGCTGAACGAGCCGAATCACGGAGCGGACATGGGTGTCTATATGGAAACCCAGGGCCCTGACGCGACGGTTGAGATTCAGGAAGACGTGGAGGTGCACAACGAGCCGGGGGACCAGCCCGGGGGTGACGAACGCGTGCTGGCCTATGGCGTGGTGGCACGGTCTCTGGTGGCGGGCGAGGCGGAGATTGAGGTGGGAGGCAGCGTAAGTGTCTCTGCTGTATCCGAAAACAACGAGACCGGAGCAACCGCCGTATGGGCGGAGGCAGCCGGGACCGGTGACGCCGTGGCTGTGGTTCATGTGCAGGGGGACGCGGTGGCGGTCTCACAGGGGAAGGAACCGGAGGATCAGGACATGAGTCTGACCCACGCCGTGATGGCCATCAGCGAGAGCGGTGCCTCCACGGAGGTGGAGGTCGGGGGCAGGGCCGTCGCCCGGTCAGAGGACACGGTTCCGGCTATGGCCGTGGAAGCGGAAGCCGTGGGAAGCGGAAGCCGGACGGAGGTGACCATTGGCCAGGGTGCTGAGGGAAATGTCTCCGCCATGGCCATGAGCGGCGGCACCACCCTGGTCCGTGTGGAGGCGGGTGGCGTGACCGGAGAGAACACAGCGGTCACTGCTGTCAGCGCCGGGGAAGATTCTGTTACCCGGATGGAAATCGTGGGTGACACGAAGGGAGAGGACAGCGGGAAAAGACCCGGGAGCGCCGGCGCCGCGGACCTCACTGCGTCGGACGGAGGCAGGGTGGAAGCCCTGTTTGACGGCAATATGGAGGCGGTTTCCGGGAACGTCCGGACCGACGGAAATGCGGAAGGCGGATACGACACTTCCGTCCTGGCCCTGACATTGAATACCGTCAGTCATGGGGGAGAGGTGGAGGCAAAGGCTGCAGGCAATGTGGAAGCGGAGGCTTCCAGTGAAAGCGGGGGCTATGTCTCTGCCGTGGCCCTTCAGGCAGGCGCGGACCAGGGTGGAAGTGTGCAGGTGGAGATCACCGGGAACGCGGTGGCCGACGCTTCCACCGGAAACGGGATTGCCGATGCCATCGCCGTGGATGCCTGGGCCCAGGGAAGCGGCAGTCAGGTAACGGTCAATGTGGAGGGAGACGCCATGGCCTCCGCGAAGCTCACGGAACAGGATCCCACGGGTTTCGGCGTCCGGGGCGTGTATGCGGACGCGATGGACGGCGGTCAGGTCACCATCAGTGTCGGGGGAAAGGCAGGCGCGGAGGGGAACCCGGAAAATCTGACCTACGTCCAGTCCGTGCAGGCCGAGGCTTACGGCCAGGACAGCGTGGTTCAGGTCACGGTGGGCCAGGGCGCGGAAGGCCAAGTGACGGCGATCTCCGGGAATGACGCCAGGACCCTTGTGACCGTGCAGGAGGGCGGTGTGGAGGCCGTATCGCAGGGTGTTTACGGTGCCAGCGCCGGGGGTGAAACGGAGATCCGAATCGGCGGTGAAATTCTGGCCGTGGATTCGGAGGACCTTCCGGGCATCGCCTACGGCGTGACCCTTGCCGCCGAGAGCGGCGGTGAGGTGAAGGCAACGTTTGACGGGCCTATCACGGCCGTGGTGAGTCAGAGTGCGGAAGAGAGTTATGCCACGGGTCTGGGGGTCAGCAATGAGGAAGGCGTGATTGAGACCATTGTCATCGGGGATATCCTTGCCATGGGCGCCGAAAGCAGTTACGGCATTGCCGTTTTCAGCGGGGAAAACCAGCAGACGGACATCCTGGTGGACGGAACGGTGAGCGGTGAAAGCGCCGCTGTGCTGCTGGTGTCTCCAGAGACGCAGATCGGTGAAAACGTGACACTGACGGTATGGGAACTGGTTCCCAATGCGGAGAATGCCCTGATTACCAGATCAGAGGACGAGGAGAAGGCCGTCGGTTCCGAAGCGGAGGGTGAGGGCGGGGACACCGCGGCCGGTCAGGTGCAGGACAGGGAAGCGGAAAAGGCCGTACAGTATATTATCCGGGTGCGGACGGGACAGGAGGAGATCATCAGCACTGAAGGTACCTTCACGCACAACGGGTACAATGTGGCCCGGGAAGGAGACACGGTGACCCTGAAGCTGACGATTCCCGATGGTTATTCCATCCGGGAGGCCTACGGGGATGTTGATCAGTCCGTTCGGCTGTTAAAGGACGCTCAGGGAAATTATTATCTGCAGGTTCCCCGGGGCGGCGCGGTGGAGCTTTCCGTGAAACTCGTGTCCGATTCGGGTCCGGAAGAGGAGAATGGCAACGGAGGGTCTTTACCCCCCATGGAGTATCAGGTTTTTACCGACGATCCGGAAGGAATCGAGGATATTCCGAACCCGGAAAGCAATACGCCCGCGCCTCCCGGTGCAGGGTCTGTCTGGCGCGTAACCACGGTCCGGGACGAAACGAATCAGGTTCAGATTGTATTCTACAGCAATATGCGGTATTCGATCATTTTCCGGGACGGACACTATGAGCGCGGCCGCTACAGAGTGGACCGGGGGCAGATCCTTCTCATCGGCAGTGATGACACGGAACGGCGCATCAGTGATGAGGGCGTGCTGACCTACATTTCTCCCGTATCCGGGAAGGTCATCTTCAGGCTGACGAGGGAAGAGATGAGGAAACTCAAGGATCGGTAACCCTTCCCGGCGGGGCATCGCCAGAACCCCGATGCCTCTTCCCGGGTGAGAGGGGATGGACAGGGAGGAGTCAAAGGACGGTTCTGTCCGGGACAATGAAACACGGCCCAGGGTGTTCGTGGACGGAGGGGAAGTCGTCAATCCATGGGCGGGTCTGTCCGGTCAAAAGGCACAGGACGGCGGGCCCTCCCGGGGAGGACGTTCTTCGGCCCCGGAATCCCTCACTTCCTTTTCGAACATAAAGCATGCTTCGGTATAGTCCTTCATTACATACTGCTGAATTCGTTCCAGAACATTCGGTCCGTAAAATTATGAAAAGACAGCGGATGGCTGATTGACTTGCTTAGGGGTTCTCTGTATAATCACCATCGGGGGTCGCTTTCTCGGTATCAAGCTGAGAAAACGAAGAATAGGGCAGGAGGTTCAGAGCTCCTGCCTTATTTTATATTGTATTGATGATTTTTCCATAAACAGCGACTGTTTCGAGAAACGGGGAATTATACTTTTATAAGAGCACAATTATCGGAAAACAAGCAGAGAAACTCAATAAGCCAACAGTACTCGAATTATTGTAAACGGGTTCACATGGGGACATTCTCCACAAGCGGTATGGTTCAAAGAGGCGGTGGAGCGGTCCGGCAAAGGCCCCTGGCGGGCTCCGGACCGGGCACAGGCTGGCACTGAACGGCAGGCTCATCTGCGGAAAATGCGGCAGAACGCTGAAACGGTATGTAAAAACACAGGAGGATTTGACCGACTGGCGGTGCGGCAGAAGGTGCAGATTGAAGAAGACGGGCTTATATGAGAACCTGGAATCCCGCAGTGACTGCCGCCTCGTGAGAGAAGCGGAGGTGATGGCGTTCAAACCGCTGCCGGGCAGGCGCGGGGAACGGGTGGTACAGCGGGATCGGCTGCTCACTGATGAGACTGGCAGGATTGACGCATTGCTGAAGACGCTGGACGTTCAGCAGGACAGGCTGGAGGGTGCCGGCAAGCCGGGGACCGGAGGATGGGGAGCCAATGAACACCACCGTGGCCTGCGAGATGGACGAGGAAGTATCTCTGCGATCCCGGATCGTCGAAATGAGACGCCGGAAGGATGGCCGTTATGCCGGGGAAAAAAACAGGCGAATCGTGAAGTGCAGATCAGGCTCCTGTTGGAGCTGGTGGACGAGATGGTCAGGAACAGCATGACGGAGTGGATGGAGAGAGAAGCGCAGCCGGAAGAAGAACGGACCGGAGCCTGCCGTGATTACGACGACTTCTTCAGCCGAATGAGGTATGCGGTGGCGTACTGGATGAGAACGGGAGAATGACCAGCTTCAACAACGCCCCTGTCATCCGCTGCCCCGGACAGGGTGGTTGTGAAGGAAGACGGCTGCGAGGCGACTTTCAAGGCTGGCGTAACCCTGGAGGTCGGGACTTGAGGGGAGCATGTGAAAATGGTGGTTTGGCTGCCCGCTTTTGAGCGATAAGTCCGGGATTGACTGCCATGCCTGCATGAGCAGACATCTGAGGGCTACGGGCTGTGAGAAACGAGGTTTCGAACTAGCGTTTATGAGGGAATCACATGGCCAAACACTCAGAATGGACGGACAAAAGAGGCTCTCCGCGGTGGAATCCTCGGAGAGCCTCTCTGATCAAAGGGTATGATGCTGGCGTTTATCTCTGAACAAAGGTCAGGGTTCTGAGAATCTCTTCGACTTCCTGTACGGCTGTTTCTCCATCCAGCCAGAAGACGATCTCCACAAAATCCTCCCCGTCCTCCAGTATATAGTTGGCTGTCTGGTAGTCCACATAGTCAAAGGATTCCACGGCCAGATAGACGGCTGCGGGAATGCCGTTGATGGTGATCCCGGGGTTGACCAGATCCGCCTCAAATTCTTCGGCTTCCTGCGTGCACAATTCCGCTGCGGTCTGTAAGCCTTCTTCCTTTGGAAACTGGTAAATGTCAAAGTCCATCGATGAATCCGGACTGTACCAGTAGGCGACAATGCCGTCGTCGATTTCCTCCTCCGTCAGCTCCCCCTCCACAAAGCTTGCCGGGACGTCCAGGGTATAGCAGGAGCTGCCCAGCCGTATGGTTTTCTTTTCCGGAGACGGCGCCGGCTGTGTTTTGGATTTCCCGCTGCCGGGAAGGGAGAAGACAGCGGAAAGGAAGGATTCGGATTCCGGGAAGGCCTTGTGGATCTTCTGGGTCAGCTTCTTCAGACCGTGAGCGGCAAAATCCGCCAGGAGCCGGGCGGATGCGCCGGTTTTCCGGTTCAGAAGGTCCTCCATGGACAGAATTCTTCTGGAAGCATCCTCCAGGATCATGACACCGGGGCTGTCCTGGGAAAGGGTCAGGGAAAGGCGGAGGAGGGGCGATACCATGTCCATGAAATAGAGATCCATGGTTCCGGTCCGGGAATCATCCGGATACAGGTCGATCCGTCCGGTGAGATCCCCCATGGTGATGTCGATGACCAGGCGATGATCGGCGCTGACGGCATCCAGGAAGAACTGTGAAACCTCACTGTGCAGATGCGCCTCCAGGAGGTTCTGATCCTCCAGGGAGACGGCATACTCAAAGCCGGGTTTCTCCATGCCCTCAAAGAGGGCCGCGCCTGTCATGGAAACGGCATCGGGATTGTCGGAGCGGGTGTAATAATCCGCCAGCACCGTGCCGGGAAAGTGGGCTTCAAACTGTTCATAGAGCTCCATCAGAGCATCCGCGTCTCTCCGGAGGCCTCCGGCGGCCAGAACGGGCGGGAGGATTTCCATGACTTTTTCGTCCTCCAGCATTTCCCGGAGGATTTCACGCAGGGAAACCCTGAAGGATTCCATATCCGCCTTCAGGGGGACATGCAGGTCATAATCGATGCCCTGACAGGTGTATTCCCCCTTCTCCACCTCCCCGGGGGTGACAAGAGAGGCGGAAAGCCGGAGGGCTTTCTCCGCATAGGGCCTGAAGAGTTCCGTGATGGCGGCGCCGCTCCCGCCCCCGGAGGTGCCGGAGACGGCGTGAACCATTCCCGTCAGATCCTCGGGACGGATGCGGATGAGATGATTGGGAATCAGGGAGGAGCCCAGGAGGAGGCTGTCTTCCTCAGCGCGCAGGGCCGCGTCCAGGATATCCTGATCATTCAGAAACACATTGATCTGCTCGCCTGATTGCGCGGGGGTGAACTGGATACGGAGGGCGTTGATCAGGGCGATCACAGGAACGGTGTGCTGAGTCTGCTTTTCGGACAGGCCCAGGGAATCCGCCGCGGACAGGACTTTCTCCTCGTCGATGGCGCAGCGGAGGGAGAGAGAATCGGATAAGGCCATGGACAGGGTCATGGAGAGGACCAGGGCCAGAGCCAGGATGTTCCGGATGCGTTTCATGGCTTTCTTTCCTTTCCTTTGCAGAATGACCTGGGAAGCGTGCGAAAGACACGGCCGGACACCTGAGGCGCGGACGTGGATTCAAGTCAGTCACGTACTTCTTCTGCATCCCCCGGTTGATTCCTTCCCGGTCTGCCAAAAGTTGAGGGAAAAAGGAGTGAACCTGAGGGAAGGGCAGAGCCTGATCTGAGCCGGGATCCATTCCGGCCGCATGGCTGAGCTGAAATCCGGGACGACGGTCAATGATGCGTCATTCTGTGTAATCCGGGACAATAGCAAAGTCGGATCAGTCAAGATCGTCATTTTTGCCGAGAATGATGCAATTGAATTTGCAAATGACGGTGTTGGATCTGACCGGATCCGGGAATGAAGTGTACCCCATTCTGAAAACCCGGGGCCGGAAGACCTCCATCATCCTGAGAAGGGAGAAGTACTGTTTATCCCCATGATGCCTTATACGGCAACGCTTTCTGAGGTTTTCATTATCCGAATCCAGAAAGGGGACTGAAAACCCCTCCATGACAGGATCTGCCAGAAGTGCCGGTGACTGCGTATCCATAAAGGGCAGCAACCGGATCCGGGAAAGCGGGATTACCCGGATAACCGTACTTTGGGGAGGACGGGGACAGAGGCCCATGAGCCGTGGTTGACAGCTTCCGGCGCCCGGCCGATAATCCCCCGGAAGGGGAAATACCATTTCCTGAATCACAGAGTTATGCCCACGGAATGAATCACCTCTGCCCGACGGAGACAGACGGGAGAAACGACCGGATCTTTCCATTTTGCCGGGCGTTCGGATGTCTGCTGATGGCAGAGAATGTTCAGGTCCTGCGGCGGAGACAGTTGAAAAGGAGGCGCTGAGCGAATGGATATGACGGTAAGCTGTGGCGAGGGGATCATCAACATAAGAGCCGGGGCGATTATCCTGAAAAACGGCAGATTCCTCATGGTGGGCAATGACCGGAATACCTACCTGTATTCCGTGGGCGGCCGGGTGCAGTTCGGCGAAACGGCGGAGGAGGCGGTTGTCCGGGAAGTGCTGGAGGAGACCGGTGTGCGGATGGAAGTGGACAGGCTGGGCTTTGTGCATGAAAACTATTTCCCCGGGGACGCTCCTTCCAACTCCGGCCGGCTGATCTATGAGATCTCCTTCTTCTTTTACATGAAGACGCCGGATGACTTTGAGCCACTGTGCGAAAGTCTTGCGGACGGAAATGCCCGGGAATTCCTGAAATGGGTCACACCGGAGGACCAGGCGGTGATGTATCCGTCCTTTTTCAGAACAGAACTTCAGCACCCGGTCAGAGAGATCCGGCATTTTGTCACCGATGAGCGGATGAACCGGGGAAACCCCGGAGAAAGCTGAGCATTGCCTGAACGGTCATGAGGACGGGTGAAATCACGAAGAAAACAGGAGGAAACAGGGAATGGATGAAAAAAGAGAACAGGAAGAGGAAAGGGAGGAGGACTGTCAACCCCTTACGGACGCTGAATTCAGGGCGTTCCAGGAAGAGGAAATGCGCAGGGAGAAAAAGGTGAAGGGGATTTTCTCCGTCATCTGGGATGCCATCAGTTTTTTCACATGACCTGCTCTGCAGGGCTCTTTGGGGAGACTCCCCGCATCAGGAAGGCTGCAGAATCATCCGGGGAAAGGACTGCCGGTCAGGCAGATATCCATGAAACCGTACAACCCGGACTTCTTCCGGCGGAAGTTTCGACAGCAAAGAAAAAAACACGCCCAATCCGATTGACAAGGGTTTGAGCGTGTTTTTTCTGTTGTACCCAATATCAGAATTCATGGATGGCATCGTGCAGTGAGTGCCCCGGACACTGAGATGAAAAACGCCGGGAAAACGACTGAAAAGAATCGTTCTGTGCCGGAATTGTCTCATGGGAGGCAGGAATGGGCAGCGTGATTGTGTGCAGAGGCGGCCGGATACCGGTCCATGAACGGATGACAAAACCGCGGCGTGACCGAAATCATGCCGCG
The DNA here is from genome assembly GCA_902774025.1 of uncultured Eubacteriales bacterium. Classification (GTDB taxonomy): domain Bacteria; phylum Bacillota; class Clostridia; order Christensenellales; family Aristaeellaceae; genus UBA2943. Next base: position 13,928 of record CACYGY010000008.1, read on the forward strand.
GCTGTGAGAACATCCGGTTTTCTATGATTCAGACCGGATCCTGTTTTACAAAACCCGCCGCTGTGCAGGCTTTGGGTCAATTGCGGGCATTACCTTGCCATGTACCGGTCATAGGCGGCCTGCTTCATCTTCAGCACCTCCGCGATCCCCAGTTTGTCGATGTTGGAGACGAAGGTGTCAAAGCTGTCCAGGGATTCCTGACCCAGCACATACTTCATGATCATCTCACCGGTGTAGGTGTCGATCTCGTTCATCCGCTCGGCAATGAAAGCGCTCTCCTCCGCGGTCTGGGCCACATTGGGCAGCAGGAGGGAGATATCGCACTGATTCCAGACAGCCTGGGAGGCCTTCTGGTTTTCCAGGGCGAGGGTGACCTGCTTGAAGTATTTGGCGGTTTTCACCATGGCATCATTGGAGGCGGAGAGCACGAACTGAGACAGGGCCTGGGTGGTGGTCAGCCCCTTGTCATTGGCCAGCACGGCATCGGTGAAGACGGGTTCTCCGTCCACGAGGGTGTAGCTTTCGCCCTCCACGCCGAAGTTGGAGTCCAGAACGCCCTCATCGGAGTAGAAGTAGTCACGGAACCGGATGGCCGCCTCCAGTTTGGCGGGATCCGCGGCACAGGCGGTGGTGATGGCCACGCCGGGGCCGGTGACCACTTTGTTGTAGTCAGAGGAAGTGGCGTAGGCGGGGGAATCGGCGTTCAGTCTGGGCCAGGGCATGGCCTGAAGGTTGAAGGCCGTGTCCTTCATCATGTTGGACCAGGTGCCCATACCGCCGGCCAGGAGGTAATACATGGAGCCCACCTGGTTCAGGGTGACCTTGGAGGTGAGACTGGAGGCGTCGGTCATGGCGTACTCGGGGTCGATGAGACCTTCGGCGTACCAGTCCCGCATGGTGGCGAGATAGTCCCGGAAAGCGGGCTGGGAGGGGCCGAATTTCACTTCGCTGCCGTCCATGTAGAAACCGTTCAGAATGCCGAACATGCCGGCGAAGGGATCCAGGCTGTATTCCTTGGTGGTCGCCCAGGGGATCTCATCCTTCTCGCCGTTTCCGTTGGGGTCCTGCTCCCGGAAAGCTTTCAGAACGGTATGCAGTTCCTCCAGGGTGGTGGGCATGGAAAGACCCAGAGCATCCAGCCAGTCCTGACGGATCATGTTTCCGGCCACCTTGAACCACTGGCCGGCGCCGGCTTCCTCGTCAATGCGCAGCATGGGGAAGCAGTAATAGGTGCCGTCATCCAGAACGCTCTGCTTGCGCACGTCCGGATACTTTTCCATGTAGGCCAGGAAATGGGGGGCCCATTTGTCCAGGTATTCGTTCAGGGCGATGATGACGCCGTCATCGATGTACTTGGCGGGTCCGCCGGCCACGCCGGCCCAGTTGTAGAAGATCATGTCGGGCAGCATGTTGCTGGCGATCATGAGGTTGAACTGCTCGGAGGTCTGTCCGGCAGCGGGATGGATGAACTCAACCTTGACGCCGGTCTTTTCCATGATAAGGGCATAGGCGGACACTTCCGCAACGCTGTTGCGGGTGGCGGACCACTTCACGTCGGTTTCCATGAAGCAGGTCAGGGTGACGGGACTGTCCACCAGGGGCAGGCTGACCTCCGCCATGGCGGGAAGAAGGGCCAGAAGCATCAGGGATGCCATGAGCATGGCCGCAAAACGTTTCATAGGGTTACCTCCTTTTATTCTTTTTTCAGCGCGCTCAGGCGCGGAAAACCAAAGATTATGAATTCCCGTCCAGGGATGCCCGGGCGGGGTACCACCGTGCCCGCATTTCATCGGAAGTGCGGGTGTCTCCGATTTCACAGGTGTTCTCCCGGAGGATTCCCGTCAGTCCGGCGATTACGTCCCGGAAGCGGGGATCCTCCTTCAGATCATGCATTTCATGGGGATCCTCTTCCATGTCATACAGAGACATGGGCAGGTATTCCCGCAGGCTCACCGTGAGCTTCCACTTCGGGGTGCGGATCATGCGCCAGGGGGCCTCGTGGAGGACATACTCGCTGAGAATGTATGCATTGGGTTCCTCTTTCCCGTCCCTGAGGAAGGAAAGGAAGCTGTGTCCGTCCAGGCCCTGGATCCGGGGAATGCCCGCCGCTTCCAGGACCGTGGGGAAAATATCCACCCCGGAGACCAGGGCGGAGGTTCTCATGGGTTTTCCCCCGGGCAGCCGGGCGATGAAGGGCACGCCCGCGGATTTCTCGTGGGGATAGCACTTGTTCTTCAGCCCGTGGCTGCCCTGCATGTCCCCGTGATCGGAGGTGTACAGGACCAGGGTGTCCTTCTCGTGCCCTGTCTCCCTCAGCGTCTCCAGAATCCGCCCCACCCCGGCGTCCACCTGGGAGACCATGGCGGCATAGAGACGCTTGTATTCCTTCATGTTCCCACCGTAGCGCTGGTAATCCGGGCAGGAATCGTAGGGGCGGGGACTGTAGGGGGAGAAGGTGGGGGTATAGGGATCCACCTCTTCCTCGTCCTCCGTCACCGGAAACTCCGCATTTTCATACAGCGCGGCATATTCGGGAGACGGCTGCTCAGGATAGTGGGGCGCCTGGTAGCTGACGGTGAGAAAGAAGGGCTTTCCGCTGCCCGCTGCCTGACGCAGGCGCTCCACCGCCAGGTCCGTGGTCACATCCGTCCGGTGCCTTTGATAGACATGCTCCCGGTTCTCCTCGTCAAAGAAGGCCACCCGGTTCAGGAAGGGAGGACGGGGATCGAAGCCGTTGTAGCACTGATAGCCGATGAAATGCCGGAAGCCGCCCCGGAGGGATTCCGGGATGGGACCGGCGCCATTGCCACCCAGATGCCATTTGCCCACATAGCTGGTCTCATATCCGTGCTCATTGAGCACGGAGGCCATGGTGGGGGTGTTTTCCGGAAGCGGCCAGCAGTTGTCATAGACCCGGCAGTGGCTTGTCAGCTGCCCGGTCATCAGGCAACCCCGGAAGGGGCCGCAGACGGGATTGGGGGAATAGCCGTTGAGGAACAGGGTGCCCTCGGCGGCAAGTCGGTCCAGGCATGGCGTATGGAAGGCAGGGTTGACCGAGCCCAGGGCGTATTTGTGCTGCTGATCGGAAAAGAGAAGGAGAATGTTCATGGCTTATCCTTTCACGGAGCCGATCATGACGCCCGTCACAAAGTATTTCTGCACAAAGGGATAGACGCACATGACCGGCAGGGTCGCGACCACGATGGTGGCGTACTTGATGTTTTCCGAAATCATCTCCTGATCGCTGGCGCCCAGGTCATTGGCCATGGCGCTGGTGTCATTGGAGATGAGAATCTCCCGGAGGATCAGCTGCAGAGGGTACTTGTTCCGGTCCCGGAGGAAGATGGCGGCGTTAAACCAGCTGTTCCAGTGGGCCACGCCGTAGAAGAGGATCATGACGGCGATGACGGCCTTGGACAGGGGAAGAATGATGCGCACCAGAACCGTCATGTCACTGGCTCCGTCCAGCTTGGCGCTTTCCTCCAGGGAGGCGGGAACGCCGGCAAAGGAGGTGCGCATGATCATCAGGTTGTAGGTGCTCAGAAGGGTGGGAAGGATCAGGGCCCAGCGGCTGTCCATCAGGCCCAGGCGCTGGATGGTGATGTAGAAGGGGATCAGGCCGCCGCTGAAGAGCATGGTGATGACCACAAAGAGATTGAACAGGCGTTTCCAGAGGTAACGCTCCCGGGACAGCACGTAGGCGGCGATGGCCGTGACAGCCACATTCAGGCCCGTGCCCACCACCACAATGAACAGGGTGTTCAGGTATCCCGTGCCGATGGCCCGGTTCTGCAGGACCATGGTATAGGCGGTGGTGGTAAAGCCCAGGGGCGCCCAGAGGATGCCCCGGTTCTGGATCAGCCGCACCGGCTCGGAAACGGAGGCGAAGATCACATAGAGCAGGGGATACAATGTGATGAAGGAGATGAACAGCAGAAGGATTCCGTTGAAGATGGCGAAGACCTGTTCTCCGCGGGTTCTTTTCAGACGCATGCTTCTCCCTCCTCTCAGAACAGGCTGGTCTCATTCAGCTTGCGGCTGATGGTATTCGCCCCCACCAGAAGCAGGGTATTCACCACGGAGTTGAACAGGCCGACGGCGGCGGAGTAGCTGTAGGATGCCTCCTGCAGGCCCTTGCGGTAGACAAAGGAGGAAATGACGTCCGCTGTCTCATAGGTCGCCTGATTGTACAGCAGGATGACCTTCTCAAAGCCCACGTTCATGATCTGTCCCATGCGCATGATGAGCATGATGACAATGGTGGGGGCAAGCCCCGGAAGGGTGACATGCAGGGTCTGCTTCCAGCGGCCGGCCCCGTCGATGACGGCGGCTTCGTAGAGCTGCTGGTCAATGGCGGACAGGGCGGCCATGTAGACAATGGAATTCCACCCCATATTCTGCCATACGCCGCTGGCCACATGGATGGTCCGGTAATACCGGGGATCCAGGAGGAGACTGGACCGCGTGCCCCCGAAAAAGACAATGATGTCGTTGATCAGGCCGTTGATGGAGGTGAAGTTGATGATGAGGGAGCAGACCACCATGAGGGAGATGAAGTAGGGCATGTAGGTGACGGACTGGACAAAGCGCTTGAAGGGCCGGCACCGCAGCTCATTCATGAGCAGGGCCAGAATGATGGGAGCCGGGAAGCCGAAGAGCAGCTGGAAAAAGCTCAGCAGCACGGTGTTGCGCAGAAGACGCCCGAAATACAGCCCGTTGAAGAAGGCGCTGAAGTGCTTCATGCCCACCCAACGGCTGGCCTCAATGCCCCTTGTGGGGGTGTAGTCCTTAAAGGCGATCTGGGCGCCGTACAGGGGCATGTAATGGAATAGAATGAAGTAGACAATGACGGGAATAAACATGAGATAGATGCCCCTGTGGCGGATAAAGTCGCGCCTCAGGATTGTACCGGGGGATTCCCGGTGACCTCTGCCGGGGCTTTTCTGACCTCTGCCCATAACGAATCACCTCATTTCATCCGGGCGGAAGAATTGTGCGCGGCGGTTCCAGGGCCCTGTCCATGAAGGCATTGAGCCGGGCGCGCATTTCCTGCCGCACATCCTCCAGAGCGGGGTCCCGGATGAGATTCTGCCGCTCGCCGGGATCCTTCTCCAGATCGTAGAGCTTGTTTTCCACATAAACAGGGCTGAAGGGTTCCTCCATATGGAAGTCCGGCGCGGTGACGGCGTACTTGTAGCGCTTCGTGCGGACGGTGCGCCCGGTTTCCGCCTCGCTGATCTGGGCAAAGACGGCATCCGGCCAGTCCTGCGCTTCTCCCCGGGCAAGGCTTGCCATGGACCGGCCCTGATAATGCCCCGGAATCTCAAGACCCGCCACGTCCAGAAGGGTGGGGGGAATGTCAATGAGGCTTACCAGATCCTGGATGTTTCCGCCCCCCGCGAAGGGGCCGCCCCAGGCGATCATGGGGATATGGAGACAGGCATCCTCACAGGAACGCTTGTATTCCCCGTTCCTTGTCCGGAAATGGCTCCCGTGGTCGGAGGTGTAGAAAAAGACGGTGTTGTCCTTCAGCCCCAGGGTCTCCAGGGTGTCAAAGAGCTTTTCCACGTTTTCGTCCAGCAGATGGCACTGCCCCAGATAATCCGGATAGTTTTCCCGCCAGTCCCCCTCCGTGCCCTCCAGGTCCGGGGGCACCTGGTAGTCCTTCCATTTCCGCCGGCTTCCGTCGGGCCCCTCATAGCGGTTACGGTCGTTCTGGTGGTGCGGGTCCAGCTGGCTGACAAAGAGGAAGAAGGGATTTTCGGAGCCCGATGCGGCGTAGCGGTGGAGATAGTCCACGGCAAAGGCGTTGATGCAGTCAATCCGGTGGCCCACAAAGTCATGCCGCTGCATGTCCCCGTCAAACACATATCCGTTGTATCCGTGACTGGTCCATTCCAGGGCGTCGGCGGCCATCCAGTATTCGTACCCGCCCCGGCGCTCCGGCGGAACGGCGATGGTCCGGTAATTGTTCTCCGGGTCGCTCCCCAGATGCCACTTGCCCACATAGGCTGTCTCATACCCCGCCTCTGCCAGGCGCCGGGGCAGGGTATCCATGCCGATGGGCAGACTGCGGTTGTTGACATGGCACCCCGTCTGGGTGGCGTACATGCCGCTCTGCAGACAGGACCGGGCGGGACCGCATACCGGCTGACAGGTGAAGGCCTGACGGAACAGCGTGCCCTCTCCGGACAGTTGGTCCAGAAAGGGCGTCACGGGCAGCTTCTGCCCATAGCATCCCAGGGTATCCCAGCGCTGCTGGTCGGAAAAGTAGAATAGGATATTGGGCCGGTTCATGCTCTGACCGCCTTTCCTGTATGTCATTTTCCCTTGGAAATGTCTGTCTCCTATATACATGCCCGGGAGGAAAAAGTCAAGGATACAATAACGTTATTTTTGGTCATTTTGGAAATCATCAGAACAGATCGTACAGGCACGGAAAATTTTGATGCGGGATAAGGCGGACGGATACGGGAAATGAAACCGGAGAGAAATAACGTTATCTGTACACAAAAAAGAGAGAAGGGATCACAGGATCCCCTCTTTGCTGCAGAACAGGGAGGCGCTGCTGCGGAATACCGGAACCGCCGGTGTGGAAAGCGCCAGTCCCGGGACAGGGATGGTGGCGAGCTCCGAGGCCAGGGTATAGAAGATGGTGTAGGCCAGGCGCGCGGGATAGAAATAGATGGAGGCGGTGAGGGTGTTATCCTCAAAAAAGGGAAGAAGAGCCGGGAAGGCGTCGGTTCCGATGGCCGTGATTTTCCCTTTCCTTTGCGTTTCCTGAAGGACCCGGCACATGGCCAGGGTTTCCCGGGAGGAGACGGCGTAGATGCCGCAGATGCAGGGAACGGCTGTCAGAAGCTGCTTCAGGGTGTCATGCAGTTTTTCAGAGCGGTGGTATTCCCGGATTTCCAGAATGCTCCTGTCCGGCGCATAGCGTGCCATGGCTTCCATGAAACCGGCGGACCGGTCCCGGAGCAGGTGATTGTCCAGCGTGCCCGCCAGAAGCAGGTACTGACCGGGACGGCTGCCAACGGCGGTATGCATGATGTCGGCGGCCAGGGCACCCGCCTGCCGGGAGGAAAACAGGTGCCAGCGGTTGTCCGGACGGTTCAGATAGGCCACGCGCTTTCCCGATGCCTCCAGCTTCCGGGCGCAGGCCTGGAAATCGGGATGGCCGCTGGTGAGGGTGATGATGCCCTGAATCTGCCCGTCCTCCGCAAGCGTGTTCAGGGCGCGGAAAAACACGTCTTCGTGCTGATTGGCACCGGCATAGACGGTTCTCAGCTCCACCTGATAGATCTTCAGCTCCTTCTGTGCCTGATGGATGCCGTGCCAGACCTGGCAGAAGTAAGGGGCGTTTATCCCCACGGGCTCCGGCAGAACCACAGCCAGGGTCACGGTGTTGCGCCGGAGGGCGGAGGCGGCCGGGTTGACATGGTAGCCGCATTTTTCCGCTTCCCTCAGCACCCGCTGACGGGTTTCCTCCGAATATCCCCCCTTGCCGTTGAGGGCCCGCTGGACCGTGCCCACGGACAGATGAAGGGTGGCGGCGATGGATTTGAGCGTCGGGAGACTCTGGGACATGGGGCGCTCCTTTCCGGCTCCGAACCGTTTATTTCCGGGGCTTCAGCGGTCTGCCCCGGATTTCATGCGGGCCTGCCTTTCCGCCTCCGCGATTTCCCGGAGGCGTGGGCGGGCATGGTCAAAAAAGGACTTCAGGGCGTCACAGTAAGGATGGTATGCCTGTTGCCCATGCATGCCCCATTCCCTCCGGCAGCCGCCGTGACAGATTTTTACATGAGGACAGGACATGCAGTCCTTCAGGGACAGGCCGTTCTTTTTCCTGAAAGATTGCATTCCCGGGGAGGACAGGAGCTGCTCGATGGTCATGTCCTGAATCTTCCCCAGAAAAAAGGGATCCAGGCAGTAGAAATCACAGGGGTAGACGCTGCCGTCGGACTCAAGGACCAGATAGCTCCCGCAGGCGCCGGAGGAGGCGCAGGTGCTGGGGGTGAGGCCGAGTTCCATCAGGACGAGATCCTCGAACATCCGCACGGAGGTGTAGCGGCACGCTTTCCAGTCAGCGTACCACAGGTCAAAGGTTTCCCGGAGAAATCCGGCATAGAGCTCCGGGGTGAGGGACCAGGGCGCATGGGGGCCTTCCGATTCCAGTGTTTCCAGACAGGGAATGAACTGGAGAAAGGGGACGCGCAGATCCTGAAGCGCGCGGTAAAGCGTCCGGGGGTGCCTGGCGGCGTCTCCGGTGACGACACAGAGAAGGTTGCATGCCACCCCGGCGTCCTGAAGCATGAAGAGCTGTCTGCGCACCTTCCGGAAGGTGCCTTCCCCGCCTCCCGTAACCCGGTACAGGTCATGATTCTCCCTGGTTCCGTCCAGGGAGAGGCCCACCAGAAACTGGTGCGCCAGGAAAAAATCAGCCCACTGGGGGGTCAGGGCGTATCCGTTGGTCTGGATGGTATACTGCACAAGCCTTTTTCCGGCGTTCTTCTCCCGGGCATAGCCGGTGAAATCCTGAAAGAAGGGAAGTCCTGCCAGGGTGGGCTCGCCCCCCTGAAAGAAGAACAGGACCGTTCCCCCCGCCTCCACCGCCTCCATGGCCCGGTCAATGATCCTGTGGGCCATCTCCCGGGACATCATGCCACGGAAGCCCTCGGAGCGGTTCAGGGCCTCATCGGCATAGAAGCAGTAGCGGCAGTTCAGGTTGCAGGCGGAGGATGCGGGTTTGATGAGAAGGGTCAGTCGGTTCAGGGTGTTCACCTCCGATCAGGGAAGGACAGGTTTGACGGCGGCGCAGGGATGGGATACACTCGCAGGAAACGGGGTTCCGGGCCGCGGAAGGCCGCGGGACGGCGGAGGAGATGAGATTCCTGTGGGCATCCTGATCTGCGGGCTCAACGGAAGCGGCAAGAGTACACTGGGAAGAGTTCTGTCTGAACGGATCGGATATACGCTGATCGACAATGAGGACCTGTTTTTCCCCAAGGAGGACAGGACCTATATCTTTTCCTCGCCCAGGAGCCGGGAGGAGGCCATCCGGATTCTGGAGGAGAAGATTGCCGGGAACCGCGATTTTGTCTTCGCTGCGGTGAAGGGGGACTACGGCGACAGGCTGCTGGCGTCCCTGGATCACATCGTGCTGATGGAGGTTCCCCGGGAGATCCGGCGGGAGCGCGTCCGCTCGCGTTCCATGAAAAAGTTCGGGGCGAGAATCCTGCCCGGCGGGGATCTGCACGACCGGGAGGAGGCGTGGTTTGCCCTGACGGACAGCCGGCCGGAGGACTATACCCTCAGATGGCTGGAAAGCGTGGACTGTTCCGTGATCCGCCTGGACGGAACGCTTCCGCCGGAGGAGAACACGGAGTATCTTTTATCCATTCCGGGATTTGGAGGGTATCATGGATAAGTGGCTGGAAACCGGACAGATTCCGGTCCATGCCGTTTCGGCGGGAGGACTGGTGCAAAGGGACGGCAGGATCCTGCTGATCCGCTCGGAGAGAAGAGGATGGGAATTCCCGGGCGGCATCGTGGAGCAGGGAGAGGGAATCCTGGAAGGGCTGAAACGGGAGATCCTGGAGGAGAGCGGAGTGGTGGCCGAGGCGGAGCGCGTCACGGGCATCTACCAGAATCTTCTGTGCAGAAAGGGCTTTGGACCGCTGGAGGGCGTGACGCTGCCCACCACCGTAAGCCTTGTGTTCCTCTGCAGGTATGTCAGCGGAGAGGCGGCCGTCACGGATGCGTGCGTGGAAACCGGGTGGTTTACGCCGGAGGAAGCCGGGAAAAGGATCACCCATCCCTACATGAGGAAGGCCTTTGAGGATGCCCGTGAGCACATGGGGAAAATCAGCTTTGCCGCCTTCAGGCTGAAGGATGGGCGGATGGAGCCGGTGAGCAATGTCTGTCTCTGAACGCACGGCCATGTGATGCCATTATGTGGTTTCTCCCGCGCAAAATCAAGGGGGCTCTTTTTCAGGAAGTCCCCGTCCGGGTGATTCTAAATGAAATCCCTAATGCAAAAGGACTGCCGCGTTTCGCGGCAGTCCTTTGGGTTACAGGGTTTTACTTCTGAGCATTGTACCAGGCGTTGGCTTCTTCCGTCAGCGTCTCGCCGCCGGCGCTCATCCAGGTCTGGACATAGTTGTCCCATTCGTCCAGGGATTTCTCACCGCGGATCATGGCCACCCAGGTCTCGTCACGGATGGTGTTCAGCTCGGAGAACAGATCGTTGCTGGGCAGGGTTTCCGTCACGGCGTCCTGAATGTAGCTGTTGTACTGATCCTTCTTGAACCAGTTCAGGCGGTTGGCGATGGAGGGATCCTTGTAGAAGGCCAGGTCATAGCCAAGCTGAGAGAAGCAGCGGTCATTGCCATAGAGGCTGCGGCAGCCCCACACGCCCACGGCGTTGAGCTCTTCATTGCCCATGAGGCGCTTGATGGTGCCGTCCGCGTTCTTCTCATAGTGGGTGCCCTCGATGCCGGCGAAGGCGGTCATGTACAGTTCGTCGTCCGTGGCGAAGGCGTTGAGGATCTTGAAGATCAGAGCCAGCTTCTCATCGGACATGGAGGCGTTGTACACAGCGCTCTCGGACACGGCCACAGGGGTGCCCACCTGCCAGCCGTAGTCGCCCTTGGGGCCTGCCGGCCAGGGGCCGTACACAAAGGTGGAATCCTCGCCGTTCACGGCCCAGTATTCCTGAGCGCAGCGGCCGCCGTCGTCATTGAGGACTTCCTTGAGACGATAATGGTCAATGGAAGCGTTGGCGCTCACGCCGTACAGTCCGTTCACCATGCCGTGGGAGATGGCCCAGTAGCTGCCTTCCACGGATTCCTTGCCGGCCACGAACTCGGGGTCGATGAGCTTGTCGGCATACATTTTGGCCAGGATGGAGATGACTTCCTTCGCTTCGGGGGCCACGTCGCTGTTCACAACCTTGCCGTCCCGCACCACCCAGTAGGAGGAGCTGCCGGAGAAACCGGTGGCCAGGCCGTAGGAGCCGAACAGGGCCTTCATGGCGGTGATGGAGCAGCCGAAGGTGTCGTCCTTGCCGTTGCCGTCGGGATCTTCCTTGGTGAACCGGGTCATGAGGGACACGAATTCATCCACGGTCTTGGGCAGGGTTTCCTCGGTGACGCCCAGCTTGTCCAGCCAGTCGCCGCGGTAGATCATGGTCTTGTAGGGCATGGAGCCGTCGGGCTTGAAGGAGGGGATGACCACCATCTTTCCGTCCCTCACGGCAGCCTTCTTCCAGGCTTCCACGTCACCGGCCAGATCGCCGTAGGCGGCGCCGCCCATGACGAAATTGTACACGTCCGGAGCGTTCTCCTTGAAGAATTCCTCGTCCCACGTCTTGATGACACCCTGATCATAATAGCTGTTGAGCATGGTGGCACTCTGGGCCAGGAACACGTCGGGCGCCGTGCCGCCGGCCAGACGGGAATTGAGAATCTCGGAATAGTTGGCCTGCTCAATGTACACCACGTCAATGTCCACATTGATGCCGTGCTTTTCCTTGAGCTGCTGCTCAACCAGAGGCGTGATGACATCCTTCTCATTGTCGATGGGGCCGAACATGTAGCCTGCCACGGAGATCTTGACAGGTTCGTCCTCGGCCACGGCAGCGGGAGCGAGCCCGACGACCATCATCGCGGCCAGCACCAGAGCCAGGATACGGGAAAACTTCATACTGACTACCTCCTTTTATTTTCCGAAGGGAATCTCATCCCTTCAGGGATCCGATCATAATCCCCTTGACGAAGAACTTCTGCACAAAGGGGTATGCGCAGAGAATCGGGAGGGTGGTGACGAAGATGCAGGCGGCCTTGAGGCCCTCGGAGGAGACCACGGATTCCATTTCCGCGGAACTGGCCGCGGCGCTGGTGTCCAGGATCTCCTTGGAGCCGGTGATGATGATGCGCCTGAGAACGATCTGCAGGGTGAACTTGGTGTCGTCGGAGATGTAGATGAGGACGTCGAACCAGCTGTTCCAGTGCCCCACTACCAGCCACAGGGCCACGGTGGCCAGAATGGGCTTGGAGAGGGGAAGGATGATCTGCAGGAAAATCCGGAACCGCCCGGCGCCGTCAATGAGACAGCTTTCCTCGATTTCCTCCGGCAGGGACTGGAAGAAGTTGCGCATGATCACCAGGTTGTAGGCGCTGATGAACCCCGGCAGGATCATGGAGGCGTAGGTATCCAGAAGTCCCAGGTTCTTCACCAGCAGGTAATTGGGAATCAGGCCGCCGGAGAAGAACATGGTGAAGACGATGAACAGCGTCCAGAAGGAGCGGTGGGGGAAGAAGCGCTTGCTGAGCACGTAGGCCCCCATGGCGGTGAAGAAGAGCTGCAGGACCGTGCCGATCACCGTGCGGATCAGGGTGTTCTTGTAGCCCATCCAGATGTAGCGGTTGTCAATCACCCGGGCGTAGTTGTCAAAGGTGAGTTCCCGGGGATAGAGGAGCAGTCCGCCCTTTGTGGCGATGTGGCTGGGGGACAGGCTCAGGTTCAGGAGGTGCCAGAAGGCAATGACGATGGTTGCGCACAGCAGCAGGAGCACAAAATAGATGACCGCCTTGCCCAGGGAGAATTTCTTGCTGACCATACCCGGCCCTCCCTTACCAGATGCCTTCGCCGCTGATGCGCCGGGCGATCAGATTGGTGCCCACCACCAGCACGAAGGCGATCACGTTCTTGAAAAGGCCCACCGCCGTGGCCAGGGAATACTTCATGTCTCCCAGACCGTAGCGGTACACATAGGTGTCAATGATGTCCCCCGTCTGATACACCGCGCTGTTGTAGAGGTTCAGCACCTGGTCGAACCCGGCGTCCATGACGGAGCCCACATTGAGGATGAGCATGACCACAATGGTGCTCACCAGGGAGGGAATGGTGATGTAGCGGGTGCACTGCCAGCGGGTGGCGCCGTCCACCGTGGCCGCCTCGTACAGCGCCGGGTCAATCCCGGTGATGGTGGCCAGGTAGAGGATGGAGGACCAGCCCACATTCTTCCAGATGTCCGTGACAATGAGGGTACCCCGGAAGTACTTGTTGTCCCCGAGGAAGTACAGGGATTCCTTCACCCCGAACACGTCCCGCAGGATGGCGTTCACGGCGCCGTTGTTGGGGGAGAGGAGCTGCTGGAACATGCCTGCCAGCACCACCCAGCTGAGGAAGTGGGGGAGGTAGCTGACGGTCTGTACGGTCTTCTTGAAACGGACGTGGGTCACCTCGTTGAGCATGAGGGCCAGGATAATGGGGGCGGGGAAGCCGAAGAGCAGCTTCAGTCCGCTGATGGTCAGGGTGTTGCGCACGGAGCGGATGAAGGTGGGGGTGGCAAAGGCCCGCGTGAAATTGTCCAGCCCGCACCAGGCACTCCCGAAAATGCCCTGGGAAATCTTGTAGTTCTTGAAGGCAATGACGATGCCGCTCATGGGCACGTACTTGAAGACAATGAAATAGACAACCACCGGGAGGAACATCAGAGTCAGCGCCAGATGCTTTTTATACCCGGCAAAGCTGCCCAGACGCCGGGTGAATCTGTTTGAGCCATAACGTCTGTGCAGATTTTGACCTGTCATGGGTTTCCCTCCTCCCGTTATGAATCTCTGTTTTTCTCAACCTGCAGTCATTGTAATAACGGTCCGCCCGCAGGAAAAGTGCAACAGCGAATCAAAAATGTGCAAAAATCCACCCGGGCGCACCCCTCAGGGCTTGCGGAAACCCTTGCGGTACTTCTGGGGGGTCACGCCGTAATACTGATGGAAGGCCCGCGTAAAGGTGCTGGAGTCCGTATAGCCGCAGGCGTAGCACACCTCCTCGTTGTTCAGCCCCCTGTTCAGCTGGGTGGCCGCATACTGCATTCTCTGCTGCACGATGTACTGGTAGGGGGTGTGCCCCGTCTCCCGGCGGAACAGACGGATGAAGTAGTTGGGATGATAGCTGAACAGACGGCTCAGATCCTCAACGGTGACGGGCTCGGAGATGTGTGCGAGAATATAGGCCTGCACCTGGGTGAGCATCCGGGAAGAGGCCACGAAGGCGTCGGAGGAGCGGAGAAAAAAGGAGAAATCCTCCGCCATCTGTTCCACAAGCCCGATGCGTTCCTCCCGGATGGCCAGGGAGACGGCACGGACGAAGGCGTTCAGACAGGTGTCCCCCGAGGCGTCCATTTCAATGAGGCCGCTGACCCGGTACTGGCTGAAATCCACGTGCAGATAGGTGCAGACAAAATCCTTCTCCCGGTTTCTCCACACGTGATAGGGCATGGTGGAGGGGAGGGCATAGAGAAAACCCGGCTTCAGGGGGCAGCTCCGGCCGGCCGCCTCATAGTGGACTTCTCCGGCAAGCACGTGATAGATGCGGGAATAGCCCGTGGGAACCGTTTCATCCAGTTCCCAGGTGGGCAGAACCGTCGTATTTCCATATTCAATGAGCATAGAAAGGGCCTCCAGGATACCGTGAAGTATATCAGCAGGGAGGGAAAAAGGCAACCGCGCGTCTTACTTTTGGCAAAGAATTCGATCATTCCTGCACTTGGTGGGACCCGTTTTTTTCCTGTAAGATGCAGAAAAACACGAAAAGAACGAAAGGGAGGGGTGCGGATGAGAGGTTATTTCGCCTGGGACGATGCGCATCTGGAGGACAGCCTGGAGGCGGAGTTTGCCTATACGGATGTCTACAGGCAGTATGAGGGACGGAAATCCCTGCGGGAAATCCGGTGCCTGCAGGTGATGCTGCCCCATGTCTGCACGCCGGTGCAGGAGGGAGACCTTCTGGTGGGGCGGCGCGTGTTCCGGCCCCTGGGGGTGGCGCCCAGCTACTGGAACGATGAGAGCGACGGACTGGACAATGTGTCCTATTACGCGGACATGGCACGTCTGGAGCGGGTCATGAGGCGGGAGAGCCAGACGGAGGAGGGCAGGGCACGGATTGCCGCGCTCATGGACTTCTGGAGGAAGGAAAACGTCAATGCTCGGGTCCGCTCGGCCTTCAGTGAAAAAATGCGCCGGGAGATGCCCAGCGATCTGTGGAACAGGGACTCCGGGGTGATCTTCGGCCTGTACCGCCTGGTCTTTTCCCAGCTGGACTACGACCGGCTCGTCCGCCTGGGCCTGACGGGCCTGAAGGCGGAGGTGCTGGAGAGAATGAAGGATCCGGACCTTGACGGGGAGGGCACGGAGTTCCTGCAGGCCCTGGCGGAGCTGACGGATCTTCTGGGAGAAATTCTGGGACAGTACGCGGAGGCGCTGGAAGGAAAGCTTCTTTCGGGGGCGGACAGGGCATGGATCCTGCCCATGCTGGAAAGCCTTCAGCGTCTCCGGGCCGGTGCGCCTCAGACCTTCCGGGATGCCCTGCAGCTGGTCTGGTTCTATTCCGCCCTCACCGGCGGACGGGATTTCGGGCGGATGGACGTGTATCTGGGAGACCTGTACGTCAGGGATCTGGAAGCGGGAAGGATCACGGAGGAGGAAGTCATCTCTCTCCTGCTCTCCTTCTACCGCCTCATGAAGGATACGGACAGCCGGGACGGGCGCATCGTGGTGGGGGGCGTGGGAAGACGAAACCCGGAGCATGCGGACCGGGTGGCCATCCCCATCCTGAAGGCCGGAATGCGTTTCCGGGAGCTGAAGCCGGAGTTTTCCCTGCGCATGTCTCCGGAGCTGTCTGAGGAGGTGCGGGCTCTTTCCATGGAGATGCTGGCCGACGGCATGACCTATCCTCTCCTCTTTAATGACCCGGCCTCGGTCAGAGCCGTGGAGAAGACCATGCACGTGAGCCATGAGGAGGCGGAGCAGTACGGGTTCTTCGGCTGCGGGGAATATGTGCTGGGCCACTGCAGCATGGGAACGCCCAATGACATCATCAACCTGGCCAAGGCCCTGGAGGTGACCCTTCACGAGGGAATGGATCCCCTTCGGGGCTGTCCTCACGGCCTGAACCTGGGGAAACCGGAGGACTTTGACACCTTTGAGGCCCTTCTGGAGGCCTACCGCCGTCAGGTGACCTATTTTACGGAAATCGCCGCGGAGCACCAGAAGCTGGTCTATGACACGGTGAGCGAATGCGGGGCCATGCTCATGATGAGCCTGCTCATGGACGACTGCGTGGAAAGGGCGAAGCCCCTTGTGTCCGGCGGCGTGCGGTATCTGGCGGGCACCTATGAAACCTACGGGAATACCACCGTGGCCGACAGTCTCACGGCCATCCGGAGGGTGGTCTATGAGGAAAAGGTCATGAGTCTGCGGGAGCTGGTGGAGATTCTGGACCGGGACTTTGAGGGGCATGAGGACGTGCGTCAGAAGCTCCTGGACTGTCCCAAGTTCGGCAACGGGGAGGCGGAGGCGGACGATCTCGCCCGCAGCCTCAACACCTTCGTCTTTGACACCTGCGCCCGGCAGGCGGAGCGGGTGGGCCTTTCCTCCTATCTGGTGGTGGTGATCAACAACGGGGCCAATGTGGACCTGGGGCGGAACACCGGAGCCACCGCGGACGGGCGGAAGGCGGGCACCTTCCTCTCCAACGGCAACAATCCCATGGCCGGCATGGACCGCTGCGGACTGCCCGCCATGCTCCGGTCCATGGCGGGGACGGAGATGGACAGGACTGCCGGAACCGCCCAGAACCTGAAACTGAGCCGGGATCTGTTCCGGAACCATCCAGACGTGGTGCGGGATCTCATCGACACCGCCTTTGACATGGGCATTCTTTCCCTGAACATCAGCGTCATGGATCCGGGGGAGATGGAGGACGCCATGGCGCATCCGGAGATGCATCAGAATCTGTTCGTGCGGGTGGGGGGCTTCAGCGCCAGGTTTGTGAGCCTGGATCCGGGCACCCAGGCGGACATGCTCAGGAGGGCACTGTACGGATGAACCGGGGGCTTGTGAGCGATATTGTTCCCTTTTCCATTCATGACGGGCCGGGCATCCGCACCAGTGTCTATTTCAAGGGCTGTCCCCTGAACTGCCGGTGGTGCCACAATCCGGAGAGCAGGACGGGGCATGTGCACGCCATGGTGCGCCGGGATCTCTGCCGGCACTGCGGGGCCTGCGCCGTCTGCCCCATGCATGCCCGGGGCAGCCATGGGGAGCTGGACGTCATGAAATGCCGCGGGTGCGGCCTGTGCGTCCGGCTGTGCCCTGCAAAGGCGGTGCGGCTCTGCGGTCAGGTCATGACGCCACAGGAGGTTCTGGCCAGGGTCCTGCCGGACCGGCCCTTCTTCCGGGAAAGGGGCGGGGTGACCCTCAGCGGCGGCGAGCCCATGGCCCAGGCGGAGTTTGCCCTGGCCCTGGCGAAATGCTTTCATGAACAGGGAATCCATGTGGCTCTGGAAACCTGCGGGTACGCGCCCCGGGCGGCCTACGCGGCCATGCTCCCCTTCACGGACCTGTTCCTGTACGACTGGAAGGTGAGCGATCCCGCCGCCCACAGGGCGTGGACGGGGGCGGACCCGGGCCTCATCCGGGAAAACCTCCGATTTCTGAGCCTTCAGGGGGCCCGGATCGTTCTGCGCTGTCCCATGATCCCCGGGGTGAACGACCATGAGGAACACCTGAGGTGCATCGGGAAACTGACATACGAACTGGCGGGCATCTGCCGGGTGGATCTTCTGCCCTATCACGCCCTGGGCAATGACAAGCGCATGCAGATGGGGCTTGCCAGGGAGGATTTTCCCGTGCCGGAGGCGAATGAGGTGGAGAGATGGCAGGCTGTGCTGTCGGGGCTTTCCCGCGTGCCCGTCTGCCGGTAAACAGGAGGGGGAAACACATGACGCTTTCGGAACTGCCCCGCTTCACCTGCGGGGATGAGAAACTGAACCAGGCCTGTCAGCTGGCCCTGGGGGGCATGGCCATCAATACCCGGTGGATGCAGTCGGGACTGCTCACCCGTCCCGCCCCCTGCCTCATGGCGGGCATGGAATACGCCACGCCCTGGACAAGGGATGCGGCCATCAATGTCTATTTCGCCCTGGCCCTGGTGGACGCGGAGGTGGCCCGAAACACCCTTCTGTCCGTTCTGGAGGAGAAGGACGGGGAGGCGGTCATCGGGGGACAGTACTGGGACCGGATCATCTGGGCCCTGGGGGCGGAGAGGCTCTTTGACGTGACGGGGGACATGGATTTTGCCCGCCTGGCCTTTTCCGCCATCCGCCGCACCCTGCAAATCTGTCTGGAGGAGGAATTTGATCCGGCGGACGGACTGTTCCGGGGTCCGGCGGTCTACGGGGACGGCGTGTCCGCCTATCCGCCGAAATACCGGAATCCCTCCCTTTCCTCCGGCATCCTTTCCTGGAGCCAGGAGCACCCGGAGGAGCGGGTCCCCAGGGGCGGCGGCATTCCCATGAAGGCTCTGTCCACCAACTGCGTGTACTTCCATGCCTTCCGGGTACTCTCCCGGCTGGCCCGTGTCCTGGGTGAAAATCCGGGGGACGCGGAGAAGCGGGCGGCGGACCTGAAGGCGGCGATTCAGTGGGCCTTCTGGAACAGCGCCACGGGCATGTTTGACTATCTGGCTGGGGAGTGCGACGCGCAGGAGAGTCTGGGTCTTGCCCTGGTCATTCTTTTCGGGATCGCGGATGAGGCGCAGACGGAGAGCATTTTCCGTCACGCCCACCGTACGGAGCACGGCATTCCCTGCGTATGGCCCGCCTTCCCGCCCTATGACCAAATGGGATACGGCCGGCATTCCGGGACCGTGTGGCCCCATATTCAGGGGTTCTGGGCGCTGGCGGCCCTGAAGGCCGGGCGCAGGGACCTGTTCTGCGAAGAACTGTTCGCCCTTTCCGCGCATGCGGTGCGGGACGGCCAGTTCGCGGAAATCTATCATCCGGAGGACGGCCGGATCTACGGCGGCATTCAGGATGCGGTGGAGGACTATGCGGAGTGGCATTCCTGCACGTGGCAGACCTGGAGCGCGACGGCCTTTCTGGCCATGATCTTCTACGGCATCTTCGATCTGGAGGAAGGCGGAGGGGCGTTCCTGCCGCAGGGCCTGTCCTTTGCCGAAATGGAAGTGACGGCCGGGGGGCGGCGCCTGCACAGGGAGCTGCGCTCAGAGCAGGGGAAGGAATGAAAAGCGCGCCATAAGGACATCCGGAAGGGCAGGGGTGAATTCCGGATGCCTTTTTTTCCCTCTGCGGACAGGCGTCATGAAATTTGCCGGATGTCATTGACAGGGACGTCTTCCGGATGTAAATACAGGGCGGGCTTACGAAATACACTCAAAGGAGAAACCAAATGAAAAAGCTTTTCTCACTGGTCCTGATCCTCTGTCTTCTGATGAGTCTCTGTGCCTTCGCTTCCGCGGAGAGGGCGGAGGCGGCATCCTTCACCGTTTCCTCCCCCGCCGGCGCCCCGGGCCTTGCCCTGGCGGTCCTGGCCGCCCAGCACCCGGAACAGTACACCTATGTGGCTGCGGAAACGATCACTGCCGAGTTCTCCAACGCCGCGGCGGACTTCATCATCGCCCCCCTGAATGCCGGCGCAAAGCTGTACAGGGCGGGCAAATCCAGCTATATCCTGGCGGCGGTTGTCTCCTGGGGAAATCTCTTCATCGCCTCCCAGCGGGAAAACTTCGACCTGAAGGACATAAACGGCACGGAGATCACCCTGTTCGGCGAGAACACCATCAATGCCTCGGTGACGCTGTTCTCCCTGAAGGAAAACGGCATCACGCCCTCCAAAGTGAACTATCTCGGCAGCGCGGCCAATACCCAGCAGCTTCTTCTGTCCGACCCTGAGGCGATTGTGCTGACCGCCGAGCCGGCCCTGACCGCTGCCCGGAACAAGAACGAACAGATTACGGGCTATCCGGTGAACGACCTTTACGAAAAGGCCACGGGCCATATCGGCTTTACCCAGGCGGGTCTCTTTGTCCGCGCAGACCTTGCGGAAACGGACAGGGACGCGGTGGACGCTTTCCTGAAGCAGGCGGAGGAAGCCTGCGGCAAATGCACGACGGATGTGGAGGCGGTGGCCGAGGCGGCCGTGGCCCTGGAGCTTCTGCCCAATGTCAAAGTCGCCATGAGTGCGATTCCCAACTGCACCATCCGTTATTTGTCAGCGCAGGAAGCCAGGGAAGAGGTTGAACGCACCGCGAACATTGATCTGACCCAGTTTGGCGGCGAGGTGCCCGCGGATGACTTCTACTATGGAGCGAAGTAAGGGAAGGGAAACACTGATATTCTGCCTGGGGATCCTCCTCATCGGCTGCCTGATTCAGCTGGCGGGCCATCTGCGGGGGGACCGTCTGGTGTTCCCGGGGGTCGGGGAGATTCTCCGGGCATTCTTCCGTCTGCTCTCGGAGGGTGAAACCTATCGGAAGATCTGGGTCACCCTCCGGCATCTCCTGCAGGTGATGCTCCTCTCCAGCGCACTTGGGATTGCCGTCGGCCTTGCCGAGGGGCTTTCCGATTTTGTCCGCACGCTTCTGAAACCGCTGATGATCATGCTGCGGTCCATTCCCATGGTGGTCATGGTGGTGGTGATCATGGTGCTGACGAAATACGACCGTGTTCCCCTGATCGCCTCCTCCCTGTTTCTGCTGCCGCTCATCAGTGAAGCGGCCAGTGAGGGATGCCGGAGGATTGAGCCGGAACTGATCGACGTCTACCGCCTGAACAGCGCCTTCAGCCTCCGCATCCTTGCCCGTGTCCACCTGCCTCTCATGGCCGGTTATCTCAGACAGGCCTATGTCAACGCGGTGGGGATGGGGCTGAAGCTGGTCGTCTCCACCGAATACCTGGTGCAGACAAGGGATTCTCTGGGCAAGGCCGTCCATTCAAGCAGTTATTTCAACGAATACCAGGATATCTACGCCTATGCGCTGATCATGATTGTCCTGGTGCTGCTGGTCAGCGCAATCCCTTCTGCTCTTGGAAAACTGCGGAAAATGGCGGAGAGGCGCCGGTACGTGGAAACCTGAATCTCTCCCGGAGGCAGGCCGGTGTTCCGGTCCTGCAATCGGAGAGGAGCGCATGACAGTCCCGTCTTCTTTTTTCAGAGAAGGGACTGCCTGCAAACATATTGTGAAAACAGCACAAACCGGGTATAATCTGTACAGAAGCCTGCGCTGGTGCAGGCTCGAATCATCTGTTTCCATTCACAGCACAGAAGGAGAGGTATTCTGATCATGAAAAAACTGCTTTCCCTGATCCTGGCGCTGGCGATGGTCCTGAGCGCGGCGGCCGCCCTTGCCGAAGCAACCGGTGACGGTTACTGGAGAGTGGCTGACTATCTGGCCCATGCGGATATCCGGTATGACCTGGAGAAGGACTACACCGGCAAGACGGTGATCCTTCACTCCAACGATGTTCACGGACAGGTGGACGGCTATGCCTGCATCGCCGGCCTGCGCACCTGCTTTGAGAGCCGGGGCGCCGATGTGATCCTGGCTGACGCGGGCGATTTCAGCCAGGGAAATCCCTATGTGAACACCAGCAAAGGCTTCAGCGCCATTGAGATGATGAATGCCGCGAAGTACGACGTGGCAACCCTTGGAAACCACGAGTTTGACTTTGGGTATCCCCAACTGAAAGAAAACCTTTCCAAGGCCAGCTTCCCGGTGCTCTGTGCCAACGTCACCCTGGACGAAACCGGCGAGAGCATTCTGCCGGCCTCCACGATCATTACCACCGCCGGCGGACTGAAGATCGGCTTTGTGGGAATGGAAACCCCGGAGACCGTGACCAAGGTCAATCCCGGACTGGTCAAGATGCTCACCTTCGCCCCTGCCGAAAAACTGGCTGAGATCTGCCAGAAAGAGGTGGATGCGATCCGGAAGGACGCCGACCTGGTGATCGGTCTGTTCCATCTGGGCGTGGACGTGGAACAGATGAGCGACGGAACCAGCTCCAGGCAGCTGCTGGAGAAGGTGAAGGGCATCGACATGGTTCTGGACGGACACAGCCACACCGTGATGACCGCCGGCAAGGACGGAGAGCCCATCCAGTCCACCGGCACCAGGTTCGAATACATCGGCGTGGTGGTGATCGACAATGAAAACAAAGGCATCGAAGACAATTTCGTGATTCCGACCCTGATCGGGCACAACCTGTACGCAGCGCGCTTCCTCGATGAGACAACCGCAGCCGAAGCCCAGAGGATCATCGACAAGGTGGATGAAGAATACGGCAAGGAATTCGCCACCACGGAAGTCTTCCTGAACGGCGAAAAAGCTCCCGGCAACCGTACCGAAGAAACCAACATGGGTGACCTGGTTGTGGACGCCCTCGTCTGGTCCGTTGTCAAGGAAGGCGGCATTGAACAGGTGGAACCCAACGCCATCGTGGGCATCACCAACGGCGGCGGCATCCGCGCTTCCATCCCCAAGGGCGAAGTGACCAAGAAAGCGGTCAATACCGTTCTGCCCTTTGGCAACACGGTGGCCGTGGCCTATGTAAGCGGCGCGGAGCTGCTTGAAATCCTGGAAGCTTCCACTTTCCTCACGCCGGATCCCATCGGCGGATTCCCCCAGACCTCCGGCATCGAGTGGACCATCGACACCACGAAGGCCTTTGATCAGGGTCCCGTGTATATCCTGGACGGCAAGGAGAGCAGCTACTATGCCCCCGCATCCATCCAGCGCGTGACCATCAGCGCCATCAACGGCGAGCCCTTCGACATGAATGCGACCTACGCCATTGTGACCAACAATTTCTGCACGGACGGCGGTGATACGTACAACGTGCTTGCCCACGCCGCCTACAAGTTCGACACCGGAATCCCGATGGACCAGGCTCTGATTGACTATATCACCGAAGCCCTGAACGGAAAGATTACGGCGGAAGCCTACGGCGAGCCCCGCGGGTCCCTGACCATCATCAAGTAATCCATGGCTTTTCCCGGCCGTCAGCGAAAAGGCTGACGGCCGGATTTTCATTTCAGGAAGAGACCTGCGTTCACGATGATCATGGAATTCCATCCGGCCCCAATCACATTCTGAATCCCCCTGTGCGGCAGTGGGGAATGTGCCGGGGCTGAAGCGCAGGAAACGGAAAAAGACCGCCCCGTCACAGTGCAGGAGAGGACGGGGCGGTCTTTTTCCGTCCGGCGGTCACGCCGGTGCTCTTTTGTGTCCTGCCGAAAAGGGAAGGGCGCGGGGCGGGATCAGAGACCTTCGGGATTCCGAAGGGGCACATAACCGGCCTGGGCAATGCAGGCCTGTCCCTCGTCGGAGATGAGCCAGTCGGCAAACCTGGCTGCAACCTCATTGCCCTCATTGTAGACGGCGTAGTAACTGACGGTATAGGGATAGGCGCCGGACCGGAGGTTTTCGGGAGAGGGTTCCACACCGTCCACCGCCAGCACCTTGATATTCCCGGAACGGTAGAGCCCGTCCACGTAGTAGAGATAGGAGTATCCCAGGGCGGTGGGGGCATTGTCGTAATTCCCCACCTGCCGGATCAGGTCGCTCATGCCCTCGGAAATGTAGACGGGGGAGGCGACTGCCAGCTGGAAGCCGTCCATGACCAGTTCCTCCATGGCGGTCTGGCTGCCGGAGCCATGGGGACGCTGATAGGCGTCAATGGTCAGCCCCTCCGTGCCGCCCACCTCACTCCACAGGCGGATGGCGCCGCCGTAGATGCTCCGGATCTGGTCCTGAGTCAGGGTATTCACCGGATTGTCGTGGTTGACCAGGAACACAAAGGCGTCATAGCAGACAGGCACCATGACCAGGTGAAGCCCGGCGTCTTCGGCGGCCTTCCGTTCCTCCGCGTTGGGCGCCGTGCCCACCACCATGTCAATGGGATGGGCGGTGTCCATGGTGACGCCTCGGGAGGCGATGGTGACCATGGGATTGGCATCGCCCCGGGTCAGCCGCGCGTAGGCGTTGGGGGTGGTGGAAAAGTTCACGAACCCGTTGAGATCGGCCTCCTCCAGCCCCAGCCACTGCCTTGCCCATTCCATGGCCATGGGGACGCACACGGTGGAACCGTCCAGGGAGGGATAGGTGCCCCAGGACTGGATGTACAGATCATCGCTGCCCTCAAGGGGCGCGGTCTCGCCCAGCTGGAAGGCCCCGGGATCCGCAACATAGTTTTTCCAGTCCGCGCTCCTTTCCAGGGACTGGTTGATCTGGCTCCAGGAGGAGGATTCGGCGCCCGCCAGGGACAGGGAGCAGATCAGGACAAGGGACAGGAGAAGAATGGCAAGACGTTTTTTCATGAGGATCCGTCCTTTCTTCAGACATGAGTTCATGGATTGAGGATTTCAGCGGGGAAAACCAGAGCGGAGGGAACCCAGCCGTTCAGCCGGAGCGTCCGGACGTGGGTCATACCCTCCCGCTCCTCCAGGATGATGGCCTGAACAGGATCGAAGAGATGTCCGATCTCCGTGCCCCCCGGCGCGTCCAGGAAGCGGATGGCTGTGCCTTCGGGGGCGGAAAGATACCCCAGGACCCGGTCATTTGTCCCGGACCGCAGGAGGGTCACCTGGGAAAGGTCAAAATAGTCCCAGACGTATTTTCCGTCCTCGCCCTCCCCGCAGACCCGGACTCTCTGATGGGAGAGGATGACATCGTCAAAGTCATTCTCCACGAATACCCCGGTGGCATGGATCCTGACGCCCATCAGATCAAAGAGGGTTTCCCGGGTGAGGGGAGTGAGGAAGCGCAGGGGAATCCAGCATTCGGGATCGGAGAATTTTCCCGTTTCCACCATGGCCATGTCCCCCTGCACGCTGCGCACCGTGACAGGGGTCCCCACAGGGAGGGTTTTGCAGGGATAACGGCATTCCCTGTCCCGGTAGAGGGTTTCCTCACCCTCCCCCTGGGGATTGTCCACCCAGGCGCTGTACCAGCTGAAGCGGTGCGTGTCCTCCGGCAGGGTGCCGGTTTCATTGTTGTCCCCGTTGAAGTAGGTGAAGTCTGCCTGCTGGGCGTAGCCGTCAAAGGAAGCCTCAAGCCCCGGGGGAAGAGACAGGCGTTCCAGACTGACACAGTTGTGGAAGGCTGTGGGGGCCAGGTCCGTCACGGTGAGGGGCACCGTCAGGCTGATGAGCTCTCCGCAGCCGGAAAAGGCGTATTCCCCGATGGACTCAAGCCCCAGGGGCAGGGAGAGGGTCCGCAGGGGCAGGTCCATGGCATCGCTGTAAAAGGCACGGTCCGCGATTTGCCTGACGCCGGCGGGGACGTCGTAATGCGTGTCCTTTCTGCCGCTGGGATAGCGGAAGAGCACGCTGCCGTCTCCGGAAAGGAGAACACCGTCCGGGGCGGTATACCGGGGATTGCCTTCCTCCACCTCATAGGCGCCAATGACGCTGCCCTCCGGCATCACGTCCGCGGTGCAGCCCCGGGAGAGGATCAGGCGGTCAACGGTGCAGGAATAAAGAGCCTCCGGATCCATTTCCCTGAGACTGTCCGGCAGGCGGAGCTCCGAAAGGTGCATGTAGCAGAGGATTTCAGAGCCCAGGACCCGGAGGTTTTCCGGCAGGATGACCGCGCGGATTTCCTCCTCCCCTTCCTCAGGATCCGTGTTGTCCGGCAGCTCCGTGACGTTCACGGCCACGTCCCCCGGCATGACATGGGTCCGGATCCGGGTGGACCAGGTATAGTCGCCGTCCTCGTCATATTCAAAGGTGTCCTCGTAAACCGTGGCATATTCCAGCACGGTGACGCGGGGGTCAAAGGACAGGGTGCCTCCCGACACAAAGACAACGGGCACGGCCTCAAGGGCGTCCACGGGCATGAAAAGCCACACGGGTTTTCCGTCCGACTCGGTTTCCACATAGGCCAGATCTTCCAGGGTCGCCATGTAGATGACCTGTGCGCCCTGGGGGACGGACAGGAGGGGCTCCGCATCGTTTTCCGGGATCAGGGACGCGGAGCAGTCCCGGGTGACCGTGCAGAGCATGCGTGTGATGGTGATGTCATCCGTCCCCGTCTCCGGAAGAAGCGGGGAGGCGGGAATCCAGACGATCTGCCCCGCCGCCGTCTGCCCCATCCGCCACCCGCCGTCCATGATCCGGCCGGAGACGGATTCCACCACGGCGGATTCCATCTGGGGAGCGCTCTCAAAGGGGGCGAGCCACACGGGACCTTCCAGGGCCTCCTCCAGGCTTTCCCCGTCCAGGGAAAACCAGATCCAGTCGGCGTCATCCAGGGCCAGGGCCGACAGGGGGAGCATGCACAGAACCAGGAGCAGAATCCATTTTTTCATAGGCGTCACCTTCCTTTCGGAGACGGTCCGTGAATGCGTGCTGCATATACGTTACGTGAATCATGGACAAAAGTCAAGGCAGGAAAGGGATATGCGCCCTTTCACCGCGGAATGGCCTTCTCATCCATGGACGCTTAAGAAGCGGAACAGTTCCCGTGAACACGCAAAAAACCCGGCCTCAGGCCGGGTCCGGTGTTCACTTGCCGGAGGAGGAGGAGGAGGAAGAGAAGGAAACGGAGGCGGAGGCTTCACGGTCACGGATGATATGCTGAAGGGCGATGAGGACCGCGATGATCTTTTCCTCGTATTCCGGTTTGTAGATATCGATGCAGTACTTGTCGTGCAGGGAAAACATCTTCTGGCCGATGACTGCGATGATCCCGCCATGGCCATCGTAAAGCTCGAAGTTCAGTCCGGCAATATTGCCCCGAAGCTGCCAGCCCAGCCCCTCAATGTTGGTGATGTCCTTTACGATATGGAGCAGCTCATTGGAGACCTCGAAATACGTTCCGTCCGCCATGGTGACAAAGTGCCGCTCATGCAGGGAAAAGACTTTCCGCTCTATGTGGGCGACGTGCTTTCCGCCGGCTGTGGTAATGTCCGTCTTGTTCTTAATGGAAAAGAACTTGGAGTCGGACTGGTAAACGACATTCTCCCTCTCATCGGTGATGTCAATATGCTTATGCAGGGTGAAAACCTTGGCGGAGGTGAACAGGGATTTGGCAGGCTCGCCGAATCTGGCCACATTGTTGACGTTTGCCTGTTCCCCCGCCTCACGGTAACGGTGATGCTTTGAAAAGACACCCATGGAAACCATCCCTCCTTTTACAGTTCGGCTGGATTATATCATGGGGAAAGTCCCCGGACAAGCGGTGCTGAAGGAAGAACGGTTCCGCTTCCCCCAAAGGGAAAAGCAAAGAGGTGGGAGGGATGATCCCTCCCGCCGTTTGTCATTTCAGGGGCACATCGAAGGAAGGGAAGCAGAGAACGCCGGTGTTCTCCGCCTCCGCCTGAGCAAAGCACGCCTCCGGGTCCGTGGTGTCCATAAGGCGCAGGCTGTAGTGGAACTGGTGGAAGCCCCCCAGGTCTGCCTTGAAATTGGTTTCCCAGAAATTGTTCATGACCCAGGAGTCCACCCGGTCCGTGTTCTTCAGCTCCGCGTCGCCGCACAGGCGGATGTCATGGGCTTCCAGGGAACCCATGGAGATGAGGGGCACATCAGGTGTTTCCACCACCAGAGCCTGATCATCAATCCAGGCCAGGCCGTTCTGCAGGGCGTAGAAATCGCAGCAGGTGCCCGGAATCTGGTCAATCCTGGGGCGGAAGCGGCAGCCGGTCTTGTCTGCCCACAGGACGCGGCCCTCACCGGAGAAGGGGAGGGTGAGATACAGGTTTTCCGGGTCCGAAACGCTGTCCTTGTGGAGACGGAAGTCCACGTCCAGGCGGGGCAGATCGCGATAGCCCGTCAGGATGAGCTCTGCGGAGCGGGTGCCCTCCAGGCGGAAGGACAGGGTCACCTGACTGAGCAGACTTCCCTGAACGGTGATCTTCACGTCCTGAAGGCTTCCCATGTCCCGGAGGGTGTTGAAGGCCTTCCGGTTGCGGCCCATGCGGCCCCGCACCCGGCAGGTATTGTCCTCCACGGGCGTCCGCTCATACACGGGCAGGAAAGCGCAGTCCCCTTCCCGGGTGATGAGTTCCCGGCCCCGGGCGCGGTCCAGAATGGAGGTGATGCCCCTGTCCCGCTCCCAGCGGACATGCAGGAAGGGGGTGATCATCTCAAAGGGCGTCAGGACCCAGTCCGGGTCTTCCTTCCGCACATGGGCGAAGTCCCGGACGCCCTCGGCCCCGTAGGGGCTGGACATGCCCAGCATGGGCGGCGGGGCGGGGGGAATCTCCTCCACCCGCAGGATCACATGCTCCATGGGCTTCAGGTCCGCCAGAATATGGAAGCCCCAGCCCCGGGGCACCCGGAGAAGCTGGAAGGGGACGGATGCCCCCGTGTCCTCCCGCACCAGGCGGAAATGCTCGTGGGTAAAGAGGATCTCCATGTCCGTGCGGGCAATGGTTCTGACCGGCACGGGGCTGGGGTTCACCAGATGCAGCCGGTAGTCCATCCAGAGGACCACCGGGGTCTCTCCCATGGCGCCGCACAGATCGTCCAGATTCATGCTCACGGCCTCGTGGGCCCTTGTGGCGTACATGGACTTGCGGGCGTCCAGCATGGCCACCATGGGATGGGCCGGCTGGGAAACACTGGAGGAATAGCCCCAGGTGTGCTCGCTGTAGAGCATCAGGTCCCGGCGGGCGCTCTGCATCCGCTCCTCCCGGACGCCTTTGGTGCTGCGGGGATCCAGGTTCCGGCAGATGTGGTATTTCCGCACCGCTTCCCGGTAAATCCGCACCGCATCGGGGGTGGAGCCCACCCCGTCGCTCCACCAGTCCGTCCAGTCGCCCCGGTAGACGGGGAAGGTGTCCCGGTAGCGTTCCAGCTCCTGGAAAAAGCGGTCCAGGGTGGTCATTTCCAGCATCAGCTCCGGATGCTTCCGGTTCCAGCGGTGGACGAACTCAATGATGGCCGGTCCGGGCGGGGAATTGTCCGTGTGCATGCCCGAAACCAGAATGGGGGCGAAGTCCAGGGGATACCCGTCCTCCTTCAGCTTCCGGGCGTAGGCCAGAAGCCGGGTCTGGCGGAGTTCGTCGGGGCTGATGGGCGTTTCCGCCAGGCCGTCCCGGATCATGTAGCTGATCTTCTGTGAGGCGCCGTGGAGGTTCAGCTCATTCCCCAGATGGTAATGTTCCGACTGGAACACCAGCATCTGCTTGCCGTCCGGGCCCTCCCATACAAAGGGAATCTGCTTCTTCCCCAGGGCGTTGTACCCGTGATGGGTGTGTACCGCGGAGAGCAGGCAGGTAATGCCCGCGTCCGCCATGGCGGAGACATAACCCCAGGGATAGCCGTTGATGTCCGCCGTCATGGCGCAGCGGACATGCACGCCCCGCTGGTCGGGAATCCGCAGGGCGGCCTCCAGGGCCTCCCTGAAGACCCGCTCATCCACCAGGTCCGTGAGGTTCAGATAACTGCCGGACAGACCGATGCGTCCCTGACTGACATACTTCCAGAAATCCTCCTGGTAGTCGCTGCGGCCTCTGGCGGTGAAAGCTTCCAGGGCCCACAGACATTCCACGTTCCAGCAGAAATTCTTCCAGTCGATCAGGTTTTCGGATGCCCGGAGAATGTCCACAACGGATTCCAGGTACCGGGCGTGGTTCCACTGAATCTTTTCCTGCCGGTCCGTATAGCCGATGTCCGTGTGGGCGTGGTGAATCAGATAGAATTTCACGCTTTTACCTCTCTTCTCATCAGGGTATGGCGCCCCTTCTCCAGGATCAGGGTCTCATCCGGGAGGATCAGGGTGGTTCTGACGGGGACGGTGATATCCAGACGGATATAGTCCTTGCGTTCCCAGGCCACGGAATGGAAGCCCGCTCGTGTATGGGTCCTGACGGACAGGCCTGAAATGATGGAGGGGAACAGGGGCCGCAGCACGTCCGGCTCCTCCATGGAAATGCCGGCCAGATCGTGATAAAGGGACGAAACGCAGCCGCCGAACATGGGGTGATCCTGGGATTTCTTGCCGTCCCAGTACTCCCAGAGGGTGGTGGCGCCCTTGTCCATCTGCCAGCCGAAGGAATGCATGGGTGCCCGGCTGGTGAGCAGATGCAGGGCCGTATCCGCGTACCCGTACTTGAAGAGCTGGCGGATCAGGCTTCCCGTGGCCAGGAAGCCCGTGTCAAAGCCTGCCTCCTGATCGTACCGCTCCGCCATGGCCCTGGCCACCGCTTCATCGCCCAGGCCCGCTTCCAGCGCCAGGGCGTCCGCGCCCTGATGGCCCTGGAGATAGTGGTCACCCTGGCGGTAGAGCCGGTCCATCTGCACGGCGCACTGGGTCCAGGCGTCCTCCAGGTCCCGGGTGTCCTCTCCCAGATCCCTGCCCAGTTCCTCCATGACCCTGAGACAGCGGAGATAGTAGCAGGTGTTGACATACTTTTCAGGCAGGGACTCGGGCTCCGGTGAGCACCAGTCCCCCAGACACCAGCCCAGTTCCTCCTCCCGGACGATCTGCATGGAGGCGTCCATGCGGGACTGGAGGTACTGGATGAACAGGCGCATATGGGGCCAGGCGTCCCGGATGATCTCCAGGTCCCGGTAGCGCACGTAATGGGCGTAGGGCACCAGCACCACGGCGCTTCCCCAGCCTCCCGGGCCGCCGCCGCCGCCGTAGAAGGGAGCGGTATGCTGCACATGCCCGGTGGTGAGATCCTGACTGTCCAGAATATCCCGGATCCA
The DNA here is from genome assembly GCA_902774025.1 of uncultured Eubacteriales bacterium. Taxonomy (GTDB): domain Bacteria; phylum Bacillota; class Clostridia; order Christensenellales; family Aristaeellaceae; genus UBA2943. The sequence continues at coordinate 44,452 of CACYGY010000008.1, forward strand.
CTTGCGGTAGAACAGATCGCCGTCCAGCAGATACATGTCCGCGCTGGCAATGGCCTGCCCGTCTCCGGTGTAGCCCAGACGCTCCCGGTGGGGACAGTCGGAGGGCACGCCGCAGTGCATGTTGTTCAGGCGGGTCCGGACATAGGCGTTGTGAAGATGGTTCAGGACCGGGTCGGAGCAGTGGAAATACCCCACCACGTCCATGTCCGTGTGAATTTCCAGAACCTCCGGATTTCTGCACATGCCCTGGACTTCCACGTACCGGAAGCCGTGCCAGGTGAAGCGGGGCCGGAACTGGTCAGGCCGTCCGCGGGAGATGCACTGGTCCATCTGAACGGTACTTCCGCAGGAATCCGTGTCCAGCTCCATGTCCGGCGTCAGGTTTTCCGCGTAGCGCACCTGTGTCCTGTGCCCTTCCAGTCCCGGGGTTTCAAAGGTGAGCACACCGGTCAGGTTCCGCCCGCAGTCGTAGATCCGCTTGCCCGCGTCCTCGTGAATCAGAAGGGGACGGATGCGGCAGATGACCCGGTCGGGGGGACAGGTCTGAATCTCCGGCGTGCCTTCCGGCCCCTTTGTCTCCCGCACCGGTTTCCAGGGCCCGGGATTGTCCATGAGCCGCAGGTCCTGGGTTTCGCCGGTGTAGACATTGTTGCTGATGATGGGGGAGAGACGGTAGCGCAGATGGGAGCCGGAGACGTACTCATGGGGTCCGTCGTCCTCCTCCCAGGTGAGGCGGAAGGCCAGCACGGGCATATCCCCGTACCACAGGTCTCCCTCCACCAGGCGCTCCTTCTGGGTGTACCAGCCGTTTCCCAGCAGGATGCTCAGGCGGTTTTCCCCGCTCCGGAGGGTGAGATCATACCGGAGGAAGGACACGCGGCAGCGCATCCGGTCATCCAGGGGGTAGAGCAGGCGGCGGTTCTGACGGGGGGTGTAGTCCGTCCAGACCGGGGACAGAACATCGGCGCCCACCTTTTCCCCGTTCAGGGAGCACTCAAAGAAACCGAGACCGCAGATTTCCAGGGAAGCGGAGCGGGGACTGCTGGCAGAAAAGGTTCCCTGGATCTGAGGGGCATCGCAGTCGGTGGTAATCCAGTTCATGTTTTTTCTCCTTTCACGCGGATATCCAGAGGCTTCCCGTCGTTTTCCCACTCAAGGCAGAGGACCTGTGCCTCCTCGTCCCATTCCATGGCGAGGGGAAGCCTGGAGGATACGCCCAGGGGCGGGAAGGGAAGGAACAGTTTCAGAATGGCGTGCACCTCCCCGGCTCCCCGGGTCCTGAGGAGGAGGCCGCGGCTCTCCTCCTCCATGGACAGGATGCGCACGGCGCTGATGAGGATCCGGGGCCTGTCCCGGGGGATCCGGTCAAGGTCCAGGAGCAGGGCGCTGTCCCCGGCACGGATATCCAGGGAGGTGATCAGGGGACAGCGGTCCTCCGTCAGATCCGCAAAATGTCCCTGAAGGTGCAGGGGTGTGTCGCTTACGCTCTCGTCCATGACCCGGGCGACGATATAGGGGCCGCGGCGGAGGAGAAGGGTGTTGGAAAACTGCCAGTCTCCGCCGGAGCGCCGGATGAAATCCCGGACAAGACACCGCCAGTCCATGGCCTGAGCAGCGTCCAGACAGATGTCGGCGGGGCAGAGCCGCACAAGGGTCAGGCTGCCCTCCCCCAGGGGAAAGACGCCTTCCCGCTCGGACGGATCCAGGCCCAGGACGGAGAGAAGATGCTCGAGGGGACGGGCAAATCCCAGGTCCTTCCACCAGGATCGCACGTTTTGATAAATGCTTTCATGCTCCGCAAACAGGAGATGTCCGCCGCTGAGGATCCACGACCGGAGACACAGGTGGACCTCCGGAACCGTGGGTGTCATGAAGGCATAGCTGAGGATGGCGGCATGAATGCCCCGGAGACTGTCCGGAAAGTGCGGAAGATTGTCCAGCTGCAGGGGACAGGGGGGCAGGCCGTACTTGAGAAGCGGCATGGCCAGACCGAAGAAATGGGGGAAGGTCAGGCCGGAAAGCCAGCTGTTCCGCTGCGCTCCGTCCCGGCGGAGTGTCTGTGTGAATGCCCGGCTGTCCCGGGCCCGGGGGCCGTCTGTGCTTTCCTCCCTCCGGATCCAGTGCTCCAGGAGCCTGTCCTCATGCGCCGGGTCCGAAGGCATGTCCTGAGGACACAGGCGCTGATCAAGGGCGGTGTCCGAGATAAAAAGCCCCAGGGCCGTATTGTGGTTTTCCCACCGGGGCTCCTCTTCCTCCATGTCCCCCAGCATCTGAAACATGCACATGAGCCAGGTGCGGTAGGTGTCGGGAATCCGCCGGGCCTGCGGGGCGGCGTAACTGGTCTCGTCCCTTTCCCGGATGCCCGGCTGAACTCTGGGGAACACCCCTTCCATGACCCGGGTGGGCCAGGTGCAGGCCTCATAGCGCGCCACGCGGGGGTGCATGAGGGAGGCGATGAGGGTCTCCCTGTAATGTTCCCGGTAGTTTTCCCAGGTGTAGGCGGGATTGTCCTCCACCGGGTCATGGAGGAACCACATGGTCCGCCCTGTATTCCGCACCAGCTCCTGCATGCAGCCGTACTCCAGAAAGGCGGTCTCAAAGGTCCGCTCCCGGATGAGCCCCTCATGCACGTTGGGGGTGCGGCTGGTGCCTGTCCAGACCTGGGCGATGAAGCCGCTGAGACAGGGGAGGGCGTTGAGGGCGGATTCCGGGGAAAGAATCCGCCACTGGCAGTAGTTGATGAGGCTGTGGGTGGGCACATAGAACCGGAGATGGCGGCCGTACTTTTCCAGTGCATAGGCGCACAGGTTCCGGCTCACCTGATCCAGCACGTGCGCGTACAGAGCCCGCTTCAGGCGGGCACAGCGGATCTGGGCGTCGGCGCACAGGTGCTGGGGCTGAAAGGGCTCATGATACATGGCCTCGTAGGCACTGCGGAAGGCAGGGGAATAGCCGCTGCGGTTCCAGAATTCCGGTTCCTCCAGATGAATGGCCAGAACGCCCGCGTCCACGCCTTTTTTCAGCTTTTCCGTCAGATAGTCTCCGAAGGCGTCCGTGGGCACCATGCAGGGAATGCCGGGATTGTGGAGGACTGTGCGGCCCTCCCGGTCCGTCTGGGCCTCGTCCCAGTGATTCCGGCCGTCCCATTCGCCGTTCAGGTAATCCTGATAGTTCCCCCAGGCGATGCCCGTCATGAGGTGCACCCTGTATCCGGCTTCCGCATAGGTCCGGACTCTGTGAGGCATGTCCTCGTCAATGCCGTAGACCATGACGAAATCACAGGCGAAATCAATGGAGGGGATCAGGTTCTGCCGGTCCTGAAAACCGGTCTTTTCCTCCAGAGGGCTGCGGATATAGCTCATGCTCCGTCCTCCCCGAAATCAAAGTGGAAACGTTCACCGTTACTCTGCCAGAGGGAAGGAACGGAGGTGGTCAGCCAGTCCAGAGGTTCCGGTATCCGTCCGGAGACCGCCTGTGCCAGAGAGCACTCAAGGGCCGCGCGGATCTCATCCCTCATGGACGGGGTTACGGCACGGACGTCCATGGACAGAAACAGGGGCGTGCCGCTCAGGGCAAGGACCCGCAGCCATTCCCGGTTTTTCTCCCATGGAATATGGGGCGTAATGCCCGCGCAGTCTGCGTCGCAGGCATAGAAGAGATTGTGCTGCATCATCCGGAAGGCCAGGGTGTTGACGCCCATTTTCCGGGTGCGGGCCCATTCCCGGCCGCTGGTGTCGTCTCCGGTGCGCTGGATTTCGAAAAGGCCGGCGCTTAAATGGGAGAAGGTATTGCAGCCAAGAAGCAGGGCGTCCCCGGCGCCCTGGCGAAGGGCGCGGTACAGGTCCAGAAGGATCCGGGCCGTGGTGCGGGTCCGGTCATGGAAATGCCAGTCCCCCCGGGTGACCCTCAGGCCCATCTGGGGGCCCCACAGACCCGTGATATCGAAGGAGGTGAAATCGTGCTTGATGAGCTCATACCCCCAGGACCGGAATCTGGCGGTATCCTCCCGGACACGGTCCAGCACCTCGGGGCGGCTGGGATCCAGCACCGTAAAGGAAGCGTCCCGGTTGTGCATGAGGTTCAGGGAGGAATCCGCCTCCTTTGTCACCAGGGGGCGGAACCAGAGGCCGGGACGCATGCCCCTTTCCCGGAGAGCGAGGGCCAGGGCGTGCATATCGGGAAAGGCGGAGTTCCCCTGATGCCAGGGTCCGCCGTTATAGGACGGGTCATGCATGATCTGCCAGCCGTCGTCAATGACCGCATAGGCGGAAAGCCCATGAGGCGCCAGAGACGCGAAAAAGTCCGCATCCCGGAGGATCTCCTCCGAACGGGCATTCCCGTAGGCGTAATACCAGTTGTTGATGCCCAGAACGGGTTCCCGGGGCAGGCGGGGCCGTGGACAGAGCATGCGGCAGAAGGCTCTGCCGGCTTCCATGGGACTTTCGCCGGCAGGCCCCCGGCGGATCCGCACATGACAGAGGGTGAGGGTGCGCCCCTGGGCCAGGGTGGGGCATGTCCCGTTTTCCAGATTCATGTGCAGGGTCAGAATATCCCCGTCCGCTTCCCAGCAGCACAGGGTATCGCAGCCCGTCATGACGCCGGCGCCGTGGGTCAGGCCGTCCAGATGGAAGAGAAGGTACCAGGGATGGAAACGGCCTGCCCGGGGACTTTCCCACTGAAGGTCTCCGTATCCCCGTTCCCAGGCATCTCCCAGGACCCGGGTTTCCGCGGGCAGCTTCAGGGGCCATGAAAGGCAGACGCGCCGGGGAAAGAATTCCTCGCCCGTCACCTCCAGGCAGAATCCGTTCTCCTCCATCGTCATGGTGAAACGGGAGAGGGGGAAATCCGGGTCATCCGGGCAGAATAGACGGTGCGGGGTGAGAGACAGAAACTCCTGCATGGCTGTTCCTTTCAGGTTTCCTCAGGAAAGGGGCAGTTATTGTACGCCGACACGTCCCGGTGTGCGAAGACATCGTCGCAGAACCGGAGCAGTGTCCGCCAGTCATCCGCAGAGAAATCATGTCCGCCGGGGCGGAAATGGGCGATGTTCAGCCCGCCCACCCGGTCAAAGACAGGCTGGGCTGCCCGCCAGGTGAGGGCCGTGCCCCTGGGATTGGACCAGGCATCTCCGATGCCTTCCAGACTGAAGAGGGTTCTGGGGGCGATGAGTGCCTTGAGAATATGAGCGTCCAGCGGAAATTCCCGCTCTTTTCCCATCTGTGCGGGGTCTCCTTCGGGGAACCAGCGGGGAAAGCCGGGGCCCCACCAGTAGGGGAATACGGAGCCGACGCGGCCCAGGGATTCCACCTTTGTGACATCCTGACAGAAGCCTTCCTCGTCCCCCAGGTACCGGAAGCATCCGCAGCCGCCGGCACCGGAACAGATGGGGGCACAGATCTGGTAGCGTTCATCGAAGATGCCGCAGGCAAGGGCTGCCTTGCCGCCCCGGGAAAAGCCCGTGCATACCAGGCGGTTTGGATCCACGTCTTCGCGGCTGAGGAGGTAGTCCAGCAGACATGACTGGGCAAAAGCCCAGGCACGGACGCCGCCCCAGTCCCAGCCGGGAAATGCACTGCGGACAGGCTTGGGCCCGTCGGCGCTGTCGGCCCAGACGGTTTCCCTCTCAAAGCCCGCGACGATAAACCCATATTTTGCCACGGCTTCCTCGTAGGGGCATTTGTCCCAGTCGTGTTGGGAGAACTGGTTCCAGGTGATGACCGGATGCGGTCCCGGCCCTTTGGGCACATAGAGTGTGGCGGGGAAGGAGATACTGTGGTCCGGTTTCATAAAGATGCAGACCTCTTCCCGGAACCCTTTTCCGCCCCATACGGGATACCGGTCCATGACTCGTCCCCTGGCGTGCCCCTCAGGCGCATGGCCGTAGAGACAGTCTTCCGCTGTACTCATCCATTCCCGGCGACGCCGGGGCCAGGCGGAAAGATCCGACAGTTCCGGATCGGGCAGATCAAAACGCATGGGATCCACTCCTTTATGCTTTTTCAGGCTCTTATGTCACAGACGAATCTACCAAATAGGAAGGGGTTCGTCAATAGATTCGGAAAAGAATGCAGGATAAACGCATCTGCGTCGGAAAACCATGGAATCATGCCTTTGTCCTTCTGGCGGTGAAGGCGATCCGGGCCTCATCCGTAACACTGCGCAGAGGAGTCTTAAGCCTGTAAAGCGGCGGTCTGAAACGGAAATTTTCCATGAACCGCCCGGAGCTGCGGAAAGGGGCCGGAATCCCGGAACTGTGGATCCGCCTGTTTACGGGAGGAGACCGGGCGTTTTTCGGGAACGGAAAAACACGGGGCGGCGCCATGCTGAGAAGAAGAGTCAGACGTCTTTCAGCTCAGAGGGCGATGCTGTTGCAGCCGGGAATCCAAAGTCAGGCAGCCGGAGTTCAGAGGACGGAAATGGACAGTGACCGGGAAGGAATGATGTGCGGAGGCACATTGTCTTTCTGACGGGCTTTCAGGCTCCGCATGGCGGTTGTCCGGCCCCGGATCCTGATGCATGCAGAAAGGGGAAGGGAGCGGAACCGGTTCCTGAGGAAGACGTGAACGGTCGGACGGTATTCGGACCGGGCACGGAAAACCGGACATGAACCGTAACTGTGATGAGCCCGGGAAACTGTCTGGGAAAATGAAAGAATCCATGATGGGTGTCCGGCTGCGGTCACCTTCCCGGTCATCATATTCTGAAGCAGGTCATGAACGTCGGAATCATTGACTGCAGGGATCGTTTCATAGTATAATGTGAACGGATGATTCTGCGAATTCTACAAGAGGGATTACTTCAGGAGGAGGACAATGAAATGCCCGTGGGCAATCCGCAGTACAGAGACAGGCTTTTCCAGTTTATTTTCGGTTCCGAAGAAAATAAGGCGTGGACGCTGAGCCTGTACAATGCGATCCGGGGAACGGATTATGCAGACCCTGAGGCGATCAGGATCACGACAATAAGAGAAGTGATGTACCTGGGCATGCATAATGATGTTTCGTTCATGATTTCGGAAAACATCCGGCTGCTTCCGGGGGAGATGAATCTGTTTGAGCAGCAGTCCTCCTACAATCCGAATATGCCGTTGAGAATGATGCAGTATGCGTCAAATCTGTACGAAAAGTATATTGTTGAAAACAAGCTGAACAAGTATGGAAGCGGGCTGATTTCCTTGCCGGTGCCGAAACTGGTTGTGTTTTACAATGGGAAGGCAGACCAGCCCAACGATACCATCCTTCAATTGAGCGATTCCTTTGATGTTGATTCAGATGTGAATGCAGACCCGGATATTGCAGTGAAAGTCCGCATGATCAACGTGAACTATAATGGGAACACGGAAGTCCTGAATGCGTGTAGGCCATTAAAAGAGTATGCATGGATTGTCGATCAGATCAGGGCGGGAAAGGGCGAAATTGATTATGCAATCGATAAGGCTATTTCAGATATGCCAGACGAGTTTATGATCAAGCCGTACCTGATGACACACAGAGCGGAGGTGAAAGGGATGCTGTTGACGGAATATAATGAAGCAGCGGCTATGGAATTGTTTAAGGAAGATGGAATAAGAGAAGGAATGCAAAAAGGAAT
>CACYGY010000009.1 GCA_902774025.1 uncultured Eubacteriales bacterium
GAGGTGGCCAGTGAGTTCCGACTGAATCGGAACATTGAGCGCTGCCGGATCAGTGACAACGATTCTGAGCTTTGCACCCGGCTGATCCTGAATGTTAACCAGATGGTGGATGACACGGCGCTCGCGCAAAAGACCGGGAAGACGGTAAATCCTCCACCCGAAGAGAAACCCGACCGGAAGGCCACAAAAACAGGCAAAGAAAGCAAGCCCAAGGAAAAGGCACCCGCAGGAGATACGCCTGAGGAGAAAACCCCAGAGGAGAAGAAGCCTGAAGGAAAGGAACCTGCAGAGCAGACATCCGGGGGCAAGGCACCCGAGGGGAAGGAATCCGGAAAGAAGTCTTCTGCGAAGAAGCCGACCGCAAGGAAGCCAGCCGGAGAGCCCGGAAAGAAACCGGACAGCGCTCCTGCCGAAGCCGAGGGAGACGAAAATGTCAAGCCCAAAGATTCGGGGAAGCCCCAGAAGGAGAAGACCGGAAGGATCGGACGGAAGGGCATCGTCAATGAATGGCTTACCAATGAAGGCCTGACTGCCCTTGCCGGATTCGCCAGGCGGGGTTTGACCAACAAGCAGATCGCCGAGGACGCGATCGGGATCAGCCAGGGCAGGCTGTACGAGTGGATCAAGCGATATCCTGAAATTGATGAGGCCTTAAAAAGAGGAAAAATCAACCCGGATGTTCAGGTGGAGAACGCTTTGTACCTGTCTGCCCTCGGACAGACAGTCAAAGTCAAGAAGCCCATGAAGATCAAGAAGCGCATCCTCAGAAACGACCGGACGGTTTCCGAAGAGGAAGAAATCGTCATCGTGGAGGAGGAGCAGTACATCAAGCCGGATGTCACCGCTCAGATCTTCTGGCTCAAGAATCGGCTTCCGGACCGGTGGAGGAACACCGAGAAGCTGGACGCTGACAGGTTCGAGCACCAGAAAGCCATGGATAAGGAGAAGATGGAAATCCTCCGCTCCAAGGCCGGTGTGGTAAATGCTGAGGATGAGACGGAAGCCAACGACATCATGATGGGCTATGCAGAGCTGTTCACCGATCCCGTTTCGGATCGGACCATCACGGACATTGTCCAGGCGATTGATGACAACAGCACGGCATCTGCACCTGCTTCCCAGGCGGATGGAAAGAAGGATCAGTAATGGCCTACAAGATTCCATACGCCCCGTTTGAGCGGAAGCAGATCGAGTACATCCGCAGGTCCAGAGAGTCATGGCTGAACGTGGCGGAGGGCGGCAAGAGAGCCGGGAAGAACATTATCAATCTCCTCGCCTGGGCCGCCGCCCTGGAGAATCATCCTGACAAGCTGCATCTGGCAGCGGGGGTATCTCTGGGAAGCGCCAAGATGAACATCCTGGACAGCAACGGCTTCGGCCTCCAGTACCTGTTCCATGGCCGGTGCAGACAGGGCCAGTACCTGAAGAAGGAAGCCCTGTACATCCACACCAAGGGCGGGAACAAGAACAAGATCGTCATCTTCGCCGGTGGCGACAACATCCATTCCGCCGCCTACATCAAGGGCAACACCTACGGAACGGCCTACATCACCGAGGCGAATGAGTGCCACCAGACCTTCGTACAGGAAGTCATGGACAGGACAATCTCATCCACCCGGCGGCAGGTCTTCTTCGACCTGAACCCGAAGCCCCCGAGGCACTGGTTCTACGCAGACTTCCTGGACTATCAGGATGAGCTGAAGAAGAAGGGACAGAACCCCGGGTACAACTACGAGCACTTCACGATTGCGGACAATCTGTCCCTTTCCACGGAGATGCTGGCGGGGATCCTGTCCAAGTACGACCGCTCCTCCGTCTGGTACAAGGCGGACATCCTCGGCCAGAGGACGGCGTCATCCGGTGCCATCTATACGGGATACAACCGGGAAATGATCGGGATCACACCCGAGGAAATCCGGAACACTCACTACAACGAACTTGCCATCGGCATCGACGTGGGCGGCACGGATGCGACGGTGGCCACCCTGATCGGGTTCACGCCCGGTTTCCGGGAGGCTCATCTCATATCCGGCTATTACCGGAAGCAGGGCATGGATGACCGCATGAGCGAGTCCAGATACTGCGAGGAGATCATCCGGTGGCTCACGCCTCTGGCACGGCAGTACCCGCAGCTGGGCACCATCTATGTGGACAGTGCTGCGAAGCTCTTCCGCCGGGGCCTGGATGACGCTCTGAGACAGCACGGCATGTCCAGATTCCTCGTCCGGTCCTTTGACAAGTCGGACGGGATCAATCAGAGGATCGAGCTGAACATGCAGCTCATGGCTCAGAAGACGAAGGCGGGGAAGCCCCGCTTCCGCATCTCGACAGCCATGGACACATGGCATGAGGCCTATCAGATGGCCGTCTGGGATCAGAAAGCCTATGAGAAGGGCGAATGGGTGCGTCTGGATGACGGATCCTATCCCATTGACTGCCTGGACAGCACCGAATACGGATTCTATTCCTACAAGAGATATCTGGAGAGGGAGTGAGGATGTGCGGGATATCATCATCAAGTGCGATGTGTGCAGCCATCACCGCACACCCGAATACACCGAACCCAAGGGATACAGATCAGACTGCAATCTCGCGCAGCGGGAGGCGGACAAGCCCATCCGCCGGTGCTTCAATCACCGGTGCCCGGCGTATGAGCCGGACCCTGTTCTTTTGCGGGCAAAGGCGGAGGCATTGAGAAAGTTCGCGGCAACCCTCGACCGGGAGGCCGCACGGAAGGAAGGAGGCGAAGCCCATGAGCACCATAACCCCGATGGATCCGCAGGAAGTGTGGAACCGAATCCATTACTACAGTAACAGGTACTACGATGGGCTGAGTGCTCTGTACAGCGGGGATCATAAGGAACTGACAAGAACGGCCCGTACAGACACGTTCTGGAAGCGCCGCGGGAAATGCCGGATCCATGTTCCCCTGGGAAGCGACATCGCTGCCACGAGCGCCAACCTCCTCTTCGGAAACGCACCAACATTCAGCCTGCGCTCGGAGATGGAAGACCCGGACGGCATCCGCCAGAAGCGCCTGGAAGAGCTGATCGGCCTGTGCAACCTGGAATCCAAGCTGTCGGAGGCGGCGGAGAGCTGTTCCGCCCTGGGCGACATTTATATGAAATGCCGGTGGTCCCGGGATGTGGATCATCCGGCCCTTGACGTTGTTCAGCCGGACAATGCCTGGCCGGAATACACCTTCGACGAGCTGAGTGCCGTGCATTTCTTCACGACGCTTGCCTCCGATCCGGAGCACGACCGGTACCGGCGGATCTATGAGTGCTACACCCGGGGACACATCTCCATGGCCATCTTTGACGGCAACGGGGACATACTGGGACAGAGACAGCCGGACAAGATTCTGGAGGAACTGGGATACGCTGCGGAGATCGACACCCCCGTGGACGAGATTCTGGCCGTGCATATCACCAACATGCGGCCGAACCGGAACTTCCGCTCCTCCAATCTGGGACGCTCCGACCTGGACGGCCTGAGGGACCTCTGTGACGCTCTGGACGAAGCCTACACCTCCTGGATGCGCGACATCCGCCTGGCGAAGGCAAGGATGGTCATTCCTGTGGACTACCTGAGACGCAAGCCTCAGGAGATGCTGGAGGGCTGCAGCACACAGGGCATGTGGGACTTTGACATGGATCAGGAAACCTTCGTGGCCATGGACATTGACACGGACAGGGTACAGGGCAATCCCATCACACTGAGTCAGTTCAACATCCGGTCCGCGGAGCATCAGCAGATCTGCGACAACCTGATCACCAACATCATCCAGATGGCCGGATACAGTCCTCAGTCCTTCGGTATCGGCATCAACGGATCCGCAGAGAGCGGAACGGCCCTTTCCATCCGTGAGCGCCGGAGCGCCATCACGAAAAACAAGAAACAGCTCTACTGGCAGGCGCCCATGGAAAAAATCCTCACCGCCATGGTGAGAATGGACGCAGCGCTCTATCCGGAGAAAAGCAGCCTGGCATCCGATGTGGTGGTCATGTCCTTCACGGACACCATGGGTGCGGACCTGTCCAATCTGGCTGCCACGGTGGCTCAGATGCGGGCGGCACAGGCGGCATCCGTGGAAACCTCCGTCCGGATCCTGCACCCGGACTGGGGCGAGGAAGAGATCAATGCGGAAGTGGAGCGGGTCACGAAGGAATACGGCCAGCCCATCACAGCACCTGAAATGCTCCTGGGGGATTTCGAAAACCCTGAAGCCGGGGAGTGATCTGAATGCCCGTATCCATCCATGCGCATGACGAAATGGCACAGGATGTCATGCAGATCTACGAGGAGGCGGAGCTGGACGTCCTCCGGGCTGTCGCAAGACAGTTGGAGAAGGGCGTGACCGATCCGTCCACCTGGGCGATCCGGAAGTCCATGGAGCTCCGGGGCATCAATGACCGCCTCACAAAGATCGTCGCCAACCTGTCCCGGAACCGGAAAAGGATCACGAATGAGCTTGTGAAAAAGGCCTACCAGGACGCCAGCGGAAGATGGGTCGTGGAGGCCAGGGAGTACCTTGACGTCATGGGCGCGGAGCCCATCAAGAACATGAACAAGGTGGCTCTCATCGTGGATGATCTGAACCGGACCATGGACGCGGCGGACAGGACCATCCTCCGCCAGTGCAACGACGTCTATGCCGACATTGTGGGACACGTGACCGCCAAGGCGGCAACGGGTGCCATCACCTACAAGGAAGCCGTCAGGCAGGAGCTGGAGGACTTTGCCAACCGGGGTGTAACGTCCTTCGTGGACAGAGCCGGGCGGCGGTGGGAGATGTCCAGCTACGCTGAGATGGCCACCCTCACGGGGATCGAGAAGGCCACGCTGCAGGGGTACGTGGACACCATGCGGGAATACGGATACGATCTGGCGGTGATCTCCAGTCACGCCGGGGCCTGCCCCATCTGCACCGCATGGGAGGACGTGGTGGTCTCCGTCTCCGGAGAGGACCGGCACTATCCTTCCCTGGCGGAGGCACAGGGGGCGGGGGTCTTCCATCCCCGGTGCATGCATGACCTGAACACCTATTACCCGGGCATCAGCCATACACAGGCGCTGAAGCGTCCCGCCAAGGTGGAAAAACCCAGCGCCGAGTACACGGAGCGGTCCCAGCTCCGGAACTGCGAGAGAAACATCCGGAAGTGGAAGCGCCGCATGGCTGTGGCCTCAGACAGAGCCTCCGAGCAGTTCGCCTGGAGCAACGTGCGGAAGTGGCAGGGCGAGGCGAGAAACATCGTCCAGACCAACAAACACGGCATTCTCCGCCAGTACGGCAGAGAGGGCGGCCGCCAGAAGCTCCGGTTCAAGTGAGAGACATGACAGTAAAAGAAGCATACAGGAAGGTCCACCAGATCGTACCTGGACTCCGGTTCCAGAGACATGCTCTGGATGACGGCCATTATTTCATTTTTACCGAAAGCTCCCGGGTGATCGCACCCACCACCATCGCGGTGAACAAGGAAACCGGAAACATCTGCGATTACATGGTGGAAGCGCATCCGGAGTTTTACGGCGCGAAAAAGGTGAAAATATGAGCAGGAGGAAGAACATGCCTCAGGATGTGGTACAGAAGGCGCCGGAGGCCGAACCGGTCCCCGACACCGTAACCATCAGCAGAGAGGACGCAGAGAAGATCATGCGTCTCTTTGACGTCCTGGACTCCGCCGACACGCACTACAAGAGCTGCCAGTCAGCCGAGTACAGGTCATTCGTCACGAGCGCCTTCAGGGCACAGAAGATACAGGATGCCTACGAAGCGCTCAGGAAGAACATCAGATAAAAGCGTCCGGATTCCGGGCGTTTTTATATATCTGCCCACCATGCGGGCATCAGCATGGTATCGCCGCAGCCGGACGGCACCCGGCATAAATATCAGCCTGGCGGTAGCAAGGAGGAAAACATGGCCCACGACTTTCTGAAGGGAATTCTGGGAGAGGATCTGTACGGACAGGTTGACAGTGTCCTGAAAGAACACCCGGAAATCGACATCGTCAATGCACGGGACGGATCGTACATTCCCAAGGGCAAATTTGACGACGAGCGGAATAACGTCAAGAACCTTCGCACTCAGCTGGCGGACGTGCAGACCAAGCTGAACGAAGCCCAGTCCAGTCTGACGGGTATGGATGCCCTGAAGACACAGCTTGCCCAGTTTACCCAGGATCTGGCCACCAAGGATGCGCAGATCAGGAAGATGGGCCTGGAGCACTCAATCTCCGACGCCATCCGGGAATCCAAGCCCCGGAACATCAAGGTGATCATGTCCATGCTGGACATGGATAAGATCAAGCAGAGCGAAGACGGCAAACTGGAAGGCATTTCCGATCAGCTGGACGCTCTGAAGAAATCCGACCCGTACCTGTTTGACGAAGCGAAGCCGAGCAAAGGCGGTGCTGAGACCCGCAAGGATCCCGATCCGGCATCCCAGGGGAATCTGTACACCGAAGCCAATAACGCGCTCCGCTCCGCGGCGGGATACATGTAAAGCATCATAAAAAGGAGTGAATACGATGATCACGCGCACGAACGCTGCCCCTCTGATTCCCGATCAGATTTCCCGTGAAATCCTGCAGAATGTGCCCCAGCAGTCCGTTTTCCTGTCCCTGGCTCGCCGCATGGCCGACATGACCAGCAAGCAGACCAAGGTGCCCGTCATGACCGATACCCTCGAAGCCAATTTCGTGTCCGGGGACACCGGCAGGAAACTCACCTCCGGCATGAGCTGGGACAACGTCTTCATCACCGCCGAGGAACTGGCTGTGATCGTTCCCATCCCCGAAGCCGTTCTGGCCGACGCCAGCTATGACATCTGGGCCCAGGTGCGTCCGCGCATTGAGGAAGCCTTCGCCCGTGCCATTGACGCCGCGGCCTTCTTCGGCATCAAGAAGCCCGCTACCTGGCCCGTAGGCATTGTGCCCGGCGCCATCGCCGCGGGCAACGAAGTCGTTCACAGCGAAGCGGCCAAGGACCTGTACAAGGAAATCCTGGGCGTGGGCGGCGTCTTCTCCATGGTGGAAGATTACGGTTTCGAAATCAGCGGCCTCGTGGGTGCTCTGAAGCTGAAGGCTCAGCTCCGCGGCGCCGTTGACGCCAACAAGCAGCCCATCTTCCGCACCGCCTACAGCAACGGCGCGGGCGGCCGTCACATCTTCGAGCTGGACGGCAATCCCCTGATCTTCCCCAAGAACGGCGCCTGGGATCAGGACACGCTCCTGCTCGCTGGTGATTTCGACATGGCCCGGTACGCGATCCGTCAGGACATCACCTACAAGATCTTCGACCAGGGCACCATCACCGACGGCACCGGCAACGTCACCCTGTCCCTGATGGAGCAGGACTGCGTCGCCCTCCGCGCCACCATGCGTCTGGGCTGGCAGCTGCCCAAGCCCGTTCATCCAGTCGCTGGCAAGAACTACTACCCCTTCGCTGTCCTGAGCAATCCTGCCTCCAACAACGCCAACCCCGACAACGGCGAAGTCGGCGATCTGTAATCCGGACCCCCACGGGAGGGCGGGCAACCGCTCTCCCTTTTAAAAAGGTGGTGACAGTATGCCGGACAAACACATGGACTTCCCGCCTCCTGGTGAGGAGGAGATGCGCATGTGCTGTGAAAGGATGGCTGAGTACATCATCCCGAACCGGATCAGCAGCATGGAGCAGAAAAAGCTCTTTGATCAGGCTGTGAGATATCAGATCGATCATGAGCGCACCCTGGCAGAACGCTCCAGGGAGATGGAGTCAATGCCTCAGGGCGTCAAATCCTTCACCATTGGCAAGTTTTCCATGACCTTCGACGAAAGCTACAGCGACAACGGCAGGATCACAGACAGGACAATCTGCCCCGCCGCCCGGTCCCTGCTGCGTCACGCAGGTCTCCTCTACCGTGGACTGGAATGGGGGGCATCAACGTGGCATTAATCGATGCATTTCTCCGACAGACTGTCACTGTCCGACCTTATGTGCGGGAGGGATCAGGCGGGCCGATCTACGGTCCGGAGGAGCACCGGAAATGCCGCATCGAACCCTGCCTGACCCTCACCCGGCAGTCCGGCGTGAGCGGTACCATGGATGATGACCCCGCAAGGGCCACGATGTTCTGCACGGGGCGAGAAATCCCCCGCCGCTCCATCGTCATCCATGAGGGAGAGGAGTACACCGTGACACGCTGCGACATCCTCAGAACCTTTACGGAGGATCATCTGGAGGTGACCCTGTCGTAATGGGCATGAAAATCAGCGTACACCTGGACACGGCACTCGTGGAGGAAGTCGCGAAGTATGCATCCAAACGGGGTCTGCATGCGGCCCTGGATCATCTTGCGGCAGTAAGCAAGGAACAGGTACCCCTGGACATGGGCCCTCTGAAGGCCTCATGCTCCGTGGACGTGAATGAGGACGGGACATCAGGGACGGTATCCTACGATACCCCCTATGCCTGTGTGCAGCATGAGCGAACCTGGTACCGGCACCAGCGGGGACGGAAGGCAAAATACCTGGAAGACCCCTGCAATGACAGCACGGTACAGCACGAGATGGCCGAACTGATCAAGTCAGAATTCATGAGCGGATTGGGGTGAGTCGATGAATCTTCTGGAAGATATCGTCCTGCATCTTGCGGACGAAGGACTTGGCATCATCCCTGACGCTGAACAGGACGGAAACCTGTTTTACGGGCACATGCCCGATAAGCCCGATCTGTGCATCTGTGTGTTCTGCACGGACTCCGGCAAGCCCGGGAGCAGTACGGGAGCGCGGATCCAGATCGTCACGCGGGCCAAGGACACCCGCACCGCCTTCGAGTTATCCGAATCCATCCGGGACGCTCTGGATGAGTTTTCCGGATTCCTCCATGGCGACGGCCCTCAGGTGAGCATCGAAGTGATCAACGCGTCTGCGGGCCTGGGACCGGATGAAAGCAAGCGGGAAATCTACTCAAGCAACTACGTATTCCGCTACTGCGGATAAAAGAAAGAGGGGAAAGCTATGAAGGGTCGTAAACGCGGATGCCCTACCAACATCCGTGACTGGAAGGTCGAGATCCTGGACCCGGCTGATGACAGCTGGAAGCGCATCAACGGACTTGACACCATGACCTACACCATCGACAGCAACACCGAGGACGGAAGCGCTGCGACGGACGAGTGGGCCGAGCCTTACGTCACCAAGCGGAATGGTTCCATGACGCTGGAAGGCAAGCCCCGTTTTGACGCCGTGACCGGCGATCAGGATGACGGCCAGGCACTCCTGGACAGCTACAAGACCGGAGTCGGCTGCACCGGCGATGCCACCCTGCGTTTCACTGACGCCTACGGCCACAGGACCGTGGCGGATTACATCGTCACCAGCACCGAACTGAGCAGCAATGAGACCGAGGACAGCGTCTCCTGGGATCTGGAGCAGGTCGGCGAGGCGGAGGTGGAAGCTTACATCTCCGTCACCGGCGTGAAGCTCTATCAGGGCCAGGAAGAGGTTTCCACCCTGTCTCTGGCTGTGGGTGACGCGCCCGCCCTGATCAAGGTCAAGGTGGAGCCCACCACCGCCAGCAACGGCAGGTACCGCTACACCAGCACCGGCCGGAAGTACTTCAACATCGGCAACGTGACCGAGGAAGGCTTCACCATCACGGCTCTGCGTCCCGGCTCCGGGAAGATCACCGTCACCACCGTGAACGGCTCCAAGACCGCTGAGATCAACGTCACCGTCACCCAGTAAAGACCTGACAGGGGATCGGATTTGTCCGGTCCCCTGTGCTTTTTGTGAAAGGACAAGGACAAATGAAGAAGTTTACACTTGATTTCGACCAGTTCTACTCTGAACAGGAAGAAGACGTTATTGAAGTCACCTGGATGGGCGTCAGGCTCACCGTGAAGAAGGCGGTTCCCGCGTCCCTCCCCATCATGATGGCCAGGTCCGAGCTGGCGGAGGGGGAGAACGCCACCGCCTACATCTACCGCGCCGCGGACGAGATGTTGGGCAAGGAAAACGTGGATGCCCTGTGCAGGAAGGGCGCCACCGCCAAGGGCCTTGCCACCCTCATCAGCCGACTGTTTGAGATGATCAACGGCTCAGACGATGAGGAGGAGGATATCCAGGAAGGCTCGGATGACGGCACCGTGGCCAAGGCACCGAAAGAGTCAAAAAAATAAATCTGCTCCACATATGGAGCGCCGTGGAAGCAGATTTTCAGAGGGATTACGGCATTGATCTGGTGACGGAACTGCCCAGACTGACATGGCGGAAATTCCTCGTCCTGTACCGGAACCTGAACCCATTCGGGGCGGTATCCAACCGGGTACAGGCGGAAATGGCCGAAGCGAAGCAGAAGGAAAGTGAGGAAAGCGCGGAGGAACAGGCGAACGCCTTCTTCTCCCAGATCCTTTCCGTGAATACGCCAATGAGAGGGTGAAACACGCATGGCACTGAAAGTCGGTGAACTCTTCGCGTCCTTTAATGTCGATACGAGCGGCATCGACAAGGCCATGAAGCAAGCCAAATCCACCACAGAAAGCCAGATGCACGGCATCGGGACATCGGCGGATCAGGCGTTCAGCAACATCTCCCAGGGCGCGGAAAGGGCATCCAGATCCATGTCCTCCTCCATCAGCACGGCCTGCTCCAGCGCGAAACAGTCTCTCGAGGATCTGGGGAAATCCATGATGAAGACCGGGGCCATGCTCTCCCTGACGGTCACCACGCCCATTGTGGCGGCAGCCAAGTCCGTGGTGAGCACCGGCATGGACTTCCAGGCGGCCATGTCGCAGGTGTACGCCACCGGCGGCAAGGACCTGCAGAACAACGCTGCTGCCATGGATGCCCTGAAGAAGAAAGCCCTCGAGATGGGTGCCACCACCCAGTACACAGCCACCCAGGCGGCGGAGGGCCTCAACGTCCTGCTCATGGCGGGTTATGACGCCGTGGAAGGGTTTGATGAGGTTGCCTCCATGCTGGACACGGTGCTGAACATGGCGGCCGCCGGAGGCATCGATATCGAGCAGAGCGCCAGCATCATCACCAACGTCATGGCTACCCTGGGAGACGCCGCGGGCGGACCCGAGCAGGTGGCCGACTCTCTGGCTGTCATGGCCACCAAGGCCAAGGGCTCCGTCGCTGAGTTCGGCGAAGCGCTCTCCACCGTGGGCGGACAGCTGGGCGTGACGGGACAGAGCATGCAGGCAGGCCTTGCGGCACTGGGTGCCCTCGGAAACGCCGGATACAGCGGCGCGGAGGCCGGTACTCAGCTCAGGAACGTCCTCAAGAACATCTATCAGCCCACCACCAAGGCCCAGAAGGCCATGGACGAGTTTGGATACAGCGCCTATGACTCGCAGGGCAACGTCAAGCCCTTGGGCGAGGCGCTCAAGGAACTGCAGGGCATCTATGATTCCTTCTCCACCGACGTGGAGCGGAACCAGTTCATGGACGCCATCTTCGACACCCGCACACTGGCTGCGGGCAAGAAGCTCATGGATTCCGCCGTGGCGGGCGAGTTCGACCAGCTCCTGGGATACATGAGCGAAGTGAACGGCGCTGCGGAGAACATGCGTCTCGTCCAGCAGGACAACCTGCGGGGCGATATCGAGATCATGAAATCCGCCATCGACGGATTCAAACAGTCCCTGTTCGAGCTGAATCAGGGTCCCCTCCGGGACGTGGTGCAGAACATCACCCACCTCTTCGACAAGCTCAACGGCATGGATGACGATACCAAGATGGGCCTCACCCGCCTCCTTGGCCTCGCCGCATCCATGGGTCCAGCCCTCGTGATCGGCGGCAAGCTCGCCACCACCCTGGCAGGGCTTCCCGCTCTGATCTGGGCACTCTCTTCTCCTCTGGGCTTTGCCAGCATCGGCATGATCGCCTTCGGGGCGGCCGTCATGGACACGAACAACTCCATCGGGGAGACGTTCGAAAAAGCCTGTCATCTGGTGAGTGAGAAGTCCGCAGAACTGAAGAACTACCTGGTGGAAAACGGCCAGGCTATCCGGGATCGGATGGGTGAAGCTCTGGGCTCCATGGCTTCCGGCGTTGAGGAGGCCATGACGGGAGTTTCCGACGCGGGTGCCTACCTCCTGACCTTCCTGATGGATTCCATCTCCCAGAACATGGACGGCATCGTCGGTGTGGGCAAGGGCTTTGTGGAGGGCATCGGCAAGGGCCTGAAGGACAACATT
Source organism: uncultured Eubacteriales bacterium (assembly GCA_902774025.1). Taxonomy (GTDB): domain Bacteria; phylum Bacillota; class Clostridia; order Christensenellales; family Aristaeellaceae; genus UBA2943. Next base: position 12,191 of record CACYGY010000009.1, read on the forward strand.
CCTTCCCTTGTGGGATCCGCCCATCAGCTGGCAACGAACTTTATCATCGGCACCCTGAACATGATCCCCACCCTCGTCAAGACGGGCGGGGAACTGGCTCTGGCTGTCGTGGAAGGCCTGAAGGAAGTGGACTGGGGCGAGAGCGCCACCAAGCTTTCCGAGGCCTTCAAGGGTTCCATGTCGGAGATTGAGACCACCCTTTCCGGATTCGGAAGCAAACTGGCGGAGCTCATCAACCCGGAGGAAGGCTTTGAGTTCGACTTCTCCACCTTCGAATCGGTGGGACAGAACATCATTGACGGCATCATCTCCGGCATCAGGGGCGTGACGGACTTCTCCACAAAGGTCATTGACGCCGTCACGGAGAAGCTCAGCAACACCGACTGGCCGCAGCTCACCGAGAAGGCCAAGTCCATGGGCCAGAGCATCTTCCGGGGCGTCAAGCAGGGCATCACGTCCATCGGGGACGCAGGTGTCCAGATCGTGACGGCCATCGGCGACCTGATCACCAGTGAAGGTTTTGCGGATGCCTTCACCTCCGCCGGGGATATCGCCGGAGACATCATCAACGGGATCATCGACTCAATTGTGGACATTGCGGATGCCGGAACCCGGATCATGGAAGCCATCGGAGGCTTCCTCACACCGGATAACATCGGCAACGCCTTTGACGCCATCGGAAGCGTCGCGGAGAGCATCGTCAGCGCCATCTCCTCCGGGATCTCGGACAACAAGGACACCGTCGTGGACATCATGCGGCGGATCGGTGACGTGATCTTCGGCAGCGAGGGCGAATCCGGACTGCTGGAGAACGCCCTCAGCGGAGGCGCGAACCTGGCCACCCAGATCCTGTCCGCCATTACGGACGGGATTTCCGGGATCAGCACCTTTGCCGCCGACATCTTCGACGCCATTGCAAGCTCCTTCACCTCCGAGAACGCGGAGGGCATCGCGGGTGCCGCTGAGAATCTCCTGTCCAGTATCATCACCGGCATTACGGACGTACTGGATGCCGCCGCCAACGGAGATGCCACGGATCACTTTGTCAGCTTCATGAATCAGCTGGGCACGGCCCTCATGGACGGCATCGCCTCCATCGACTGGTCCGGCCTGGGCGACAAGTTCGGCAATCTGGTGACCACCCTGGTACAGGGCCTGATCAAGGCCATCCCGGGCGTTATGGCCGCTGTGGAAAACGGCATGTCGGTAGGCATGAAGCTGGCCTCCGGGCTGATTGAAGGCATCCGGAGCGCCATAGACACGATCGGCACGGAAGGCATCGGCTCAAGCATCGGGCAGATGCTTCAGTCCGTTGTGGAGAGCATGGTACGCCTGGCACCTCAGGTGATTGACGTCGTGAAGGACGGCCTTTCCCTGGGTGCACAGCTGGCGGAATCCCTGTTCTCGGGCATTACGAGCGCCATTCAGTCCATGGCCGACAGCGGTGTGGGGTCTTCCATCGGAACGCTCCTGAACACCCTGATCACCGGCCTTATCAGCACGCTTCCCAGCATACTGGACGCTGCCGACAGCGCTCTGAGTCTGGGCATGCAGCTGGCCAATTCCCTCATCGACGGGATCGGGGATGCCATCACGCAGATCAGCGCTCAGGATATCGGCGGCTCCATCGGGGACGTTCTCAACAAGCTCATCTCCGGGCTCATCGAAAAGCTGCCGGATGCCATGAACATGATCCAGGGAGGCCTTTCCCTGGGTACGAAGATGGTGAGTGCCCTCCTGGAAGGCATCGGATCCGCTCTGGGAAGCGCCACAGCTGACGGGAACACCCTCGGAACCAATATCGGAAAGCTGGCCACCGATCTGGTCAGAAACATCCTGGACGGGATCAAGAACATCCCCGAAAGCGATGCATACAAGTCTTTCGTCACAAACCTCGGCGAAGGCATCCGCGGAGCTCTCGGAGAGCTTGGCAAGCTGGCCGGGGAAATCGTGTCCTATATCTTCTCTCCTGAAGGCATACAGGCCATCTGGAACGCCGGACTGAGCCTGGGAAAGATGCTGATCGACGGCATCAAGTCAGCCGTGGAGGGCATCGGAAGCTTCTTCAGCAACCTGGTGAACACCATGCTGATCAACTACGGTGTGATCAGCTCCGAACAGGCCAAGGAAGCCTCCAGCAACGCCGCCAATGTCCTGAAAGCCAGTCTGGAATCCGGGCTGCAGGAAGGCACCGCCGGATACGACATGGCCGCCATCATGAGCGCCCTCCTGAAGAGCAACCCGAACGTGGACATTGATGAATCCACCTTCGACGCGCCCATGCAGGCGTATGTGGAAGCCCTTCAGGGAGCCATCAACAAGTACCTGAATGACGGCCCGAACAATGGTGGGGACCTGAGAGATACGATTCGGAAAGTGCTCACGGATTCCTGGAATGACACTCAGTGGGACTTCGACTTCTCCCTTGGCATGGGCGAAGAAGCGTCAGAGGCCTTCTGGGCGAGCCTGGAAGAGGCCCTTGGAAAGCCCCCGGCCGAGCGCCAGCAGGCGGTCTATGACCTCCTTTCCCAGCAGATGAACGACCTCATGGGCAATGCCATGGATGCGGCTCAGGATGCTGCGGAGAATGCCGGGGAAACCATTGATCTCAGCGCCGCTGTGACGGGCAAGTTTGCCGGTCTCAGCGGGGAAACCCAGAGCCAGATTCAGGCGGCGTGCGAGGAACTGGGCATCAAGGCATCCGAGCTCATGAGCCAGGAGATCAGCTCCGGAATCATGGATGCCATCAAGAACGCCAGCGGGCAGGAAGAAATCAAAACCCTCATCTCCGACCTGTTTAACGGCTCCGAGACGGAAGCCCGTCAGGAAGGCGAGGGCATCGGACAGGCCGCCACGGACGGGGCCAAGGATAAGATTGCCAGTCTCTCGGACGCACCTACCGAAGCCATCAATGGCATGCAGACAACCCTGGACAACGCCCAGGGCACCATCGGACAGGCCGGAGAGAACCTGGCGAACAGCGCGGTTCAGAAGGTCATCGAGAAGATGAACGCCGAGGCCGGTGGGAGGATCGCCACAGAGTACGTCAACGGCATCAAGAACACACTGAATGACGGGTCCGCCGCTCAGGCTGCATCCGCCATGGCGAACTCCGCCGTGGCTGCGGCAAAGGGCGTGATGACCTACACCGCGGGCCTGACGCTCGGACAGCAGTTCGGCAAGGGCATTGCGGACGGCATCCGCTCCATGGCGGATACCATAAGCCAGGCGGCCAGGAGCGCCACACAGGGCGCCCTGAACACCGTCAAGTCCACACAGGACTCCGGTTCCCCGTCACGGATCACCACCGGTTTCGGTGAGGATTTCGGGCAGGGATACGCCAACGGCATCCTGGGCATGATGGGCACTATCACAAAGGCCTCCAGATCCGTCACCGACTCTGCCATCAATACCCTCCGTGAAACCCAGAAGTCCCACAGCCCCTCTGCCGTCACCACCAATGAGGGCATCAACTGGGGCCAGGGGTACACCAACGGCATTGCCGCCACGGAAAAGAGCGTGGCAAAGGCCGCCCTGAAGATCACCAAGGTCGCCAACAACACGCTGAAGGAGAACTCCGGCGGCCAGAACGCCTATCTGAACAGGAACTATGCGGAGATCAACACGAGCACCGGCACCACCGGAGGCGGAAGCATCTGGAGCGGTCTGGAAAAGGCCGTCACAGGCGCCGCCAACGACTCCAAACAGACGATCTCCAAATTCACCGAAGAAACGGAAAAGCAGGTCCAGGAAGCCACCAAATACATCCGGAAAGAGACCACAAAGAGCACGTCCATCCCGGTATCGGGAGGCAGCGGAGGCGGAGGCGGCGGGGGCGGAAGCGCGTCCGATTACATGTCCTCCATGGGCCCCGCGGCATCGGTCATGTCCTCCGGCTCTTCCATGGCAGCCGCATCCTCCGGGATTTCCCAGGGGGCTGTGGACGCGGCATCCTATGAGCAGTACGCCCGGATTGTGGCGGCGGCCATTAACGGATGTCATGTGGAACTGGACGGGCAGGAGGTGGGTGTCCTGGTAGCCTCCACCGTATCCGAGACCATCGCGGAATCCGCCAGCGCAAGGAGGAATGGTACGATATGATCGAAAGCAGAACTCCTCCGCGCAGGAGACGGAATGAACCCCTCTGGGCCGCCCTGAACAGCCAGAGCCTCATGGCACTGGATGAGCGGATCTACCTGGTGGATATCGAAGAGAAGTTCAAAACGACCCTGGACACGCAGACAAGGGCCGGATACGGACGGATGATCTCCTCCAATTACGGCCCGGACAACGTCAGCATCACGCTCATCATCATGGTCAAGGAATCCGACCGGAATGAGCGGGGAAGACTCATCAGCATCATCAACGGGTGGGCTACCTTCGGGTGGCTCACCCTTTCTACGCGCACGGGACAGCGGATCTATGCACACTGCACCAAAAAGGCGGACTATGCCGCCTTCGAGTGGTCCGAGACCGTGGAGCTGACCTTTACGGCCTATAACGTGGCCTTCTGGCAGGACATCGTCCCGCAGCAGGTCATATCCGCATCCGTCACGGACGGATCGGCGGAAATCTGGCCCATGGGACAGATGCCCTGCTACCTGGAGGCGGATGTCCTCAACAGCGGCAGCGGAACGGTGAACCTCGTCCAGATCGCCGCCAATGGGAAGATGCTCCGGTTTGAGAACCTGGGCCTTGCTCCCGGGAAGACCCTGAAAATCTACTACGATGACATGCATTTCCTCCGGGCGGAGATTGACGGAGTCGGGAAGCTGTCCTGCCGGGTGGCGAACAGCGACGATGACGTCCGTCTGAAGCCCAGGGAAAGAAATCAGGTGAACCTGTACGCCAACAGCGCCATCAAGGCGACGATCTACGCCAGGGGCCTGTATAACTGACAAGGGAGGATGATCCATGGATGTGAATGAACCGGTCCGCCTCCCGAGACTCCTGAGCAAGGCGCTGCAGAACGACCACAGCCACCTCCTGGAACGGTCCCGCCTGCATCCCGCCACCCTGTCGGCAGAGCTGAACATCACACCCCTCTCAAGGGTGACCATGAAGCTCCTTCCGGGGCAGGATGAGATCGTCCCCGGCATCCATGATCTGGTTGAGGTGTTCGGGCACAACGGGTCCCTGGGCATTTACCGGGTGGCCTCCGTCAACACCGGATACCGGAAGGACATCACGATCCAGCTGAATCACGGCCTGGACGTTCTGTCCGATGCCATGATCGCGGAGGACACCACCATCTCCGGGACCGTGCAGAGCTGCATCCAGCAGTTCCTGGCAGCCCAGACAGCCAACATCGGCGGGGAGCCCTACTGGCGCCTCGGCACCTGCGAAGACACGAACCAGTACATCGCACAGGTGCGGTACACCAACGTCATGCAGCTCCTTACGGATCTGGCAAAGAAGGAAGACGAGTACTACTTCAGCTTTGACCAGACCGTCTTCCCCTGGCGGCTGGATTTCCTCCGCAGGCCCACGGCGGTGGGTGCGGAATTCAGACTGTCCAGGAACCTGCAGAACTGCGCAGTGACCTACAACGACAACGATCTGTGCACCCGCCTGTACCTCTCCGTCACCACCGAAACGGAAACCGAGAACGGGAAAACGAACACCACCGTCCATGAGCTGCACGATGATCCGGAAGGACAGGCCCGATGGGGCATCATTGCTCAGACGGCGGGCATCAACCTGTCCCAGGTGCCGGACAAGACGGCCTACATCAACGCCTACTTCCGCAAGCGCCGGGACCCGGCTCTGCAGATCCAGATCAGCGGGCAGGAGATCAACCGGCTCACCGGGGAAACCTGGGACGAGATGGATATCGGAAGACGGGTGCGGGTAGCGATCCCGGAGAGCAATGCATGGTTTGAGGAGACGCTCGTCAGTGTCAAGTACACGGACATTCTCCGCCGCCCCAGGGACATCACGGTAAGCCTTTCCAACAAAAAAGAGACGTCGGACGGGACATTCTCCAGCCTGTCCTCCAGAACGTCTTCCCTTTCTTCCCAGGCGGAAGCCACATCCAACGATGTGCAGAACGCCCAGACGAAGATCGTCAAGCAGGGTGTTGACCTCGTGAAAACGGAGGGCGCTCTGCGGGGCGAGATTGAGTTTACCGCCGAGCATCTGACGGCCACCTTTACGGATGCGGACAGGCAGCTTGCCGGACAGCTGGAGCTGACGGCAGAGCACCTGCAGACAACCTTTACCGACGGCATCAACGGCCTGAGGGGCGAGGTGGAAGTCACCGCCGCGGGCATCCGGGCGGATTATACGGCAGCCGTTGGGGACCTCTCCTCCCACCTGGAACTGACAGCATCCCAGCTCCGGCTGGACTTTGAGGCCGGGGATGCACAGCTCTCCTCCAACCTGGAGCTGACAGCGGAGCACCTGGAGACAACCTTTGAAAACCGGGCCAAGGGACTGGAGAGCACCATCGAGGCCACCGCTCAGAGCCTTACGGTGGATTACGTCGACAGGGTGAACAACGTCCAGAGTAATCTGACAATCACGGCCAACTCTCTGCAGAACACCATCTCTGACCTGGACGGGAACATCAAGAGCCAGATCAAGCAGCTTGACGATGAGATCGAGCTGAAGGCCACCAAGACCACCGTGGACGGCCAGTTTGAGGTAGTCAACGGAAACATCACAGCGGTGAACGGGCGCGTCACGGCGCTTTCCGGTAAGTTTGACACTCTGGAATCCAGCTTCAACAGCACCACCCGGGGCTATGCCGCAAGCTTCTACACCGCCTCCCTTGTGGCGGATCTGGCGGCCATTCCGTCCCTGTCCTGCACCACCTTCCTGGTGGGCGGGTCCCAGTACACGGCCCATGCCATCAAGATGGGCTCCGCCGTCAACGCCACCGGGAACCTGGCCCAGAACGATGTGGACATCAACCACTATCACTCCATCACCATCACGGAAAGCTCCGGCACCGTAACGGTGAAGATCGGCCAGGCCTCCGCCACTGAGGGAAGCGCGACTTTTAACATTGCCGACACTAAGTTTTACAAGGACGCAATAGCGTCGGCCAAAGCGTCCATGGGCGTCCTGATTGACGGGGAATACATCAAGGTGGGGACAAGCGCCACCAAGGCGATCCAGATCGGCTGCGGCATCGGACAGCTGTCGTACAATTCCAGCACCCACAAGTATTCCACCTATTACTACGCCACGGCCGGATCCACCATCGTCAAGAAGGTGGAAGGGCACGTCTTCGACAACACCCAGGCATACGACGCGGGGAAGGCGGACGGCGCGGCCGACGTCACCCTTGCCAAGGACAATATGACGGCGGTTACCACCTACAATCCGTCATCCGGCAATTACACCGTCACCGTGTCCTGCACACTCTCCAACGGCAGCACCCAGTCGAAGGGCTTTGTGGTTACGCCCACGGAGGCTCTGCATCAAGGCTGGGAGGATTATTACAACAGCGGCTCCTGGGCAAAACCGAGCTACGGCAACAGCGGATATGCCCGGATTCCCAGTTCCTCCTACAAACAGGGATACGAGAACTGGTTCAGGGTTACGGCAGCTGTCGGCGGAAACTGGCAGGGCGGCGGAGCCTTCCAGGCTGTCGGCGAAGCTCTGGTTGACGGCACCAGTGTGGCCAGCCAGACCAAGACGTTTACATAAAATAGACGAGGAGATGAAGAACCATGACAGTCAAACTCAGCGAAGACAGGTTCTATGCCTGCTCCAACGCGACCTTTTCCCCGGAAGGTCTGATGCTCACCATCGAGAGCGATCAGGAAATGTGGGAAGTCGCCCAGGTGTTCGGCGAAGTGAATGCGCTTGACCTGAAGGTGGAAAGCCAGGATGTCATCCATGTGCATTACGCCAAGGTGGACAGCCTGAACGCCTTCGGCATCGGGAACTACATCGTCCGGGTAGCCTTCCCCCGTCTGGGAGCGTAACGGACGACAGAAAGGACGAAAATCATGAACGAGCAGATCCATCAGCAGCTCAACCAGATTACGCTTCTACTCAACGAGGTTCAGGTCACTGGCATCGAGAACATGAGCCGGATCCTCACCGTGATCAACATCGTCTCCAAGCTCCGTCAGGACATCGGGGAGATCATGAAGACCGATGAGGACCTGAACAGGCAGATTGAATCCCTCAAGGAAGACCTGAAGCGGGCGGGAGAGCGGCACACAAACGTGCCCGATGTCATTCCCATGGTCCCGCCGGAGGAAACGGACGATCCGTCAGAAGCGTAACACTCACGTCACCATCAGAAGGCAGGTGAAAGCATGGTCATTGAAAGACGATACAAGATCGACATCATCAGGGATAAAGGTGTTCACAAGGTGGCACTGGATACCATCCATGTCCTGGCGAACCAGAATGCTAACGCCTACCGGATCGATGTGTACAGTGACGGAAACCCCGTAGACCTGACAGGTCACTCTGTGACGGCTCACTTCGTCAGGCCGGACGGCATGGATGTTGTCTTCGCCGGATCCGTTTCCGGGAATTCGGTGTCTGTCACGCTGCCACCGGCATGCTACGTCAAGCAGGGCAGGTTCCTCCTGGACGTGAGGGTTTGCGTGGGCTTTGTCTACACCACCGTCCTGTACGGTGAGGCGGACATGCTTCTCTCCGGCGGTACGCCTGTGGAGGATCCCAGCAAGCCCATCGTGTCCGTGGAAACCGTCATTGCCCGGGCGGACGAGGCTGTGGCAAGCGCCGCTGCCGCAAAGCTGAGTGAGAACGCCGCCGCGGCATCCGCAGCGTCCGCCTCCTCCAGCGCAAGCGCCGCCTCGGCGAGCAAGGATTCTGCCGCCTCGAGTGCCAGCTCCGCTCTGTCCAGCAAGAACGACGCCGCCTCCAGTGCCAGTGCCGCCGCACAGTCGGCCAGTGAAGCCCTTGCGAGCAAGAACGCTGCGAAATCGTCGGAAACTGCCGCAAAAGCCTCCGAAAACGCAGCAAAAGCGTCGGAAACTGCCTCGAAGGCATCCGAGAATGCCGCCAAGGCCAGTGAACAGGCGGCCAAGGCATCGGAGAACGCGGCGAAGACATCCGAACAGAATGCCGCCGCCTCTGAGACTGCCGCGGCAGGCTCTGCCTCCAGCGCGCACACAGATGCCCAAAACGCGGCCAACAGCGCCAGTTCAGCCGCGGACAGCGAGTCCAATGCGTCTGCGAGTGAAAACGCCGCCAAGGCCTCAGAAAACGCCGCTAAAACGAGTGAGACCAATGCCGCCGCATCGGAGGCCGCCGCCGCGTCCAGCGAGAGCAACGCTGCGGATTCGGCATCTGCGGCATCGGCATCCGAGTCTGCCGCCGCGGCGTCTGAGACAGCGGCAAAGGCCAGTGAGGACGCTGCCAAGGCAAGCGAAAACGCCGCAAAGGCATCCGAACAGGCCGCCGCTCAGAGTGAGGCAAACGCCGCCACAAGCGAAGCCAATGCTGCTCAGAGCGAGAGCAATGCATCCACCAGTGAAACCAACGCCGCCGCCTCCGAACAGGCTGCTGCCTCCTCCGAGAGTGCCGCTGCCGCGTCGGAGACGAACGCGGCAAACAGCGCAAGCGCAGCGGCCTCGTCCGAGACGAACGCCGCGGCAAGCGCATCGGCAGCGGCTCAGAGTGCCACCGCCGCCGCCACCAGTGCCACCAATGCCGCAACTTCGGAAACGAACGCGGCATCATCCGAAACCAGTGCAGCAAGCTCCGCCGCCACTGCCTCAGAGGCCGAGGACAGGGCGGAGGTGCTGTTGGAAGAGATCCGGTACATCTTTGATCATCTTCCGGGCGATTATCAGGAAATCGCACAGCGCCTCCTGGAGCTCCAGCATCAGCTTGATGACCTGGCCGAGAACCACATCCTGGTATTCACAGAAACGGAGTTTGAACATGTGACAAAATCAGAGCTCGTGGAAGCCTACCAAAAAGGCGCCCGCGCTCTGTTTTTGAATTCATAGAGGGAAGGAGGGCTGTGAATGGTTCAAGTACTGCCGGATCTTTCCATTGTCGTACCTGCAGGCGACACGGGGGATGTCACTTTCTTCCTCAATCACTTGTATGAGCCTGAGGATGAGCCGGTGGAAGTCGTAATGACTCTGAAGTCCAGCACCGATATCAGCGAGGCCGCCATCTGGGTCAAGACAGAGACGGCTGAAGATGAGTCAGTGACCTTTCATCTTGACAGCAAGGACACGGTCGGTTTGCCGGATGGACGGTATGTTTACGATCTGAAGCTGGTGAGTGCGGCAGGGGCGAACATCAACACGCTTTTCGTCCCAAGATCCTTTTTCGTGAGTGAGGTGGTCGGACGTGTTTAGCCCCGCGATGGGACCAATCTATCCAATGCCGCCACCTGAACCGGGCGGACGAGCCAGCGTGGTGGGTGTCCCAGGAGGGGCTGTCGCCAAGCGGCTGAAAACGGCCAGGGCTATCACAATTACCGGTGCCATGAATGGGTCTGAAAAGTTTGACGGAAGCAAGGACATTGAGATCAATGTGACAGCCAACGTCATCACCCATGAGGACATCGATTCCATGTTTATGGGAGAGTGAGAACCATGGCGACAAACAACAACTACCTCGTAGACAAGGAAGGGCTTGAGTATTTCCTATCCAAGCTCCGCATCCATGATCTTGCGGGGAAGGTGGACAAGGTCGAAGGGAAAGGCCTGTCCGAGAACGACTACACGGATGCCGACAAGCTCAAGCTTGCGGACATCGATCCCCAGGCCAACTATTACGTCCATCCACAGTACACCCCCAGGGCGATCGGCTTATACCGGATCCAGGTGGACGCCAGCGGCCACGTTGCGGCGGTATCACCCGTCACAAAAGCGGACATTGTGGCGCTTGGCATTCCCGGGCAGGACACGACATACCAGAGAGCCACACAGGCCTCTGACGGTCTTATGTCCTCGCTGGATAAGACCAAACTGGACGGTTTCGACGCGGCGGACAAGTACGCCAAGAAGAGCGAAATCGGAACGGTGATGCGGTACAAGGGCAGTGTTGCCACTTTCGCAGACCTTCCCCAGGACGCCGAGGTGGGCGACTTTTATGACGTCCGTGAGGACGGATCCAACTACGCCTGGGATGGACAGGCGTGGGACCCGGTGGGCTCTTCGCTCACCATCGAGGTTGTCACGACTCAGGACATCGATGAGATGTTTGCCTGAGAGTGAATAGAACATGGATGGCTGTATAGCCTTCCGTACAACGATTTGGAGGTAAAAACTATGGCAAATTCCGGAACCAAGTTCGTCAGCAAAGAGAGACTTCAGTACTTCAAGAGCAAGCTCGACGTCCTGTTTGCCGCCAAGGTGGACAAGGTAGAAGGCAAGGGCCTCTCCGCCAACGACTACACCGATGCCGAGAAGACCAAGCTGGCTGGCATCGAGGCCAATGCGAATAACTACACCCATCCGGCTCACACCGCGGCTGCCTCCGGCCTGTACAAGGTCACCGTTGACGCTCTGGGCCATGTGACCGATGCCACCGCGGTGGCCAAGTCCGACATCACCGCCCTGGGCATTCCCGCGGAAGACACCAACACCACGTACACCTTCTCCGGTGCGCTGAGCTCCGGTTCTTACGTGATCACCATCACGCCCAACTCCGGCTCTGCTCAGACTGTGACCGTTCCCGCCATGGTGGGTGCCGGTGCTGAGGCTGCCGGTGCGGCCGGTCTTGTGCCCGCTCCCGCGGCTGGCGACAACCTCAAGTTCCTGCGTGCGGACGGCACCTGGGTGGTTCCCACCGACACCACCTACGAGGATGCCACTCAGTCCGTGCACGGCCTGATGTCCACCGCCGACAAGATCAAGCTGGACGGCTTCAGCGCCGCTTCCAACTACGCGCTCAAGTCCGACTTGACCAACGTCTACAAGTACAAGGGCTCCGTGGCGACCTACGCCGACCTGCCCTCCTCCGGACTCACCGCCGGTGACGTGTACGACGTCCAGGCCGACGGCATGAACTATGCCTGGAACGGCACTGCCTGGGATCAGCTGGGCGGCAACTTCACCATCGACGAAATCACCACGGCTGAAATCGATGCCATGTTCGCCTAATCCTGCCTGACCGACAAAAAGGGCGCGGGAATGTTCCTCCCGCGCCCTGTATTATTTGAAAAGGGGTGACTTGCGTGTCGTGGGTATCTGCATCCAGACTGCAGTATTTTCTTTCCAAGATCTATGGGATTTTCGACACCAAGGTAGACAAAGTCACAGGTAAGGACCTGTCTACGAATGACTATACGGATGCCGAGAAAACGAAACTTTCGGGTATCGAATCCGGTGCCAACAATTACTCGCATCCTGCACACACGGCTCAGTCTTCGGGCCTGTATAAGGTTACGGTGGACGCGCTCGGGCATGTGTCTGATGCCGCCGCTGTCCAGAAAAGCGACATCACGGCTCTCGGGATCCCGGGGCAGGACACCACGTATTCCGACATGACGGGAGCCACATCGAGTTCCGCCGGAGCCCATGGACTGGTTCCCGCACCCGCCTCCGGAGCAACAGATTATCTGCTCAAGGGAGACGGCACCTGGGGCGATTTCTCTGAGATGACTGCCGCACAGGTTGCGCAGATCTGTGTTTGAGGGAGGGTGATCCGCAATGGCAGCCCGATTCTTTGAACTGGATGCGAACGGCGACATTCAGGAGATTGGCCACCAGCTGACATCCGAGACTGTCGGAACGTCTGCGTCCGAGACACCGGCGACGCCGGACAAAATCTTCCAGGTCCGGAAGGACTCCAGCGGAAAGCTGTCTGTCCCGATGGAGTACCAGGCGGAGATGACTGCCGCCCAGGTGGAAAGCATTTGTGTGTAAGGAGGAGAGTATATGCCCAACTATAACCCTTTGGGACCGGTAGGCCTCGCGAAGCTCTGGGAGCTGATCAAGGGGCGGGACGATAACATCAAGCTGTGGTTCGCCGAATCCAGCACCGCGGGGAGCACCGCCTCCAAGACGGCAACCCTGGCGAATTACACGCTTGTCAGCGACCGCATTGTCTGCGTCAAATTTGCCAATGACAACACGGCGGCCAGCCCGACCCTGAACATCAACAGCACGGGCGACATCCCGCTCTATTATCTCGGATCGGCTGTGGCTGCTGACGTCATCAAGGCGAATGTGATGTACGTCATGCGCTATAACGGCACACAGTACGATCTGATCGGCATTGCTCCGCCCTCCGTCATGGACGGTGCTACTTCCCAGGCGGCCGGTGCGGCTGGACTCGTTCCTGCTCCTGCTGCGGGAGACGATGTAAAATACCTCAAGGGCGATGCCACCTGGGGTACGCCCACGGACACGCAGAACACCGCCGGTGCCACGGACACCTCCAACCAGATCTACCTGATCGGTGCCGCCTCCCAGGGACAGGCTGAGCAGACCTATTCCCAGGACACGGCCTATATCGGATCTGACGGGGAAGTGTACTCCGGAAGCAAGAAGGTGGCTCACCAGGAGGATCTGGACAAGACGAACGGTGCCATGGCGATCGTGGCCACCGGGAACACCGCACCCAAGGCAATCTCCGCCGGGCAGTTCGTCCTCTGGGGCGGAAACCTGTACACCGCCAACTCTGCGATTGCCTCCGGAGCCACCCTTTCCACCAGCAATCTGACCGCTGTTCCCAACGGCGGTTTGAACAAACTGAACGATGGCCTTACTTCGTTAAACAGTAATTTATCGACACTTTCCGGTATAGTTGGCGGTAAAGTTGACATGATAGACTTAGGGAATCCTGCCACCATCGCGGAAATTTGGGACGCAATAAACGTATATGACCGTCCTGTTATATGCAAATGGAATAAATCAGGGAAATTTTGGGGGCTGTTTTATAAATACACTGGTGGGCAGTTTGGTATGGGTATTTATCAGGTGTACTACAGCACAAACTTGACAATCGTTTCCGTTTCGGGTGGTACAATAACGCAGAAAAATATTGTAGGAACTTGATTGCGCGTAATTTAACGAGACGATTCATATTTAATGTACAAGTCATTTAGTTGTGCGAGGAAGATTCCAATCATCGAAAGCATTGTGCTCGTTTCCTCGTCATTTGTTGTTTTACGATATTCGCCTATCCATTTTATCATTTCATCAATGCTTATCTGACGATTCATAATTCTTCAACCACCTTTTTGGCTATGTTGTGCCTTTAGCCCTTGTAAAATCCTCTTACTTTACAGCGTCCGTTTTCTGAATCGCTATCAAGCAACACAAGTAATATAGTTTGCCCATCAATCATAGGGATGGCGAATGTTGTACCCCAGTAGACATTTACGACATCAATTATGTCAGTGCGTCCAAAAACTGTCTGGAATGGTATTTGTGCATATTTCCATCCGCCTCTGGTAGTCCAAGTCAGCGTGTTGTAATAAATGAAATCAGAGTCGACATATTTATAGTAGTTTGTTAAATTACTGTTTAGCGAAGTAGTCACCCATGTATAACGCTATGTATTCATAAGTAAATGCCAGGGACATTATTGTCCCCGGCAAAATCTTTTATGCGGTATACATGGTGTGGCTGCGTTGAACGTCTGAATCATCCGTCTCTGCATAGATCAGGGTCGTGGCGATGTGCTCATGGCCCAGGAACTTCTGTACCTGATTCACAGGCATCCCGTTGTGCAGGGCGACCGTCGCTACCGTGTGGCGGAAGACGTGAGGCGTGACCTTTACGGTGTATTGGTGCCCTGATTTCCGGACGATCCTGTTCACGGAGTCCTGGAGCGCCTTTGGCGACAGGGGCTTATCCATCAGCTTCTTTGACACCCTTTCCCGGGTGAAAATGTACGGGGAATCATCGGTCCGGCTGTTGATATACGCCTTGAGAGATACCTCGCAAACCGGATTGATGTAGGTGGTCCTCGTCTTGTTTCCCTTCCCGTGACGGATGATCAGCGTCTTCTTCTCCCAGTTGATGTCCGACAGCTTCGCATTACAGGCCTCTGACACACGCGCCCCGGTCGAGTAGAGGAAGTCCACCAGGGCCTTGTCACGGACACATGTGCAGCTGCTCCGGAGGACCTCCAGCTCAACTCTCTGCATGGCATGCACAGGAGAGGGCTCCGCCTTGATGGCCGCCACCCTCTTGATCGGATTGGCTCCGATGATGCCTTCCTGTGAGCACCACTCGCAGAAGCTGCTGAGGACCCGGCGGGTGTTGCCGATCGTCACGGTTTTATGATGCTTTTCAGCCTTGCAGTAAGCGAGGTACTCACGGACATCCTGCGGGCTGATTGCGGTGACGGGCTTGCTCACATGGCTCAGAAACCCTCTGAGGACGCACCGATACATATCCAGTGTGTTCGGTGACTTTTCCTCAACGCCCTTGGCGGCCAGGAAGTCTTCCATGATCTTCATGGCCTCCTCCGCCTTCTGCCCGGATTCTCCATCCTTCAGATCGATGTCGTACTCCCGCGCAACCAGATCAACGGCGTCCATGATCCGCTTCGTGTCCTCTGGCATGATGGACCGGATGACCCCTGTCAGCTGGGCCTTGAAGCTGTCATAACTCATATGCTCCTCCTGAATCTTCGAGGGACGCCGGTTTAAATCTCCCGGGTCCGCCCGGTTGATATAGATAGTCAAACCACATAAACGATGAAAGAGAGGGATTCCTATGTTCCTGATGGTCGTTCGCGTATACGAAAAAGACGGGTGGAAGAACTCCATCCAGTATTTCCATCTGGCTGGTTACCAGAGTGCCGATGATATGGTGAGGGAAGCCAAGGCGAGATTCCATAACATCCTCGCAGCGGACCTGGCTGATCAGGCTGTCACCTACAACATGGCCTACATCATGGACAACGCCGGAAATATCATCCAGGCGCCTGAAATCTTCGACAGACGTCCTCAGCCAGAACCCGAGGGAGAGTGAACTGAATGCCCAACGGCAGAGAGTATGCCCGGGCATCGTATGACTACCTGAAGGCTCATCCAGGGATTCCATACGTGACGAACGGAGTCCCGCCCAAAGGGGCAGATTGCCAGTCATGGGTGGAATTCTGCTTGTCGCTCCTGGGCATCAAGAGAAACTGGCGCGGATCCAACGACATGTGGCGGCATGCCCTGTCATGGAAGGGAACGCCGGAAGAGTGCAGGGCAAAGTTCGGAAAAGTCCCGGACGGAGCCCTTGTTTTTATCCTTAAGTTTGACGGCGGGGAAAAACAGCGCGGGTACGATGACAACGAAGGCAACGCCTCCCATGTGGGTGTCGTGACCAACATCGGGGATGGCGCCACACACGCCTCCTCGTCCCGTAACTGCGTCTGTGAATCCAAGTTCGCCGGAAAGACCATACCCAACGGCGGATGGAACCGGGTGGGACTCCTGAAGGACCTGAGCTATGACGGATCCGGCGGAGATGACCCGGGACCAGACGAGAAAGGCGATGATTTCGTGAAAGCTTTCGTCAACACGGATGCGACGGGCGGAGGCACATTGAATCTGCGTGACCGCCCGCACGAAACCGGTAACCGAATCACGAAGATTCCCAACGGCTCCGAAGTCGATGCTGCGGAGTACAACACATCATGGGCGGAAGTCAGATGGAACGGATACAGCGGATACGCCATGAAGAAGTTCATCTCTTCCGTCCCAGGCGGAGGCTCATACGACCCCGCACCCGGAGGCGACACGCCCGATCCCGGCTCGCTGGATGACATTAAACGCGCGGTGAAGGATCTGGTGGAGGCCTGCAGGAATGCGGGGTGGGATGTATGATCGAACCTTCGCACGTAGAGTTCATGAACTCCGCCTGGGGGATTTTCACCCAGGTGATGGCCGTCATCGCAGCACTGTATGCCGCATTCAAGACGTACGATGCCATCAAGCAGGGGATCCGCAAACGGGCATTAAAAGCCCAGGCGATGGAAAACCTCCGCGCAGACATCGAAAACGAATTGTCTGACATCAGCAAAAAGCAGACGGATCGTGATGACGCCCAGTCGAAGAAGATCGACCAGATCATCGTCAGCGTAAAGCAGTTCCGGGAAGACCATGACCGGCACATGAGGACGCTCACTGAGGAGCTGCAGGAGATCGGCGCTCAGACGGCCACCCTGCAGAACGAGAAGATGCAGTGGGCGTATTCGTATTACGGCAAAATGCACAAGCCCATTCCCATGGTCACCCGGAACGCCCTTGAGCAGATGTATGAGCAGTACACAAGGAACAATAAACGTAACCATATACCAAACGACTTCCTGGACGTCATCCACAGCGCACCCATCCTGGACGTCATAGAGAAAGACGGTGGAGCCCATGAGCACGACCACGGAGATGGAGAAAGCAAAGGACCTTAAGAAGATACGGTACGTGCAGTTTTCCAAGCGCATGGTGGTTTTCACCTGCATTTCCGCGATGGCCATCAGCGTCTTCGCCTGTATCCTCTGCTATCTGGCGGAGAATGTGGGCGCGGTGCAGGGCATCGTCCAGACCTACATTGGCTTTGCCACCATCTGCTTTGCGGCCTACTCCGGCAATTCCATGGTGGAAAAATGGCTGCTGCGCAAGTATGGCGGAGGCCAGATCCACACTGTGGATGAAACCTCTGAAGAACCCTCCCAGAACGGATAGAAAGGATGAAACCGGATGAATTCGGACCTTGCTAAGATTCTTGGTATCGTCGGTGCCGTGGTTGTTGCCGCGGGCCTGATCTACCTGTACCACAAAGGAAACATTACAAAGAACACCCTGGAGCATCTCAGAGGTGTGGTGGAGAGCCTTCCGGCTCCGGCTCCCGGATCTGTGTCTGAAGCACTGATGCGCTATGCAAAAATGGCCGTGCTGGCCGTTGAACAGCTTGCGAAAACGGGAGTCATTGATGACACTCCGGAAAACAAGAAGGCGAAATCCCTGGAGTATGTGCAGACGTTTGCGGCTTCCGACGGGATCACTCTGAGTCTGAAGGACGTGCAGAGCGCCGACCTCATGGTGGAAGCCAATGTAGCGGAGCTGCCGAAAAGCCACGAGTAATGGCAAAAGCCTCCGGAGTGGCGTATAATGCCCCCGAGGAGGTGTCGCCATGAAGGAAGAGGAAATCCGCCAGCGCGTAGCCGAGGCGGCCGCACGCATACACAGTAAACCGGCGTGTCCGGACAATATCCCGGAAGACTTGAAGCCATACGGAGTCTATGTCTCAGATGGAGGTTACTGTGTCATGTCTATCATACCTGCTTTTGTTGACAGAGTACCGATTGAGGACTACCTGATCCCTGTGCCTGTCCGGTATCTCATGTACAAGGGTTACAGCTTTGCACATGATTATCCGGTCGTTGAGGCGGAATACGACGGGGAAACGGGTCTGGTCATACCCGATGGATTCGAGGATTTCCGATAGTCATAAATGCCGCAGCGGATCACTTCCGCTGCGGCGCTTTTTTTATTTGAAGGAGAACCCGGGTCCGGTGTATGTGGTGAATTGTGCGTCATCCACATCAATATCGATATACATTCCGTCACTCAACGTGCATGTGTAACTTTCTCCCAGTTTGATCGTATTAAAATTGAATGGATATTCGAATTTATTCAGAGAATCCAGGTTGTACCCGTAGGTGATTATTGTTGCGTAATTTCCTGCGCATGAGACTTCCCACTTGCCTGCGGGGATCTCTTTTCCTACCTGATAAAGCCCCTTCGGGACGGTGACCGTCTGCCACTGATCCCTTCCCATCATCTCTACGGTGAGCTTCTCACTGAGCGTGACCAGCTCATCCCATGTCAGATCCGACAGGCTGATCTCTGCCGCCTGGGCGATTCCTGCCATCATCATGATGGATACCAGCAGTACAGCAATGATTCTTTTCATGATTGTTCCTCCTCTTCTGCGACTTCGTCTGTGATGCCCTTCTTGATGTATTTCCCTGACTTTATTCGGTGGTCTACGGGCTCTTCGTCCTCATCTATGACATAGATACCACCGATCTTGCGGACAGTCTTAAAACCCCCTTCCCGGGCCTTCTGGCGCGTGCTGCGCTGATTCAGGCCCCTCCGCCTCGCATACTCAGCAATGCCGATCAGCTCACCCATCGGAGTCACCCCCGACGAGGCATCTGACCTTTGCTCTGGTGTAAAGCTCACCGGTATCCATGGAGTAGATGTATCTGAGAGCGTCTTCGTAGAGGATCAGCTTTCCATTGATCCTCTGCAGGATGTCATGGATGGCCATGGACAGCTCATGCCCCAGGCCTACCATGCGCAGCTTCTTCACCTCACCGGTTGCCCCGTCCGCCAGGATCACGAGCATGGCATAGCCCTGCGCGTCGTTTTCCAGTGGAGGGAGAGACACCATCTTGTCCGGCAGCAGCATGGTGGAAAAGGTGCAGTCCATGCGGGGAAGATTCCCGCATTTCACTGTCCATACCATGATCCACTGTATCTCCTCGACGGAGATCTCCATCAGGACCCCGGCGCTGAAGCTGGCCTTTTCTTCATCTGAGGGATCCTCCATCCGGCAGGTGAGTGTAATCCCCCCGCTGTCGATGCTCAGGAACAGTCCGTCCGGCCCCCGCAGAGCCGGAACGACTTCCCCTACCTTGTACATTGTCATCGCTGATCCTCCTTACGTTTCTACTCTGTATGAGGCGCCCAATCCAGAAAGGCGCTTCAGACACACACTCAGGCGCTTGTGGTTCAGCTCGGTCCCCACAAACTTTTTCCCCGCGGAGTATGCTGCGCATGGCACCAGCCCGCGTCCTGTGCAGAGATCACCGGCAATCTCGTACTCCTCCTCCTTGCATACGGCAGAGATGATGTCTTCCTCGTCCATTCCGTCATACTTCCTGCCGCGATAGGCCTTCCGGGCTCCCCGGACGATATAGCAGAGCTTCTGAGGATCATGATAGTAGGTGGAATTGAAGAACGTGACGTACTTGAACAGCTTCTTCATCTGGAAGAGCCAGACGTCCAGATTCTCCTTCCCGATCTCCAGATAGCACACCCGGGGATCAATCTCCCAGATGCAGTCAAAGAGGCGATCCCCGAAGCGGAGGAAGTCGTATCCGTAATCCGGAGCAATCTCCGCCTTGGTGTAGAAGGACCGGAGGTTTCCCTGATTCCAGGGGGAATCCGTGAAGATCATGTCTGCCTTTTTCATAAAGGCCGGAAGAGGATCCATGATGGAACGGGTCATCAGCATGGACCCGTCATCGAAGACGGCGATCCCGTTTTCGATGGGATAATCCTTATAGGCGTCCTCGTAATTATATTCCATCCGGCACCTCCTGCATTCCCCAGGAACGGGAATAGGTCTGATTTTTGAACAGGGCTGCGATGCCTGTCACCTGCTTCAGCCGGAAGACCTCCTCCGGATCCATGCCCAGGTGCTTGGCGATATCCTCATCGCTGGCACCCTGCTCCACCAGAGCCTGGACGAGATCACCCATCAGCTCAACCTGGTGGACGCCGCGGGCCCGGTTGAACTGCACCGTAGCGGCCATCCTCTGCCTCATATCGTGATGCAGGACGATGATGGGAAGCTCCTTCGCCTCCAGGAAGTCTTTGAAGATCTGGTAGCGGTGGAATCCGTCGATGATGACGTACTTGTCCAGCACATCATCGTAGATGGTTACGACCGCGAAGCAGAACCCATTGTCCCGGATGGACGTCAGGAGAAGCTCCATATTTTGGTCGGATACGTTATTGGGATTGTAGTTGTTTGCCTGGACCTTTTCGATGGGCACGATGATGGGTTCCATGCAGGGGAGCTTGATCTCCCCGTATTTCGTGTTGATGGTCATATTCTACACCTCACAGCAAGCTCTTCCACTTGGCAATGGTCTTCTCCCGGGGATCCTCGGCGTTGTCCACGGGGAGATTGTTCTCATAATCGTTCAGGATCAGCTGGCGGCACTCCTGCCTGGCCACGTAGTTGTTATCCAGATGCCTGGCGAAACGCTTCTCGAAGATCCACTTCTTCGACTCGTCCGGATATGTTTCCAGGAGGAAATCACGGTATTCCCTCCATGATTTGAAGTTCTTCGGAAGAGACTGGCACTTCAGAAGCTTCCGGTCCTTCCCGTAGAGATTGCCAACTTGAATGCCCTTGATCCGCTTGCACAGCTTGTCGTATGTCTTCGGCTCGAATTCAGGCAGCTCCACCAATGACTTGAATGCCTTCTCATGGATCAGGGATGACACCCGGATTTCCTGAATGCTCATGCCCTTCTTGTACTGGTAATCGTAGATCCGGCTATAGCGGATGTTGTTGTCGTAGATGTACTTCCAGATATCGGAGAAGTTCCAATCATACAGCGGATAGAAGGAAGCTGAACCCTCTCCGCCGCACTTCGTGCACCAATACACGTCTTTGTATCCCGGATTCTTCGATACGGCCCGGAACCGGTTCATGGATTCCGTCGCACGGAGGCCCACAAGGAAGGCCGTGTGCTCCCGGCTTCTCTGGAAGTTCTCAATGGCATCGTAGAATCCGAAGCCCTTGTTCCGGTCCCGGATCGTCTCCGTAGCCGGGTCCCAGGGCTTGTGCTGGATGGAGTATGGGACCTTCGGCCGCATCCAGATCTTATGCTTGCCTTCCTCCCAGCAGATGAGCTGGCCTTCCTCGAAAGACGTCGCGTTCGTCAGGCGGAATGAAAGCTGCAGCCAGAGGCGGATCGTGTTCTCCGGGTAGAGGTTCATAAGCCAGTCGATCTGCTCGATGGTGGACTGGTACACGACTTCCTCATCCAGGAAAAAGATGCCGATCTTCCGGTTTCTCCGCCTGGCCTCCTGCAGCGTCATCCATGCCAGGACGGTGCTGTCCTTCCCGCCGGAGACGGAGACGATGATATTTTCGAACTCGTCGAAGATGTAGCTGATTCGCTCCTGGGCGGCCTCCACCACATTCTTACCCGGGTTGTATACCTGTGAGAGCAAAGATTTCACCTGCCTTCTGATTCCATTCTTCGAGCTGATTCCAGTAGTAGGTATCGACACCCAGATCGGTCCCGAGGAATGTCAGCTCCTTCTGCTGAGTCGTTTTCAGGAAGTCGTTCAGCTCCAGACGCCGGTGCGGAATGTCGATGGCGATCCGGTCCTCCGCTTCCTTTCCTTCCTTATAAGTGATGATGTCCAGACCGGATTTGTTCAGGCGTTTGTTCCTGGCCACATACCGGACACCCGGTTCCAGGGGCTTGTACTTCCCGCACCAGACATGGAGATTCCTGGGGACGGTATCCGGGTCCTTGCTTCCGAGACTGTCGAAGAGATCATCCCGGTGCTTTTCGTACTTCTCCCGGATCTCCGGCGACACTTCGATGAGCGTCCTCCGGATCACCGGCCTTCTGTCGCAGCCGGAGATATCCAGGCCGTTCAGCATGGCCGGATCCAGACCCCGACCCTTGAATTTGTTCGGGTGATCCATGTCCATGAGGATCATGAAGTCTGAGTGATCGTCGATAACGGGAAACCACTCAAAGACGATCCGGTGCGGTGTCTGATTGAGATAGTGATGCATGCAGTTATAGGTCAGATCGGATCGGTTCTTACTCCGCATGAATTCGTTGACTACCATCAGAGTCGTGTCCCGGACACGCTCCAGGAGGGGATAGAAGACCCTGTACATGATGGCATCCGGCCAGTTAAACTCGTCGTACTCCATCCCCAGGCGGAACGGATCATGGGAAAAGATCACAACATCCTTGATATCATGCTCCAGGATGTAATTCCTGATTACCTCCAGTTTCTGGTCCTTTGTCAGCCCCAGGCGTATCACTCACATCCACGTCCCTTCCACTGAGCCACTGGGCCCGGTTTTTTGATTTAAGCATTCCCTTGAAGGATTCCACCATGTTCTCTTTCCGGGAAAGACATCTCAGGATACGGCTGTCAATGGACTCGTATCCGGCGATGTCCACGATCCTGACGGTTTCTGCCTGGCCGATCCGGTGGATCCTGTCCTCCGACTGAGCTCTGGTGGCCAGGTCCCAGTCATTGTTGTAGTACACCGCCACATGGCAGAATTGGAGATTTAACCCGTATCCGGCACAGGTCTTGTTGGCGACGAAGAACCGGGCATTATCCATGAACAGCTTCAGGCTCCGGTTCCTCTCCTTCGGGGTGAGCGTGCCACAGAAGATGCACACGGCATCGTCTCCGTACTTCTCCCGGAGGATGTAGGAGATGTCATCGATCTCGTGCTGGAATTTGCACCAGATGACCACCTTCTCGTCCTCGAACTGTCCGAGCACCCGCTTGAGTGCCTGGATCCTCGGATTGAGGTGCGGATCATCATAAAACGGCACATGCATGATCGGCTCCGATGCGTCCGAGACGATCCTCCGCCCGCTGGCGATCTCCTGCAGAGCAGTGAACGTCCTGTAGATGGCTGCGGAGTCATCCTCGCTGACGAGTGTCGAGAGGAAGGCACTCATCTCCTCCTCATAATGGACGAACTGCGCATAATCCATGTGGAAATGCTCAACGTCATAGGTCTTCTTCGGCAGCTGGACTGCCTCCGACTTTTTGACCATGTACGTATACGGACTGATCTTGTCCGTCAGGTATCTGACATTCAGCACCCGCCGGACGCGGTGCTTATACTTGTCATCGTACTCCAGATGATTGGCTGCGAAGCTGTAATAGCTCTGATAGCCCAGGATACGCCAGTCCAGGATATACCACTGGGCGAACAGATCTGCTTCGTTCCGGCTGATGGGTGTGCCGTTAAGGATGATCCGGTAGGGGCATGCCTCGGCGATGGACGTGATCTTCTGGGTGCGGATTGCCCTGGAGTTCTTGACGAGGTTGCTTTCATCCACCACCAGCATGGCCCGGCCGCCGGACACGTACTTGTACAGAATTCCATACAGCTTCTTCGAGCCTGACAGACTCTCGATGCCGTAGATCTGGATCACGTCCTCCGCTCCGGTGCTGTGCTTGTTGATGTCGGTGCGGATGGATTCGATGATGGAACAGGGACAGAGCCACAGCACTCTGTCGATCTTCCCGACGTCCAGGCGCCGCTTGATCATCTCAAGGGCGGCCCTGGTCTTCCCTGTTCCCATCTCCATGTAGAGCGCTCCCACACGGAGCTTGATGAGCTTCTCCACGGCCTTTTCCTGCCATGGGAACATCGCTGTCTTTAACTCCATTTATCCTCCAATCGAGTGGGGAGGACTCTGTCTGGAGCCCTCCCCCTGAAGCCTTCAGGAATCCTTCAGATCATCCAGCACCTCGGTGGAGCTGTTCAGCAGGTCCTTCAGTGTGTCCTTCTCGGTGCGCTTATCGGGTGCCTTGACCTTGACGGTACCGACCGCCATGCGCTGATGCTCCTCCTCCTTGGCGCGTTCCATGCTGGCTTCGGCCTTGTCGGAAATCTTGTAGTTGTTAAACCGGGCGAAGTCAGCCACCTCACGCCAGGACGTGAGCGGGACCCGGAAGCACCCGCCATCATACTCGGCTCCCTTGAGCTTCTTGGCGGAATAGTACAGATCGTCGTTGCCGTCCAGCCAGACAATCAGGCTGTCGCCTCTGGCCGTCACCCATCTGGGCGTGTAGGGCTCATACTTTCCGGCGATGGCGTCGGCGATCAGCTCACGATCCGCCTTGACAGGGATGCCGCGGGACAGCAGGGTAGCGATGACTTCCCGTGCGCGTTCCATCATGTCCCCGGTGCGCACCGTCTTGCTCAGGCCCCAGTAGCTCTTGAGCCACTGCATCCGGAGCTTCCGGGCGGCTTCGATAATCGTGTCATCCTTCGGGGAGTAGAGGCGGACGCACTCCTCCGTCACAACGATTTCGGCAACGGATGTGGTCTTGGGGTCATCCGGCTCGGCGGTGATGATCGGATCCTCCACAGGGGTGCCGTCGCCGCTTTCGGCGGCCTTGATCATCTGATCGATGAGGGACTTGTTCTCGCTATAATAATCGGAAAGGAGACGGGTGAAGTCGATCATGTCCTGCTCCACCACCATCAGGCTGTTCCAGTAGGACGCGCTGGTGATCCGGAGCATGGCTTCCTTGATGGCCTTCGCCATCTGGACGTTCTTCTTTGCGTAGTAGGCACGCTGCTCATCATTGGAGCCGAAGGGCTTGAGCTCACGGCAGACCGCCATGCGACCGCCCTCGGTGCCTGCGCACATGGCGATGAAATTCTCCATGGCCGCCAGGAACGTCTTCCTGTGGACATAGCCGCCCTTGCGGACGTAGACCTTGTCGGAACCGGTGAGCTCCGGCAGGCCCAGGGCTTCCTGTTCGGTTTTCAGCTCTTCGATGCGAGCCAGATCCTGCTTCAGCTGGCATTCTTCGCAGATGCCCTCGGATGCGCGACGGATCATCCATTCACGCTTGCTCCGCTCACCGTAGACTTCGATTTCTCCCACATGGCCGCAGGAGTAGGTGACATCAACCTTCATTTTCTGTCCTCCGTTCTGTGATTATGATGACTTCTTCAGAGCCAGTTTCCGGGCTCGATATGATAATACTCCTTTAAAGGCACAATGTCAACACTTTACATGGACAAACAAAAAAATCCAGATACCGCCCGTCGGCGGCACCTGGAGATGAAGAAGTCACCACCCAGCCAGTGAACCGGCTGAATTGGAAGACATACAGATTATAAACGCAATTTCTGTGTGAATCAATATGAGATTTATATTTTTGCCTGGCATCCCTTGATCATATGCATGAAAATGGATAGAATCAGAATGGATCGCGCCACAATAAAATAATGGGAGGTATCTGTATGAAGCGCTTTTTGACCGTCCTTGTTGCCCTGGTACTCATGGCTGCCATGGCGTCCACTGCTGTGGCGGAGTACAGTGAACCCATCCTGTTCCGGAACATCCCCTGGGGATCCACAAAGGCACACGTATTGAGCCAACTTCCGACTCCGTGGCTGGATCTTGGCCCTTACACGTATGAAAACCTTATGGACCTTAATAATTTCAGGTACGGGGAAGCCCAAAAATACCAGAAGGGCAACGTATACTTTTTGGAATCTCTGTCTTATAAAGACTTGAACGTCGCAGGGTATGAAACCAAAACAGTTCATCTTTATTATGCGTATTCCGTAACCAGTGACGGGCTCCCGGATGAAAACATTGACAACGGAAGGCTCTTTGCAGCTGAATATGTCATAGAGCCTACCGACAGACATGCAGTCTATGATGATCTTGTGGGAAAACTGTCTGGTCTCTACGGAGCTCCTGATTTCAAGTTTGAATCTCATAAAGTCATAGATTACACTTACAACACATGGAAGGGAAAAGACGAAACGTCCGTCACGCTGATGATGGAAGAGTACTCATCAGGAACATGCAAAATCCATATCCGGTATACGACCCAGGCAGGTGTCGATATGCAGAATGAGGTTCTGGAGGCCACGATCAAGAAGGAAAACCAGTCAGCCGCAAATAATACCAGTGGACTGTAATACAAGCATGGGAGGCACCCGCATGAAGCGATTATTGACCGCACTGATTGCTATGGCCATCCTGGTGACTATAGCACCTGTCGCCATGGCGGAGCATAGCGAGCCCATCCTTTTCAGGGGTATCCCGTGGGGATCTTTGAGATCAGATGTGGTGGGCAAACTCCCTGAACCGAAAGACGCACGGGGACCAACCAATCAGAAATACGTTCTGAACATTGAAAAATTCATATATGGAACATCCAAGAATCAACTGAGCGGGGATGGTGATGCTCATTTTTATGAACATCTGAGTTATTATAAGGATAAGATCACATATGTAGCTGGGTATGAGGTTTCGTCTATTAGCTTGTTCTATGCATATTCCGTAGACAGTGATGGACATCCGGATACAAATTTCGACAACGGGAAACTCTTTGCAACTGAATATTGCATATATCCGACAAACAAGGAAGCCGTCCACGAAGACCTTGTTAACAAGCTGACTAAACTCTACGGTGATCCAGATTATAAGTCTGATCCTCTCAGGACAAAAAAGAACACATACACCGTCTGGAAGGGAAAAGACGGAACTTATGTTTCCTTGAATCTGTATGAATCCGAAAAATTCAGCGCCATAAACATCAGGTACGCGACGCAGGAAGGCTTCGCTATGCAGAACGAAGTCCTGAAAGCCATCAAGAAAATGGAGACATCGGACGCTGATGACACCAGCGGACTGTGACGCACAAAGGGCCACCCTGAACTGGGTGGCCCTGTTCTGATTTGTCTGCTTTTTATAAAACCCTTATTCCATAAGGCATCTTTCAGCGTTGCTTTAAGCACTGTATGGGGCACCGTGCCGATGCGCTGCGCCACCAGGATGACGGTGGTATCCCGGAGCTCATCCTTCAGGGCCTGGCGCACAAGCATGTCCGTCCGGTAATCCAGGGCGGAAAAGGAATCATCAAAGAGGACCACCGGCGTTTTCCGGAAAACGGCTCTGGCAATGGACAGACGCTGTTTCTGGCCGCCGGAGAAATTACTGCCGCCCTGGGCTACGGGGGAGTGCAGGCCTTCCGGAAGATCCATGACAAAATCCGCCTGAGCGATGCGGAGAGCCCGGAGAAGAGACGGATCGTCATCCGCCACGGGCTCCTTTGTGCCATAGGTGACGTTGGATTTGACATCCCCCCGGAACAGCAGCGCCTTCTGTGGCGCCAGACTGAACATCCGTGTCAGGTCTTCCTGGGCATAGGACTGAATCTCCCGGCCATTGAGAAGGATCTGCCCGGAGGTGACGTCATACAGACGCGGAATAAGATTGATGAGGGTGGTTTTCCCGCTTCCGATGCCCCCGATGATGGCGAAGGTCTTCCCGGCCTGAATGGTGAAGGACAGATCCCGGAGGCAGGCGTCGTCCGCATCCTGATAGGCAAAGGACACATTTCTGAATTCGATGGTCACTTTCCCGGGCACACCGGAGGAGGCACCGGGGAAGGTGATGGAGGGGGAGGTGTTCAGCACCTCCATGATCCGGCTGCCGCTGACCATGACCCGGGGGAAAATGATGAAAATGGCCACCAGCATGATGAAGGCCATCACCACCTGGATGGCATACTGTGTAAAGGCTGCCATGCTTCCGATAAGCCCGGCTCTGGCCAGAAGGGGCGTCTGATTGAGAAGGTATGCCCCGATCCAGTAGATGGCCAGGGTCAGGCCGCTCATCACCAGGGTCAGAAGCGGCATCAGCAGGCCTGTGGTTCTGGCTGTAAACAGATGGTTCCGGGTGATCCGGGTGTTGACATCTTCGAACTGAACGCTCCGGTACCGGTCTGCGTTGAAGGCGCGGATGACCCGCACGCCGGAAAGGTTTTCCTCCGTAACGGCGTTCAGGTTGTCTGTCAGTTTCTGGATAGCCTTGAAACGGGGATAGCAGAGGATGATGATCACACCCACACAGACCACGATGATGCCCACGGCAACCATAGTGGCCTGCGTCCACTCCGTGGAAGCGGAGGAAATCTTCATAATGGCCCAGATGGCGGTCATGGGCGCCTTGATGAGCAGCTGAAGGCCGGCGGCGACAAACATCTGCATCTGCATGACATCGTTGGTGGTGCGCGTAATGAGACTGGCGACGGAGAAGGAATGAATGTCTCCGTCGGTGAAATCCGTGATCCGGTCAAAAAGCTGTTCCCGAAGAGTCATGGAAAAGCGGGCGGCGATCCGGGCTGTGAAGAATCCGCAGGCTATGGAGGCGGCCATGGAACCCATGGCGCACAGAAGCATCATGCCTCCGTTGCGCAGTACATCCTCCATGCGGGGTGCGCCGGATGAGACGGAAGCAGTAAGGTTTTGCGTGTAATCGGGAACGGTGAGGTCGAGAAAGACCTGAAGGGCGATCAGACCGAAGCACACAAGAATGCCAAGACGGTCTCTTCGCCGCAGGAACCGGATGAGACGGAACATAGGCATGCCTCCTCATGAGAATAAGGAAAAGGAATTCCGCCCTCACCTGTTTCCGGGAAGGGGGCGGGATGCTCATGGGCGAATGGAAAAATTATAGCCGTGAGCATGCGGGTGTCAAGAATACCCTCGGGCTCCCCTGGGACCTGATCCACCGGAGAAGTTATAAAATAGGAAAGAACAACCTTCGGGCTCCGGCAGGAATCCGGAAGGCGGGGTCGAAAAGAATCAGGGGGAGTATCTGAAAGAGAAGGAACGCCGTATATGGCGTTTTTCTGTTGGCCCGGAAAGGACGGGAGATCAGTATGGGAAGGTACAGGATGGTGCGGATGGACGGGGAATCCTTCCGCTGCCTCTGGCTGGAAAACATCGGGGCTGTCAGCCTGGTTACGGGAAGGAACGGAAAAAAGATTCTCCGCCTTCCCGAGGGTGCGCCGGAGGACAGCGCGGAAATGTTTCTGGAAGGATGGAAGCAGGGAAGACACTGCCGGGAGTGGGAGACAGGAGATGAATTACGGTGGCAGGGGATGATCCGGGAGGCCTTCCTGGAAGCCGGGGAGGAGCCGGTTCAGGTGACCATGGACGCAGGGCCGGGTGTCTGGGGCAGCTGTGAAGCCCGCAGACAGGGCATTCATCTGAATGCCGGCCTGTCCGGTTTTCCCCTTGCCTCAGGCCGAAGTGTCCTGATGCATGAAATCTGCCATCTGCGGGACTGGGAACACACAGCGTCATTCTGGCAGCATCTGACTTCTCTCATGCCGGAATGGCCTTACTGGGACGGCATGCTGAGAGGAATGGCGGCGGTGAAAAGAAGGAATCAGAACAGGAGCGGGATGCGGGGATGAAGAAACTGACCGTGAAAATTACACCTGAAATGTGGAGAGCCTACGCGCAGATCCTTGCCGGCTGTGTCCTTGGCGGCGTGGCCTATCCGCTGTTCATGACACCCAGTGCCATTGCTCCCGGAGGTGTGACCGGGGTGGCAACGATTCTCAACCATGTATTCGGCATGCCCGTGGGCGTGACAAGCCTGGTGCTGAATGTCCCGATTTTTGCCCTTGCCTACCGGAACATGGGACGGGTCTTTGCCTTCCGGAGCGTACTGGCCATGGCTCTGTTTTCTCTGTGCATTGATATTCTGCCCCTTCAGCCCATGACAGATGATCCGCTTCTGGCCACTCTTTTCGGAGGCGTGCTGCTGGGCATCGGACTGGGGCTGATCATGCGGGGAGGCGCTACCACGGGAGGAACGGACATGCTGGCCAACATCATCCACAGAAAGGCTTCCTTCATGCAGGTGGGCACCATTCTGTTTGCTCTGGATTTTGTGGTGATCCTGGGAGCCGGGGTTCTGATTGGTGCCAATGAGGCGCTCTACGCTCTGATCAACATCTTTGTGTCCTCCAAGGTGATTGATGCGGTTCTCATGGGGTTCACGGCAAACAAGGCCTGTTATGTCATTACGGAGAAATGGGAGAGGGTGACGGAGCGGATTCTGAGTGAACTGAAACGGGGCGCGACCCATCTGCAGGCCTGCGGCGCCTACAGCCGGCGGGACCGGCCGGTGATCATGTGCGTGATCGACAGAACCCAGCTGGGCAAACTGAAAACAATTGTGCGGGAAGAGGACGCCTCAGCCTTTCTGATTGTGACGGAGGCCTTTGAAGCCATGGGTGAGGGTTTTGCGGATCTGAACAGAGATCACTGAAAACGGAGCATGCGGGACGGCAGACGGAAAAACCGATCCGGGACGATGCCTGGAAATGAACAAAATGTTATGAAAACATTTCAGGAACATAAAGTATTTGTGGTGTGGTCAGCAGCTCTTCCGTTTATCGGAAATTCCGGTTATAATATCGACATCATCGGCGAAGGCCGGAAATTGAAAGGGGATCAGCCAGAATGAAAAAGGTACTTGCATGGTTGCTGGCGTCGGTTATGTTGCTGGGCGTGTGTGCCGTCTCTTTTGCCGACACATTTGATTACGACGCCATCAGTGACGAAAGTGAATCAGCGAACGGGAAATATCCCATTGCTTTCGTCACGGACGTAGGTCAGCTCAAGGACAAGTCCTTCAATGAAGGCATCTACAACGGTGTCAAGCGCTATGCCGCCGAACACTCCATCCCTTACAAGTATTATATGCCCGCAAACGGCAACGAAGCCACGGACGATGACCGCTATGATGCCATGAAGGCCGCTGTGGACAACGGGGCCGAAATCGTGGTGTGTGCCGGGTTCATGGCAGGCGCTGCCATTCAGAAGGCTTCCACCGAGTTTCCGGATGTGAAGTGGGTCTATGTGGACGGTTCTGCCTTCGGCACGAACACCGTGGGTGTCATTTTCAAGGAAGAGCAGTGCGGTTACTTCGGAGGCTATGCCTGCGTGAAGGAAGGCTACACCAAGCTGGGCTTTGCCGGCGGCGGCGGCGGTGACAATCCTGCCTGCTGCAGATACGGCTATGGCTTTGTGCAGGGCGCTCAGGACGCAGCGGCTGAACTGGGTGTGCAGGTGGAAATGATGTATTCCTGGCTGTATGGCGCTTCCTTCAGCCCTTCTCCCGAACTGGAAGCCATGCTGAACAGCTGGTATGAGAACGGCACGGAAGTGATCTTCCCCTGCGGCGGCGGTATGTACATCAGCGCTTTCTCCGCTGCGGCGGCGAATGACGCCTGGGCCCTGGGTGTGGACAACGATTACGCCTCTGTGTCGGATGTGGTTCTGACCTCTCCCCTCAAGGGATGCGCGGCAGCCACCTATCAGACCCTGGAGAAGTATTTTGACGGCAAGTGGGACGAGATCGGCGGAACTAGCCTGGTCTACGGAACCGCTGACGGCGCCATCGGTCTGCCCACGGCTGAGTCTTCCTGGCGTTTTGAGAAGTTCACTCTGGAAGAGTATGAGAAGCTGGTGAGCGACGTGGTTTCCGGCGTGCTGACCATTGATGACGACTACAGCAATCTGAAGCTTGAATATCCCAACGTGAAGATCACCATGGTTGAATGATTTCCGGTCATGTTTGAAATGGAAGGGCGGCTGCCCTTCCATTTTCTGTTTTTCTCCGTTATACTTGTACCAGAAGACAGAGTAATCAAGGAGGTCATCAGGTATGGACGATCCTTCGCAGGGAAATTCGGATTATGTCATTGAAATGAACCATATCAGAAAAGAGTTCGCGGGCATCGTGGCAAATGACGATATCACGCTGCAGCTCCGCAGGGGTGAGATTCATGCTCTTCTGGGGGAAAACGGCGCGGGTAAGTCGACGCTGATGAGCGTTCTCTTTGGCCTGTACAAACCCGACGGGGGTGAGATCCGCAAGAACGGACAGGTTGTGAAAATCAACAGCCCCAACGATGCCACGGCTCTGCATATCGGCATGGTGCATCAGCATTTCAAGCTCATTGAGGTTTTCACGGTTCTGGATAACATTATCCTGGGGGCTGAGGACACCAAATTCGGGTTCCTCTCCAGGAAGGAAGCCCGTGCCAGGATTACGGAGCTGAGTGAAAAGTACGGTCTGAGAGTGGATCTGGACGCGAAGATTGAGGATACTACGGTGGGCATGCAGCAGAGGGTGGAAATCCTGAAAATGCTGTACAGGGACAATGAGATTCTCATATTCGATGAACCCACTGCGGTACTGACGCCGTCTGAGATTGATGAGCTGATGAAGATCATGAAGAACCTGGCAGCCGAAGGCAAGAGTCTTCTGTTCATCAGCCACAAGCTGAACGAGATCATGGAAGTCTCCGACCGTGTAACGGTTCTTCGAAAAGGGAAGTATGTGGGGACAGTGAACACAAAGGACACCAACAAGCAGGAACTGTCCAACATGATGGTGGGCCGGCCTGTTCAGCTGGTGGTGGAAAAGGGAGAAGCGGTACCGGGGGATGTCATTCTGGATGTCAGTCATTTCAGCGTGCCCAGCAGGATCCATTCCCGCAATGCGGTCAGCGATGTATCCTTCCAGGTTCGGGAAGGGGAGATTCTCTGCATCGCGGGGATCGACGGAAACGGACAGACGGATCTGGTGTACGGCCTGACGGGGATTGAGAAAAGCAATGGCGGAACCGTTTCTCTCTGCGGCCGGGATATCACCCGTCTTTCCGTGAAAAAACGCGGGGAAGACATGAGTCATATCCCGGAGGACCGTCACAAGCACGGACTGATTCTTGACTTCACCCTGGAGCAGAACATGGTCCTGCAGCGCTTCCTGGAGGCCGAATTCCAGAACAGACAGTTCATCCGTTTCAACGCGGTCAGGGAGTATACGCAGGAACTGATTGAACGCTTTGACGTCCGTTCGGCCCTCGGCCCCCTCACCCGGGCGCGTTCCATGTCCGGCGGCAACCAGCAGAAAGCTGTGATCGCCCGGGAACTGGACAGGAATAAAAAACTCATCGTGGCCGTGCAGCCAACCCGGGGTCTGGATGTGGGTGCCATTGAGTTTGTGCACAGTGAGCTTGTGAAGGAGAGAGACGCCGGAAAGGCGATCCTGCTGGTGAGTCTGGAACTGGATGAGGTGATGAGCCTGTCCGACCGGATTCTTGTGATGTATGAGGGCGAGATTGTGGGTGAATTTGATCCGAAGAAAGTCACTGTACAGGAACTGGGCTTGTATATGACAGGTGCCAGACGGCAGGATGGGAAAGGAGGGGCGACGGCATAATGAAGGAATCATTTTTTCAGCGCAAGGGCGTCAAAACCTTCCTGGCTTCCCTGATTTCCATCATGATCGGCATGGTGGCCGGGATTATCGTGATTATTGTCGTTGGCCTGACAAACAGCACCATTGCTGATTCAACCATATGGGATGGCATACGCCTGGTCGTAATGGGCGTGTTCAGCAAGGGAAGGGACGCTGTCGGAAACCTGACCTTTGGTTTTAATCCGGCCTTTTTCGGAAACATGCTTTTCCGGGCCATGCCCCTGATCCTCACGGGTCTTTCCGTCGCTGTTGCCTACAAGACGGGCCTGTTCAACATCGGTGCTCCCGGACAGTACCTCGCGGGGATCTGTGCGACCCTTTTCGTAGCCCTGAGCATTCCCACCTCCTCGGTCGCCCCCTGGATTGTCTGGACACTTGCCTTCCTTGCGGGCATGCTGGCAGGAGCGCTGTGGGGATGTATTCCCGGTCTTCTGAAATCACTTCTGAACATTAATGAAGTGATTGCGTGCATCATGACCAACTGGCTGGCCGCGTGTCTTGTCACCTGGGCATTTGATGTCAGCAGTCTGAAGAACGTGATTGAGGGTACCAAGACTGGGTATATTTATAAAACAGCCATGATCATCAACGATTATGAGCTGGGCGGTGTTGTGGGCGTGGCCGGACCGGAACTGCCGGAGGGAGCAACCCTGCTGGCTACCCGGGGGAACGTTGCCACGGCCAAGATGGGACTGGACAGACTCTTCGCCGGCAGTCAGGTGAATGGCGGCATTCTGATTGCCATCGTGTTTGCCATTCTCCTTTACGTCATTATGGAGAAGACAACTCTTGGCTATCAGCTGAAGGCCTGCGGCTCCAACCGGCATGCGGCCAAGTATGCGGGGATCCATGACAAGCGGAACATTGTCCTTTCCATGGGGATTGCCGGTGCCATGGCCGGCGCAGCCGGATCTCTGTACGGGCTGAGCGGCAATACGGAGTTTTTCTGGGCAACCTATCAGAGCCTGCCGGCGGTGGGATTCACAGGCATTGCCGTATCGCTCCTGGCGGTGAATAATCCCATCGGTGTCATTTTCTCCGGGGTTTTCATGTCCTTTCTGAATGTAAACGGCCTGCAGCTGACCAATCAGACGGCCTACAACGAGAACATCACGGATGTTATTATTTCAGTCATTGTGTACCTCAGCGCCTTCAGCATGCTGATCCGGTCACTGATGGAAAAGAAAAAGGAGAAACCGAAAACTGCTTCTTCCGGGGAGGTGAAGGCATAATGGCATTCCTGATTCGTCAGACTCTGCTCTACGCGGTTCCCCTGATGATCGTGGCGCTGGCGGGTGTTTTTGCGGAGCGCAGCGGCGTGATCAACCTGGCACTGGAAGGCATGATGATCTTTGGCGCCTACATCGGCGTGGTCTGCATGAATGTCATGGTGAGTCTGGGGTGGTTTGACGCGGTCAAAGCCTCCGGAAACATGTGGAGCATGCAGTGGTATGTACTGGCGGCCATGGCGGTTTCCGCAATGGCCGGGTGTCTGTTTTCCATGCTGCTGGCTTTCGCGGCCATCAGCCTGAAAGCGGATCAGACCATAGGCGGAACGGCACTGAACATGATGGCACCCGCTCTCGTGCTGTTCCTGGTCAGAGTTACGGCCAAGCAGAATATTCTGCAGCTTTCCTCCGGGGACTCCGCCACATGGTTCATGGTCAAGAAGGCCATGTGGGGCTTTGAGAAGAGCTATAAACTGAGTGTCATGGGAGAGGCATTCCTGAACAAGGTCTACCTTACCACATATTTCTGCATTCTGCTGTTCGTCGTCATGGCGGTGATTCTCTACAAGACCCGGTTCGGGCTGCGGCTGAGAAGCTGCGGTGAAAACCCGCAGGCTTCAGCGTCTCTTGGCATTGATGTCATCCGGATGCGATACATCGGCGTCATGATCTCGGGCGCGCTGGCGGGCCTGGGCGGGTGTGTGTTTGCCATCTCCACCGCCAACTGCTCCGCGAACGGTGAAGTTTCAGGCTTCGGTTTCCTGGCCCTGGCAGTTATGATCTTCGGCAACTGGAAGCCCCTTCCCATCGCCCTGGGTGCCATCCTCTTCGGCCTGTTCAAATGCATTGCGGCCTCTTATTCCACTCTTGACGTCAATGGAGACGGGTATTTCGCCCTGGCCAACCTGGGCCTCAACGCGAATTTCTACAGGATGCTGCCCTACCTCATCACCCTGATCGTCCTTGCCTTCACATCCAGGAGCTCCAGAGCACCCAAGGCGGAAGGCATTCCCTATGATCCATCCATGCGATAGGCGTTCCCATGCTTTCGCAGAAAGGAAATCCCTGAGCGGATTTCCTTTTTTCAGGCTTTTCAGGGCCGGACCGTGTCATGGACGTTTCCGCTGAAAGCAAACATTCAGCTCATGAGACTTTTCAAACCCCTTGACAAACACATATATTCGATACTAGAATGCACTGTAATGTTCGGAAAAATGGACATTACAAAGGAAGGATACGGCGATGAAAAAAGTCGCGATTGTAATGGGAAGTGACAGTGACCTTCCCGTCCTGAAGGACGCTATGGAAACGCTGGAGCAGCTGGGCATTGCCTTTGAGAAGCATGTCTATTCAGCGCACAGAACGCCCATGGAGGCGATGCAGTTTGCCTCCTCTGCCCGGGAAAACGGATTTGGCGTGCTGATTGCCGCTGCCGGGAAGGCTGCACATCTGGCAGGTGCTCTGGCTGCGCAGACGACCCTCCCGGTGATCGGTATTCCCGTAAAGTCCTCGACGCTGGATGGTCTGGACGCGCTGCTGTCCACGGTGCAGATGCCCTCCGGCATTCCCGTGGCCACAGTGGCCATTGACGGAGCGAAGAATGCCGCGCTGCTTGCGGCGCAGATCCTGTCCGTGGAGGATGAGGAGATGGCTGGCAGACTGGATCAGATGCGCAGGGACATGCATGACGCGGTCCTGAAGAAGGACCGGAAATTGAATCAGGACTGAGAAAGGCGGAGTGTTTGCATATGAAAAAGCTGAATCAGATGTATGAAGGAAAAGCCAAGAAAGTCTTTGAGACCGACGATCCCTCGGTTGTTCTTGTGGAATATAAGGATGACGCCACCGCACTGAACGGCAAGAAAAAGGGGACGATTCAGGGAAAAGGTGCCATCAATAACCGGATGACGAACCATCTGATGAAGATGCTGGAGAAAAACGGAATTCCCACCCACTATGTGGAGGAGATCAACGACCGGGAGACCCTTGTGAAAAAGGTTTCCATTGTACCCCTGGAAGTGATCGTCCGCAATGTGGCGGCCGGAAGTCTTTCCAAGCGACTGGGGATTCCCGAGGGAACGCCCATGCGCAGACCCGTCATTGAATACTGCTACAAATGCGATGAACTGGACGACCCCATGGTGAATGAGTATCACATTGCGGCCATGGGCTGGGCGGATGACCGCACAATGGCGGACATCGCGGGTTATGCCCTGAAGATCAACAGCATTCTGACCCGTTACTTCCACGAGGTCGGTGTGGACCTGATTGACTTCAAACTGGAGTTTGGCGTGACCACCGATGGAAAGCTTGTCCTGGCGGATGAGATCAGCCCGGACACCTGCAGATTCTGGGACAGCAGAACCCACGAGAAGCTGGACAAGGATCGTTTCCGCAGGGATATGGGCGGTGTGGAAGCGGCCTATGAGGAAATGGCTGCCAGAATTCTGGGTGACTGAGGAAGGCGGAAACAGATGAAGATTCAGGAACTGCTCGGGCAGAATCCGTATCCAGGCAGAGGTATTCTGCTTGGAAAGAACCTGGAGGGCAGGATTCTGCTTTCCTATTTCATCATGGGCAGGAGCGAGAACAGCCGCAACCGTGTTTTTGTCAGGACGGACGCGGATACTGTGGAAACCCGTGCATTTGACGAAAGCCGGATGATCGATCCCAGCCTGATCATCTACGCGCCCCTCCGTCATCTCCAGGGCGGGACTTTCATCATCTCCAACGGTGATCAGACGGACACCATCTGGGATTACCTGGAGGGAGGAAGAAGCTTTGCGGACGCTCTGCGCACCCGTACCTTCGAACCGGATGCGCCGAACTACACCCCGAGAATTTCCGGTCTGATTGGGAATCAGGTGCGCTTCCGTCTGTCCATGATCAAGAGCGGAGATCCTGAAGGACGGGAAGTCCGCAGGATGTTCTATGAGTATGAGAATGTGCAGAATGGTGTGGGTAAACTGATTCACACCTACGAAGGGGACGGGAATCCTCTGCCCTCCTTTATGGGTGAACCCCGGAATGTGGAGGTGACGGGCGGTCTGGAAGACTGGCACGGGGCTGTCTGGTCCTGTCTCAACAGGGACAACCGGATTTCCCTGATGACGGTTCAGATTGAACCGGATGACGGCAGCTGGGACATCCGGCTGACCAACCAGAATGGCGAATAAATCAGAAACGGCTGCGGGATGCAGCCGTTTTGAGTGATGGGAGGATCGATATGCACGATCAGTATGTGAGCCCGTTTTCCACGCGTTATGCCAGCCGGGAGATGCAGTTCCTGTTTTCCGATGACAAGAAGTTTCAGACCTGGCGGGCGCTCTGGATTGCCCTGGCCCGGGCCGAACAGCATCAGGGGCTGGAGATCACCGATGAGCAGATTCAGGAGCTGGAAGCCCACCGGGAGGATGTGAACTATGAGGAAGCCAGGAAACGGGAGAGAGAAGTCCGTCACGATGTGATGAGCCACGTGTATGCCTATGGACTTCAGTGTCCCAAGGCTGCTCCCATCATCCATCTGGGAGCGACCTCCTGCTATGTGGGAGACAATACGGACATTCTCATCATGCGGGACGCTCTGGAACTCGTGCGGCAGAAGCTTCTCCGGGTGATCCGGCTCCTTTCGGACTTCGCTGAAAAGTACAGAAACCTTCCATGCCTTGCCTATACCCATCTGCAGCCGGCTCAGCTGACCACGGTGGGGAAGCGCGCCTGTCTGTGGATGAACGAACTGGTGATGGATGTGGAGGAAGTGACATTCCGTCTTGAGCACCTCGCCATGCTGGGATCCAAGGGAACCACCGGAACGCAGGCCAGTTTCATGGAACTGTTCGACGGAGACAGCCGGAAGGTCCTGGCGGTTGAAAAAGAGATCGCGGAGCAGTTCGGCATGAACCGGGTGGTACCGGTCAGCGGACAGACCTATTCCAGAAAAGTGGATTATCAGGTTCTGTCCGCTCTGTCGGGAATTGCCCAGAGCGCTTCCAAGTTTGCCTATGATATCCGCCTGCTGGCCAGCTTCCGGGAGATGGAGGAACCCTTTGAGAAGAATCAGATCGGTTCCTCGGCGATGCCCTACAAGCGTAATCCCATGCGGTGCGAACGGATCGATGCGCTGGCCAGATATGTGATGACCGATGCCATGAACGGTGCGCTGACCACATCCTGTCAGTTTTTCGAGAGAACGCTGGACGATTCGGCGAACCGCCGGATTTCCGTGGCGGAAGGTTTCCTGGCGGTGGATGCCATCCTCAACATCATGATCAATGTGTGTGACGGGCTGGTGGTCTATCCGAGGGTGATCCGTGCCAGAGTGATGAAGGAACTGCCCTTTATGGCGACGGAAAACATCATGATGGACGCCGTGCGCAGAGGCGGTAATCGTCAGGAACTGCATGAACGTCTGCGGGTTCATGCCCAGGCGGCGGGACAGAAAATCAAGGAGGAAGGGCAGGAGAATGACCTGGTGGACCGGATTGCCGCGGACCCCGTGTTTCATCTGTCCCGGGAAGATGTGGAGTCCGTCCTTGAACCGGAGCGGTATACCGGCCGTGCGCCTGAGCAGGTGGAACAGTACCTGACGGAAGTGGTGCGACCTCTTCTGGAGCAGTACCCGGACCTTTCCCTGGACGCTGTTGAACTGAATGTATGACATAAACCCGGCCGGAGAAGGCATTTCCCCTTCTCCGGCCTTTTCTGCGGGGAAAAGAAGAACAATGGTGAAGAAAAAACAGTCACGGGAATTGTTATTTGCCATATGCCTGTTGTATAATCAGACAGTTAACTGCACTGATACAGCTTTGAGCGCGGGAAGGTGATCGGATGACGCTCAACTGGCAAATCATTCAGAATGCAATATGGAATCTGACGCACCGCGTGGGTGTGGTGGAGATTCTTGACATACTGCTTGTTACCGCGATTATCTATGAGGTTCTGATCCTGATCCGTCATTCCAGAGGAATATCCGTGCTCAAAGGCCTGGCGCTGCTTGTGATCGCCACCTTTGTCAGCAATATTTTCGGAATGACGGCTCTCACATGGATGCTGAACAGTATTGTGAACAATGGTACCGTTGTTCTGGTCATTCTCTTTCAGCCTGAATTGCGCCAGGCCCTGGAGTCCATAGGGCGGGGGACTGTGCTGGAAGGCAACCAGAAGGCTCATCATATGAAGAGCAACGAAAAGATTGTCATGGAAATCACTCAGTGCTGCCTGGACCTGAGCCGGCGCAGAGTGGGCGCCCTGATTGTCTTTGAACAGAAAACAGGACTCAACGAATACATCATGACCGGTACGGCGATTGACGGCCGGATCTCAGCTCCGCTGTTGGAAAACATTTTCGAACCGAATACACCTCTGCATGACGGTGCTGTGATTGTCCGGGGAGACCGGGTGGTTGCGGGTGCCTGCATTCTCAATCTGACAGAGAACAGGGATGTGGCCCGTGAACTGGGGACCAGACACAGGGCGGCCCTGGGTGTCAGTGAAACCACGGATGCCATCGCACTGATTGTCTCGGAGGAGAACGGTGTGATTTCCATCGCCCAGGGGGGTGAACTGACCCGGAATCTGGATGAGAAGGCGCTGATGAAACGACTGGGCGAACTGTATCAGAATAAGTCCAGGTTCTCCGTCAGGGATATCCTGAAAGGTCCGGCCTTCGGCAGAAAGGGGGACAGCCATGAGTGAAACGCCTTCTTTCATCCCGCGGGAACCGCGGGAACCGAGAGAACCTTTTGACTGGAGAAAGCTCCCGGTCTATCTCTGGAAACTGATCCGGAAGAACCTGGGATATAAGATCGTAGCGCTCATGATCGCCATGGTCCTCTGGTCAGGCCTGATTTCCCAGGATGCGACACTGATGCGTGAAAAAATTATGACGGACGTTACGGCCAATATCACCGGTTCCGATTCGGTCAAGCGCAACGGCTTCATTGTCACTTCCTCCATGGACGAACTTGTTTCCGGGCTCACCGTGAGGGCCAGCGTGCCGCAGACACAGTATCAGACGGCCACAGCGGCCAATTACAATCTCCGGCTGGACCTGAGCAGGATCCGTTCGGCGGGCAAACAGGTTGCCAACATCATCTGGACCAACTCCTCCACCTATGGGAATATCATTGATGTGACGCCGTCCGCCGTGGAACTGACGGTGGATGAATATATCACGCGTTTCAGAATCCCTGTTGTCCTGGAAACCACAGGTGCCCTTCCTTCCGGATGGTGGGCATCCACAGCGACGCTGGACCCGCCCCTTGTGGCCATCAGCGGCCCGAGGGAACTCCTGGAAACCATTGTACGGGCGGGAGCCGTGCTGGATCTGTCCCGGACGCCTCAGGAGGAAGGCACGATTCTCACCACGGTTCCCTTCTCCCTTGTGAACAATCGGGGAGAAACCGTGAAAAGCGATCTGATTACCGTTTCCAGTGAGTCCGTTCTTCTGGATACGATTATCGCCGAACAGACTGTTTACCCTGAAAAGGTTCTGAATTTCTCTGGTGTGGGACTGGTGACGGGGACACCCAAGGATGGCTATGAGGTCAAGGCGGTCACCGTATCTCCCGAAAGTCTGGTGGCTGCGGGACCTCAGGACACACTCTCGGAAATCAACAGCATCTTTACGGAAAGACACGTGGATGTCAGCGGAAAATCGGAGAGTTTTACTCAGGTTCTGAG
Source organism: uncultured Eubacteriales bacterium (assembly GCA_902774025.1). Taxonomy (GTDB): domain Bacteria; phylum Bacillota; class Clostridia; order Christensenellales; family Aristaeellaceae; genus UBA2943. Next base: position 53,638 of record CACYGY010000009.1, read on the forward strand.
ACTGAACAAACCCTCCGAACTGGCTTATCTGAGCCAGGATACCGTGACGGTTGCCGTGACGATCGGAGAGATTATCTCAACCCGTACTTTCAAGGATCTGCGCATTACCACGGCATCCACCCTGACAGACCGGAACGTGACCTTTGCCAACCGGACAGCCAGTGTGGAGGTCATCGGACCCAAGAACTGGCTGGATAGCCTGAGGGCCGGCCAGATCCAGCTGACGGTGGACCCGGTAGGACTGGACAGCGGCGTCTATGACCTTCCGATCCGGGTGACCATTCAGAACAGCGATACGGTGGAATATGATGTCATGGTGGTTCCTGAAACGGTATCCACCACCGTCAGGTTGAAATAAACGGGCAGATGCGGATGATCCCGCGAAGGAAGATACAGTATGAACAGCCTGATTTATTCGGTCGTCAAACTGATCCTGTTCTGGGCGCGTTATGCCGCCTCGGCGCTCTATTCCTTTATACAGAGTCCCACCGCTTCAGGGGCTTTCCGTTTTGTGACCTCCAACTGGAAACTTCTCTGCCTGATTCTCTGCGGCGTTGGTCTGGTGGCAGATCTGGCGGTATACATTTTCCGCTGGCAGCCCCACAAAGTCTGGATCAGTTTTTTCCGCCGCATCCGGGACAGAAGACATGGGATCATTCCCGTGCCCTATCCCGGGGCGGGGCAGGAAGAGATACGCATGACTTATGATCCGCCGGAAGACGATGTGTATGAGGTGCCGGAAGGGGCTGAGCCCGTTGACGTGGAATCACTCCAGTACATGGACAGTGAGACGGAAACGATCAGCATCATCCCTGAAAGTCCCATGAAAGTGGAGGAAAAGCCTGAGAGGACCTTTGAAAAAAAGCAACGGCACAGATGGGGAACCATGCGGAGAACGCTTTCGTCCCTTCTGAGCGATAAGGACGAGGATACCGGCCGCGTCAGACCGGCGGCTGTACCGCCCGCCAGAGACCGGAGAGAAGCCTATCACGCGCCGTATATTCCTCCTCAGTGGAGGAGGCCGGGGCAGGTCGGCACCTCCGGGGGGCGGAAAGATCAACATCAGGAGGAACCATGAGCATTCCGCTGCCGGAAGCCTTCTGCCGGGTGATGCGTGAGCAGCTGGGCAGTGAGGCGGAGGCTCTCTTTGAAGCCCTGGAAGGTGTCCATATCCGCGCTCTGCGCTTTGGAGACAAGAAGGCGGACACGGAAGTGCCGGGCCTGCTTTCTCCCGTTCCGTATGCACTGAACGCCTATGAACTGGAGAAGGATTCACCGGCGGGCAGGAGCTGGCTTCATGATGGGGGACTGTATTATCTGCAGGAACCGGCGGCCATGGTGCCCGCATCCGTACTGAACCCGGCGCCCGGGGAAAGTGTGCTGGATCTGTGCGCCGCGCCCGGAGGGAAATCCACGCAGCTCTCGTCTCTGATGCGGAGTCGGGGGCTGCTTGTGTGTAACGAAGTGGTTCCCCGGCGCGCTCAGGTCCTTTCCGGGAATCTGGAACGGATGGGCGTGGGGCACGCGCTGGTCACTCAGGAGCGTCCGGAAAAGCTGGCCCAGCGTTTTCCCGGCTTTTTTGACGCGGTCCTGGTGGACGCACCCTGTTCCGGAGAGGGCATGTTCCGGCGCCAGGCTGAAAGCCGCCTGGAATGGTCCTGGGACGGTGTGAGGGGATGTCAGAGCCGGCAGCGGGAGATCCTGTCTTGTGCGGTAAAAATGGTGCGCCTCGGGGGCAGACTGGTGTACTCCACCTGTACGCTGAACCATCTGGAAAATGAGGATAATGTCCTCTGGCTGGAGGAGAACTTCCCGGATTTTCACAGGGAGTCTTTTCGTCTCGCAGGGGAGGAATATCCTGGAATTCTGACCTGCTATCCTCACCGGTTCCGTGGAGAAGGGCAGTTCGCAGCCCTTCTGCGGCGTGGGGGAGAGACGGAAGCGCGTGTCCCCGCTCCACTTCCGCCTCCTGTATCCCGGGAACAGAAGCAGGCGCTGTTTTCCTTTTCACCCTTTGAGGGCGAGGTGATGACCTTTGGCCAGATACTGGTGTCTCTGCCGGAATGTCCGCCGCTTCAGGGATTACGGGTTCTCCGGTGCGGACTGCATCTGGGCCAGGTCCGGAATCACGGATTCGAGCCGGATCATGCATGGGCCATGTCTCTGACTCCGCCGTGCCTGCCGTGCGTTGACATGTGTGAGGAGGAGGCTGCAGCCTATCTGAGGGGAGATGTTCTGCGGGAGCGCCCGGAGCGGGGATGGGTCCTCGCCCGATGGAAGGGATTGCCACTGGGGCTGGGCAAGTGCTCTTCCGGTGTGATGAAAAACCACTATCCCAAAGGTTTACGGAGGACCTCCGGACAGATGGATGAGACCGGACTCTTGTCCTGAGGAGACTGAAATGGCGAGGAAAGATGAAGCGTTTGAGGTCCTGGAACGGCTGAGCGTTCTCCGCTGCCCAAGATGCGCGGGGGAACTTCAGCGGTTCGGTGACAGCCTGATCTGCGCACAGGGCCATACATGGAACATGAACCGGAGAGGGTATCTGAATCTCCTGAGCAGACCCGTGGAAGGGTGTTATGACCGGAAACTCTTTGAGGCCCGACGGAAAGTGATGGACCGGGGAATCTATGTGTCGGTTCTTCAGGCCGTTCAGTCCTGCCTGACAGGAAGAGAAACGCGGATCCTGGACTGCGGATGCGGGGACGGCTGGTATCTCCAGAAGCTTCTGAAGGATCAGATTGCCTGTGTGGGGGTCGGACTGGATATCTCCGCGGATGCCATCCGCTGTGCAGTTCAGCGGGGCGGTCCCTGCTTTTATATTGTGGGAGATCTGAAGCATCTGCCCTTTCGGAGTCACGCCTTTGACGCGGTGCTGGATATTCTGACACCTGCGGATTACGCGTCCTTCGCGCAGGTTCTGCATCCGGAAGGCCGGCTGATCAAGGTCATCCCCGGCAGACAGTATATGCGGGAAATCCGCCAGGCCCGGTGCCTTGAACTGTATGACGACGGTCCTGTGACGGCCTATCTCCGGGAGAAATGCGATGTGCTGCGTGAGATTCACGTGCTGAATTCCGTGAAGATCAGCGGGGAGACCTGGCGGGATCTGGTCTACATGACCCCTCTGAATCAGGACCTGTCCGATGCGGAGAAGGACGAAATGGCCTCCCGTCCCGCAGAGGTGATCACGCTGGATCTCCGGATTCTTGCGTGCCGGATCCGATCCGACTGAAAAAACGGCACATCGTGCCGTTTTTTCAGTCGGGGCAGGATCACTCAAAGGTAATCCGGAGCGCGTTGGCCGCGAAGAGCGGTAGCTGATCCGGCAGCTGAACCGTGAGCACGCCGAAGGCCTGCTGGAAGGGGACGGGTCCGCAACCCAGCAGTTCCACACTCCTGACCTGCTGGTCCTTAAAGGAATAGAGGACCGCGGGCACACCGGCGCGGGCACCCATCATAAAGGCATAAACTTTGCCGTCCCTGGTGGTGAAGCGATAATCGTGTTCGCCCCAGCTTGTCTTGAATTCAGAGAAGCCTTCAAGCCGGACTCTGGTTTCGCCCTCGCTGAACACGCGCCAGGGACGTGTGTCATAGACAGCCTCACCGGCGACGGCAAACCACTTTTCCAGCTGATCCAGGATCCACAGGGCTTCCTCGTCCAGTGTCCCATCCGGCTTCTGCAGCACATTCAGGAGCATGACACCGTTCTTGCTGATGATGTCCACCAGCATTTCCACGATCTGCTCGGGAGATTTGTAGGGGCTGTGCACATCATAGAACCAGTTTCCGATGCAGGTGTCCGTGTGCCAGGGTTCTTCAAACACACCGGGAAGCTGGCTCTTTTCCACGTCCAGAGTGCCCACCTTCCAGATTTCCGGACGATTGTCCTTCTGCAGGTATACCGAATGGTTTTCTCCGTGATCGGCGATGGATGTATTGTACAGATGCGCTACAGCCTTGAGTCCCTGTACATATTCTTGGGGCACCATTGGCTTGACCACATCTTCCCAGCACTCACCGAAGGGCAGGGCGCCGTCGGAATAGAGAAGGTCAGGATGGAAACGGTCGATCATTTCCGTCACGGCCCTGAGCCAGTAAGCCTGGAAGCGGGGGTTGGCGGTATGCCAGGGCCTGGCGAGCTGGGGATGATCCGTGCCATGTTCGTAATTGTCATGATAGAAGTCACGCCAGGCGGGATCATTTCCGTCATAGGGAACGCCGGCATAAGGGCCGGTCTGATCACAGCCCTTGTTCACCCGCCACCAGGAGAAGGAGGCGGCCAGGTGCTCCGTCACGCCGAAGGGAAGACCGTGGAGACGGGCTTCCGCCTGCCATTCGCTGACAATATCCCTGTGAGGTCCGACCTTCATGCTGTTCATGGGATTGACCTGAGAGTCATAATTGAAAAAATGATCATGATGGACGGCCTGGGTGACAAAATACCGGGCACCGGAGCGCACGAAGCGCTCCATCAGGGCATGGGGATCAAATTTTTCAGCGTGCCAGAGGGCACAGATATCCTTGTAGCCGAACCTGGAAGGATGGCCATAGTGACGGACATGATACTCGTATTGCTGTGTGCCCTGAATATACATGTTCCGGGCATACCAGTCTCCGAACATGGGTACACTCTGGGGGCCCCAGTGGCACCAGATGCCAAACTTGGCATTCCGGAACCATTCCGGGGCGGAATACTGATACAGTGATTCAAAGGTCGGTTCAAAGGTTTTCAATCAGACCCCTCCTCAGGTTGTATTTCTGTGGAGGAATGGTATCATGGACAGGTCTTTCATGCAAGACGGACAAACAGGAGGTATCCGGGATGATTCGGGCAAACTATCATACGCATACAGTCTTCTGTGATGGAAAGAACACAGCGGAAGAAATGGCGGAAGCGGCCGCCTCACTGGGAATGACACATCTTGGTTTTTCAGGTCATATGGATCGGGATATCCATATGGACTGGAATCAGTATACAGGGGAGATTCAGCGCCTGAGGAAACTCTATGAAGGCCGGATGGAAATCCTCATGGGCGTGGAACTGGACACACTGTATGACCCCGCCATGTGTCCGGGGGCAGAGTACCGGATCGGATCCACCCACTATATGGATCTGGACATAACGGATTCCACAGAGATAGACCTGTCCCCGGAGGTGACACGAAACCTTCTGATGAAATACTATGACGGGGATTTCCGGAAAATGGCCAGGGCATATTATGAGCTGGAAGCCACCACCGGAGAACGTACACAGTGTACCTTTGTGGGGCATTTTGATCTGATTGTCCGCTTCAATGACGTGGATCCGCTCTTTGACGAATCGGACAGTCTGTACAGAAGATATGCACTGGAAGCGATGGAACATCTGGTCTGGCAGGGACTTCCCTTTGAGGTTAACTGCGGAGCCTATAACAGGGGCAGGAAGAAAGAACTGTATCCTGCCATGCCGCTTCTGCAGGCGCTCCATGACATGGGCGGCCGGATCCTGATCAACTCAGACGCCCATGACCGGGATCATCTGCTGGGCGGGTTTGAGGAGGCAGAAAAAAGAGCCTTGTCCTGCGGATTCCGGGAAGCTCTGATTCTGGTGCGCAGGGAAGGGAAGGTTCAGTTCCGGGAAGTTCCCCTCTGCGGCACATGAAAGCAGCAGCGCAAAAAAAAGGACCGCGACCACGTCACAGTCCACAGCAAATGAGGCTCAGATCATTCTGTCCGCCCGGAGGAGGAAATGTGCCATTCTGGAGAGAAACGCGGGATCCCGTTTCATAGCCATGGCTTCCGCTTTGGAGACGATGTCCCGCAGGGCACAGTTTTCCAATGCCTGTTCCATGAGCCGGACGGTTTCGTCCCATTCTTCCGGTGCTTTTTCTCTTCCGCCGATGTGTGCGATCCGGCCAAGAACGTTGCTGCCCAGAGGCAGAAGGGTGTCATTGGCAAGTCCCACAAACTCCGGATAATGCTGCTCCATATAGCGTACTGTCTCCTGTCGGGCATAGATGCCGTCCATTTGTCTGCGGATATTGACATGGGTGGAGGTGGAGTTCTTTCTGACCTGATACCGGTATACGCATTTGTTGAACATGGCACCGCTGCCCGCATTTTCCAGAAGCTGCGGCATGATATAGATGTCCTCATAGATCATGCCCACAGGGAAACGGACATTCTCAAAAACACTGCGATGGAAGATCTTGGTCCACATATGATTGAGATTCGCGCCATAGGTCAGAAAATATTTCTGAAGGTCCCTGGCATTGTTGCATACCATGGGATGCACGGGAATCGGGCGGACGAGTCTGGGCGGGGTCATGTGGCATTCCTTATAGGAGCCCATGGCCATCTTGGTATCATGCTTCATCACGGCCAGGAACAGATGCTCGATGGCCTTGGGAGGCAGGACATCGTCACTGTCAGCCCAGCAGATCCAGGTCCCGCGGGCGGCCTGAACACCGGCGTTCCGGGCGGCTGATACACCGCGGCTCGTCAGTGCATGAATGGTTCTGCATCGGTCGTCCGCACGGGAATAGGAATCCACCAGCTCTGTGCTTTCATCACGGCTGCCGTCGTCCACCAGCAGAATTTCCAGATTGGTATAGGTCTGGGTGGCGATGGTGCGAAAGGTTTCATCCAGAAAATGCGCCGAATTGAAAACCGGCACGATGACGGATATGCATGGCAGCTCAGAGGGTGAAAAATCCTGCAGGGTCAGTTTTGTTGACATGATATCGCACACCTCGGTAAAGGGATCGGTGAAGACATGAAACAGTGGGTTCAGAATGTGTCCCGCACTCAACAGGCCAAACATACACTTTCGATGCAAAACCGGGAATTCCTGCTGAGGCAGGAAAAGTGAGGGAAGACAGTCCGGGTGAACGTGGAATGAGAAAACCCCTGTACAAAACAGTACAGGGGCGGGAACCACTCGACGAATCCTCAGCGCTTGGAGAACTGAGGCGCGCGACGGGCAGCCTTCAGACCATACTTCTTGCGTTCCTTCATACGGGGATCGCGGGTCAGCAGACCGCTCTTCTTCAGTGTGCTGCGCAGGTCCGCGTCGGCCTTGCACAGGGCACGGGAAATACCATGACGGATGGCACCGGCCTGGCCGGAAATACCGCCGCCATGCACATTGACCAGCACGTCAAAATTGCCGGTGTTGGTAATGTTCAGGGGCTGACGGATGATCATCTTCAGCGTATCCAGTCCGAAGTAATCATCGATGTCACGCTTATTCACAACAATTTTTCCATCGCCCGGAACCAGACGCACACGGGCAATGGCTTCCTTGCGGCGACCTACAGCACTGTATTCAACCTTAGCCATGGTCCATTACTCCTTTCCGCCGCGGGCAGTTCTGTCAAGCTGGATCAGTTCGGGTTGCTGAGCCACTTCCACATACTCAGAACCGGCATAAACACGCAGCTTTTTGGCCATCTTGCGCCCCAGAGGTCCCTTGGGCAGCATGCCTTCCACAGCACGGCGCAGGGCAAACTCAGGCTTGTCGGCAAGCAGCTTCCGGAAACTGGTCTGCTTGAGACCGCCGGCATAGCCGCTGTGATGATAGTAGAACTTCTGGTCCAGCTTCTTGCCGGTCAGAACGATCTTGTCGGCGTTGATGATCACCACAAAATCGCCGGTGTCCGTATTGGGGGTATAGATCGGCTTATTCTTGCCGCGCAGAATGCTCGCCACCTGGCTGGCAACACGGCCGAAGACCTGGCCTTCGGCGTCCACCAGGTACCATTTGCGCTGGATATCCGCAGGCTTCGGTACGAACGTCTTCAAAGGAAATTCCTCCTTAGAACTTGGTTGATCGGTTTGGTGAGCGCATGATGGTCGCATGCTCTCATGATGTATCAATACTACCGGGGCTAGCGGAGATCAATACCGCCGACCATTTTAATTGTTTCTCACAGACATGTCAAGGAAAAGTGCATGGATTTGAAAAATAGTTTCAGCCGTGTCTGCCGGGAAAACGAAGACTGAGCGATGGGATTTGCCAGTTCCGGAGATGGGCCGTATAATCACATGCGTAGCGTCAAGATGTTGGAGGGTTTGCATGGAAGGGGAAAGATATCCGCTTCTGAAGTGTTATACCGAGGAAAGGATCAGGCAGGAGCGCTTTCTTCTGCGGGAGGAGATTCTGTGGCGGGAGTTCGGGACCGGGCTGACAGCCTCAAGGGGCAAAAGGAAAAAGGTTCTGGCATCCGCGGACTATCAGGTGCGGTACAGAGAAAGCGCCGGGAACAGCCGGGTCCTGCGCATTCTGGAAAAAGGCACGCTTCTGCAGTCAGCGACGCTGAGAGGAGATTATCTGGAGGCTGAACGCAGGGTACTGGAACACACGAATACCCTGGAAGATGCAGAGAAGCGAATGGAGGAGATGCTGAGGAAACAGTTTCAGGAGAAAGCGAGGTCGCTCCAGTCGTGTTCCGGGGAGGGGAAAAAGCCGGCGGGTACCCACAAATCCCTGGACGCCATGGCGGCGGAACACATCAGCGCCTGGGCGGATGACCTGTCGGAAATCATCCATCGCAGACTGCGGGAAGAGCAGCTTGAAAGGGTGGACAGGGCACTGGCCAGAAATCCGCATGTGTCGGACGCACTGGATTTTCTCAGACGGATGCAGAAAAAGAAAAACATCCGAGCGTTTTGCCAGCGATGCCTTCAGCTGTCTCAGTCGGATTTCCTGTCCGGAAAGATCCGGTCTCTGGTTCCCGGTGGAAAAATCTCCAAGGGCAGAATGAAGCAGATGAAGGCGGAGTGGAGCGAAGAACTCCTGGACCGCCTTGTGAAAGGCCTGACCCCGGAAACCATGCTGGAGGACCTGCAGCAGAACCGTTTCTATCGCGCCGCCATGAATGAAGCCGCGCGCATCTGGCAGTACGAGTATGTGATCCGGGAGCATATCGGACAGGTGATCCCCAGACACTACAGAGACCTGTATCCGGAAGCACGGAAGATGCACAGACATTTTATTCTGCATCTGGGTCCCACCAATTCGGGCAAAACGCATGACGCCATGGAATCTCTGCGCAGATGTACCGGGACGGGCGGGGAGGCTGTTTATCTGGCCCCCCTGAGACTGCTGGCCTACGAGCAGTTTGATGTGCTGAACAAGGACGGTTATCCCTGTACACTGATCACAGGCGAGGAGGAAATCCAGGTGCCCTTCTCCCGGATTCAGAGCTCCACCATGGAAATGGCGAGCCTCAGCAGGCACTATGACTGTGCGGTGCTGGATGAGTGTCAGATGGTTTCCGATCTTGAACGGGGAGGCGCATGGACTGCCGCCATCCTGGGCCTGTGCGCAGAGGAAATCCATCTGTGTGCGGCCCCGGAGGCAGAAAACATCCTGAAAAAAATGGTTGAGGGATGCGGAGATGAGCTGGAGGTGGTCCGCCATGAACGGCTTACCCCGCTCAGGGTGGAAAACCAGCCTTTCCACTTCCCGGAGGACGTGCAGCAGGGAGACGCCCTTGTGGTATTCTCAAGACGGGACGTGTATGCCGTGGCCGCTGAGATCCAGCGGTATTTCAGGAACCGGATACGCCACAGTGTGGTTTACGGGGCTTTGCCCCATGATGTCCGGCATGAGGAAGCACGCCGGTTTGCTCAGGGTGAGACGCAGGTGGTGGTGGCCACCGACGCCATCGGTATGGGCATGAATCTGCCCATACGCCGCATCATTCTCATGCGCATTGAGAAGTATGACGGGGTCTCAACCCGCCCCCTTCTTCAGAGCGAAATCAGGCAGATCTGCGGGCGGGCCGGACGGTTCGGACTGTATGAAACGGGCCTGGTGAACGCCGAGGCCGGGAAAAAGTACATCCGTCAGTGCCTGGAAGATCCGTCTGAGCCTCTGGAGAAGGCTGTGATCTGTTTCCCTTCCTCCCTTCTTGATGTGGAGACCAGCCTGTCGGACCTTCTGCGCAGGTGGATTGAAATGGAACCGGAAGAGGGATGGGACAAAAGCCGTGAGGTCCATGCCCTCTCTCTCGCGGAGGAACTGGAGCGGAGACCGATTGACAAGCAGCTGGAATACAAACTGGTTTCCATGGCCTTTGACGAGAAAGATCTGAACCTGCTGGAACTCTGGAGGCGTTTTTCCGGTACGGAACGCAGAGGAAAACGATATGATATCCTTCAGGAACTGCCCCCCGCGGTCACGGATCCGCAGGCATACCAGGCGGACGATCTGGGCACGCTGGAAGCATGCTACCGTGTCTGTGATCTCTGTTTCGCCTATGCCCGGGGATTTCTGGAAGGAGAAGAACGGGATTATGCCATGACGCTGATCATGGAGCGGAAAAACAACATCAGCCAGGCCATCATAGCCATTCTGGCAAGGGCCAGGCTGAAGGGGAGGACATGCAGGATCTGCAGGAAACCCATTCCCTGGTCCAATCCCTACAGCGTGTGCGACGCATGCCATCAGAGGAGTGGAATGACTGAACCGTACAGAAGGGTCGGAAAATGATTCTGTGAGGAGTGACAGAATGGATAAGTGGGACAGGAGATTTGTGGAGATGGCCAGGCTGATTGCCACCTGGTCCAGCTGTGCCAGACCCGGAAGGGCGATCGGATGCGTGATTGTCCGTAACAAACGCATTATGACCACCGGCTATAACGGAGCGCCTTCCGGCCTGAAGACATGCTGGGAGAGAGGCGGGTGCCTGCGGGAAAAACTGAACATCTCCTCAGGTACCCGGGCTGAAATGTGTTACGCGACCCATGCGGAGCAGAATGCCATCATTCAGGCCGCCAGGCTTGGCGTGTCCATTGACGGTGCCACGCTGTACTGCACGCATCAGCCCTGTTCGGTATGCGCCAAAATGATCATCAATGCGGGGATCAGACGGGTTGTGTATGAACAGGGTTATCCGGATCCCTTCAGCCTTGAGCTGCTGAAGGAAGCGGAGGTGGAACTGGTGCACTGGGAAGAACCGGAAAAACCGCAGAATGCCGAGTGACGGGCAGATCACCGCAATCAGGGGAAAAGGGGAGAAGGCAGGAAGTACCGCCGTCGTGAAGGCGTACGCAGAGACGAATCAGGGACTGTGAAGACAGATCATCTCAGGGATGGCTGTTTTCACAGCCCCTTTTCAGTTGTCCGGAACAGGGGGAATCCGGCGAAGGCGAACAAAAGGCCCCTTCCCCGATACGCATGACGGATGCCATGCGTTGGAGGGAGGGGCTTCTGCTGTGGAATCTGAGGAGGACGTGGACGATGGGAACCCGCCTGCGCTGTGACGTCAGTTCCCCGCTGAAGTGAATGGCAAAATGACCCGCTCACTGCTGCCGTCCGGCTTTCAGGATTCTTCCGGGTTCGGTTCGTCCCCCACGCACCAGGAGCGAAGCTTGTTGACGGTACGGGGCACGGCATCCTGGCTGTTTTTCCAGGGTTCATTCTGGAAACGGTAGTCAAACTTGCGAATAAACCAGGAAATGTCTTCCTGCATCCGGTCCATGTTTTCCTTTTCCAGCTGATTCAGATGCCGGAGAAAAGCGGCGCATTCCTTCGCGGAAAGAGACGAAGGCGCAGCGTGGGCAAGATCCGCCATATGAGGCAGGCAGACCCCCTTGCTGTGAATGAACTTTTCGCGGAATTCCGTGTCATTCTTATACAGGTGGAAGAAAGTCTGGATATAGCGGTCCATGTTTTCCTGAATGCTGTTGCACAGCACGCAGGTGGAAGCCATGGAATGCAGAGCATCCGCCTGCTTCCGGATCTCGTCAGCAGCCTGAGAGCCGGTTCTGGACATTTTCCCCAAAGTGGCCTTTTCGAGCTGATCGGCACTCTGAGCCATGCTGTCCATGATCTTCTGCATCCGCTCCCGGGTCCGGGTCATGTGGCTTTCCAGCATCAGGGCATGTCCCAGACGGTTGCTCATGCCGTAAAGCATGGCGTGGTGGCGGCGGCAGAATCCCAGATCATTCACCTGAATCCGGGTATCCGGTTCCATGACGGAGGCGCCCAGATACCGTTCGGTTTCGCCAAGCTCCAGTTTGCGGCTCATGGCGCACAGGAAGCATTCTCCGTCCAGTTTGATGGCGTCCCAGAGGGGAATGGTATCGATGTGGTATCTCATATCGGACTCCTTTCAGAAGGGCACCGGAATCGTAAAGGGGTGATGATCCAGGCGGGGAAGAGCGCCTCCCGTATCCAGGGTCAGTTCCGAAGCGCACAGCTTCAGCCGTCCCTGGGATTTCATGATCCTGTTGAAGCTGCGGTCCCCGTAAACGTCATCGCCCAGAATGGGATGTCCCAGAGCGGAGAGATGCGCACGGATCTGATGGGTCCGTCCGGTGATCAGATGAACGCGGAGACGGGACAGAGGACCCTCCGTTTCCAGCGTCTCATAGCCTGTCAGGATCTGGACGGCCCCGGGACAGGGGTGATCCAGGATTTCCACTCTGGCCTCTTCCGCATGCTTGATCAGATAGGCTGCACACTCGGCGCGGGGCGGCTTGGGCACACCACGCACCAGGCATGTATACCGTTTGTCCAGGGACCGGCTGAGAAAGACCTGTCTGAGCACTTCAGCGGCGGCCGGGGTTCTGGCCATGAGGAGAAGGCCGCAGGTCTGATGATCCAGCCGGTGGCACGGAATGGGAGATGGCGCGGAGGGATCCTTTCCGCGTACATACTGGAAAGCCAGATCGGTCAGACTGACGCCGCCCCCGTCGTCCGTCTCCACACTGATGCCGGCCTGTTTGTTGACCAGCAGGACGTCTCCGTCTTCATAGACGATATCCAGCGTTCTGTTCCGTGCCAGGTCTTCCATGTAGTATACATCCACCCGCTGTCCGGGACGGACCCGGGTGTTGTTCCGGACCCGGACGCCATCCAGTTTCACATCCCGGTGCTGGAAAACCGTGCGCACGCCAATGGTGCCCAGCTCGGGCATCTCCCGGAGGATACATTCATCCAGCCGCCGCTGATCGTCCCCGGGCCGTGTGGTAAAGGTCAGGACTGCCATGAATGACCTCCTTCCGGCATGAAGCAGGGCCATACGGGCGTACAGGAACGGATTTGGAGAAGCAGATCCTTCATTTCCTGAGTGGGAACCACGATCAGGGCGGAAGACAGGGCGGCCATCATGTCCTTGATCCCCGCACCCTGAGCGGCAAGCACGGCGATATCCGAAGCGATGGAGTCGACGCTGTTTTCCGGTCTGACACAGTGGCTGACCAGACCGCGGAGCATGCGGAGCAGATGATCCGAAACAGAGGAAAAGGACTGAAGATGATCCGAGGACAGGGACAGGACACCCCGGAGAATCCGGTCCGGGTTCCGCTGAATGGTACGGATGTCGGATATGCCGGGATGCAGAAGAACGGTCTCACCGTTGTCCAGAGTGGCATATGCGTAAAAGAAACGCAGGTACCTCAGACACTGCTCCGGCTGCACCGTCAGGGTCGGGCCCAGACAGGTGTTCAGGAAGGCGAGCGCTTCCGTGAGAAAAACCGCACCAAAGCGGTAGAGTGCCATGCACAGAACCGCATGAAACTGCTCCATGGACACCCGGGCCGCATCCAGATCGCTTTCTCCCAGGATGGTATACAGACTGGATACGATCACCGGGTCCATATGCAGCCGGACGGTTCCGTCCGGAGGGAGGGTGACATACAGCCAGAGACGCCGTGCCAGATACTCCGCGGAGAGCATTTCCTCTGCCGTGGAGACGGCGCATTCACCGAGGGTCAGGAGCACACGGTCCAGAAGAGAACCTTCATCGGGACCGATGAGGACGGCATCCACCCGCATCTGGTCCAGAATTTCCTTTTTCAGCTGCTGAGAAGTGGGAGGCCAGGGGCGGAAGGGATGTTCCTGGCCGTCCCATGAACTCTTCCAGAGCAGCAGCGCCTGTTCATCGGTGAGATGGGGATCCATAACCGAGAAGGCGGGCAGGAGACGCAGACGCTTTTCTACGGCGTCCAGCCTGTCCGCATTCATCTGGCTCATGGTTCTGTATCCCTGGTGATAGGATTCATATCGGTTGTTCAGCAACATGCCTCTGCCTCAGGTGAGTTTGATGATCCAGTGATTCGTGTCCTCAATCCTGCCGTACTGGATACCGGTGAGGGTTTCGTAGAGCCTGGAGGCAACCGGTCCGATTTCCCCGTTGTTGATGGTCAGAACCTGATCTCCCCAGCAAAGTTCACCCACGGGGGATATAACGGCAGCGGTTCCGGAACCGAAGGCCTCCGTCAGAGCACCGGAACGGATGTCATCGAACACATCGGCAATGGCCATGCGCTTTTCTTCCACTTCGTAACCCAGCTGCCGGGCGAGGATCAGAATGGAATCCCGGGTGATGCCGGGGAGAATGGAACCGTTCAGCATGGGGGTCACGATCCGGTTTCCATAGGCGAAGAGCATGTTCATGGAGCCGACTTCCTCGATATATTTCTGTTCCACGCCATCCAGCCACAGCACCTGGGAATAACCCTTCTTTTCGGCGATATCCCCGGCCAGAATGGAAGCGGCGTAATTGCCGGCGCACTTGGTGAAACCGGTTCCGCCCCGTACGGCCCGGACATAGTTATCCTCCACATAAATGCCTACGGGCTTGAGACCATCCTTGTAATAGGAACCCACGGGGGACATGATGACAAAGAAAAGATAGGTCCTGGAGGCATGGACGCCCAGATGGATATCCTGGCTGATCATGGTGGGCCGGATGTAAAGGGAGGTGCCGGGTGAATGGGGGACCCAGTCCTGATCCAGAAGGACCAGTTCCCTGATTCCCTCAAGAGCGGTTTCCTCATCCAGAGCGGGCATGCACATACGCTGGGCGCTGCGGGTCATGCGGGCGAGATTCTGCTCCGGGCGGAACAGCTGAATGCCGCCATCCTCCCGGCGGTAGCACTTGGTGCCCTCAAAGATCGCTTGACCATAGTGCAGGACGACGCTGGCGGGATCCATATGGAAATCCTGGTAGGGGACGATTCTCGGATTGAACCAGCCTCTGCCCTCCTCATAGTTCATCAGAAACATATGATCGGTAAAGATACGACCGAATCCCAGCTTGCTTTCATCCTGGGGCTTTTCCTTGAGGACGGGGGCACGGGTGATGGTAATGGGTTCCATAACACAGATCTCCTTTCGGACGGTTTTGACCGCTTTACAGTTCATCGAGAATCCGGGACCGGGTGAGGGGAATGAAAAGAGGCACCAGAGGATCTTCTGTCAGGATACCGCCCTGAATGAAGAAAACAGGCTCGCCTGTCTCGTCCAGGTAAAAATCTTCATCCGGGAAAAAACCGGCTTCCAGAAGCCCCGGGTCCAGATCTTCCTCCGGGACGGAACCGGAAGAGCGGAGGAATTCGAGCACAAGACCGCGGACACAGGCGTTGACCTTCGAGGTCTGACGGTTTTCCAGCCATGTGTCTGATTCGCCGCCCTTCAGTATGCCCAGATAGGTGAGAAGATTGCCGGCCAGACCCGACCGGGCGCCGGTTAAGGGAAACAGGTGGGAGGACAGAATACAGCCCCGGTCATCCCCGAAATCCATCTCCATGGTCATCAGCACACAGAAATAGTCTTCGCTGCTGCAGGTGATCCGGGAACGGACTGTACAGCGCACAGGCTTACTGCCGGCATAGCTTTCTGCGAGAATGGGTACCCGGAAGGCCAGCTCGTCCGAGAGATAAGACTGGTAGAACAGGTTGATACCCTCGCTTGCCGGATGCGTGGAAACGACCTGAGGCAGATCATAGTCGTAAATAAACTGGGCGTTTTCCGGGGAAGCACCCTCCGGCCAGCAGACACAGCCGCTGAGACCGGGCGCCGTTTCCAGTCCCTCTCCCATACAGGCTGCAGAGGCAAGGATCAGGGAAAAACACAGAAGAAGCGGGATGACGCGGCGCACGGAGATCATCCTTTCTTCTGCTGAAGCAGCTCACTGGCGCTGATGGCGGCTACGTTGCCTTCGCCCACGGCTTTGGCGATCTGCAGCGGACGTCCGGTACAGTCACCGCAGGCGAATACACGGGGGATGCTGGTTTCCATCCGGCGGTTTACCCGGATAAAGCCGTCCTCCGTTTCCAGATCCGGCAGAAGACGGGTGGGAGAGACGGCGGGGCGGAAGATAAAGACACCGTCATACAGGGCAGAGCTTTCTTTGGTGTGAAGGCGGATCCGGTCGCCTTCCTTTTCCAGGGACTGGGGACGTCCGGCCTTTTCGTGGACGGAGTCCGGAAGGCTGTGTTCATGCTCCTTCATCACGTAGTAATCCACACCCGAGCACAGGTCGGCGAGGAAAACGGCTTCTTCCACACCGCCTTCCCAGGCGGAAAGAACCGCCACTTCCTTACCCCGGTAGAAGATTCCGTCACAGGTGCCGCACCAGGAAACCCCGCGTCCCAGAAGATCCTCCTCGCCGGGAAGCAGTGCCGGCCGGGCCGCCCCGAGGGCCAGGACCAGGGCTCTGCATTCCACCACATCCTGGCCGCACAGGACCATGACGCTGTCCTCCATGGCCATCACCTGCCGGGCATTGACCACTCTTTCCTGACACCCCATCGCCAGGGCCTGATCCCGGAAAGAGGCGAGGAGATCCAGACCGGAGATCTCGGGAATGCCGGGATAGTTCACGATTTTCTCCGCACGACTCAGCACGGACTGACTGATTCCGGTGTGGATCACAAGGGTTTCCAGGGAACGGGCACGGGCGGTCATGGCGCAGCTCCATGCGGCGGGGCCTCCGCCGAGAATACAAAGATCCGTCATATTGTTTTCTCCTCTCGTCAGTATGTATATGTATAGCGGGCATAAAGCCAGGGCATCTTGTCAAAGGAGGAATAGACGTCTGCGTAGATACGGTAGAACCGCCCCTGTTCCCATGTGGTTTTGGTGTAGTTTTCCAGAAGAACCGGCCGGGATTTTCCGTCGTCACTGGTATAGAAGACGGCGCGCTGAGGCTTTTCAGACTCGAAATGATCCAGAATGCCGATGACCACATAGACCTGTGTGTGTTCCGCGCGGTAGGCAATGTTGGACACAAGCTCGCTGTAGCCGCTCTCATTCAGCGGCCAGGCTTTGGGTGTGTACGTGGAAGCGGGAGGCAGGTAATAAATGGGGTACTCAATCACGGAATCCTTTTTTCCGGGATACTGTGCCCGGATGATGATGGTATTGTACCCGATGTGGTCAAAGTGGGCATAGAAGGAGAAAACGCCGGTTGTATCCAGATTGGTGATGTTCAGGTCCGAGTAGGGCGATTCCACAGTGATCTCCGCCCCGGGCAGGGTGGTGCAGGACACCTTCATGTACTCGGCGCTGTAGGAAGTGTAGGTATCGGCGGCCAGATCCAGGGGGATCTCCTGAGGCTCACGATAGAGAACGACATCCAGGGAACTCTCCCGGCAGTACTGACTCCGGCACCGCACCCTGAATACATTGTCCCCGATGGGCTGCACGGTGGCGTTGTAGGAAAAGACGCCGGTTTCGGAATTGACCGTATCGGACACATCCACATCATTTACATACACCAGAGAACCGGGACGCACCTCGAAGGAAAGGGTATACATGGTGGATGATACGTTGGTGCGGAAACTGTCCGGGCTGATCAGGGTGATGGGGGATTCGGGAATGTCAATGGAATAGGTGATGGTGTCCATGGGTTTCTGCTGTCCCGTGGATGTTTTCATATAGGGCGTCAGGGTAACCTCCATGGTTTCCTGCAGAAAATCCAGCACGTTGTCATACCAGGTGTGATCCGGGATTGTAATGGTGGCGAATCCGTCGGTGACCACATAGGAACTGTGGAGTTCCCGGATGTAAATCTGGGTTCCGTCCGTCCCCGGGATGGAGATGGTATGGCTGGTCAGGTCATCCGTAATGGAAGCGACGACGGTGGGACGGCTGACTTCCTTTTCTTCCAGAGCCTTCTGTCTGAAATAGTGATAACCGAAATAGGCAGCGATGCCCAGCAGCAGAAGAAACAGGAAAATGATCAGGAAACGCATGAGACGGCGGCGGGGATTCCGCCTCTTGGGCATCACGCCCGTGAAATCCTGCGTGTGGGCGTTGGTCCGCCAGTAGGTGTCGTAGGCTTTCGCCTCAGCCCACAGGGGATCGTAGTTCCGGGAATCATCCAGAACTTCTTCCTCAGGGAGGGACTGAATGACCAGTGTCCGGGAACCGTTGGTTTTTCGGACAGTCCGGTCCCGTGTTTCCCCTCGGCCTCCCCCGGAGGCGGGCTGAGCGTGGATGACCACGGAGGAGGGTTTGTCTTCCCTGGCCGCGGCTCTCTGCCGGATTCTCCGCTGGAGCCTGGCACCTTCCGCTTTGCGGGCTTTGAGTTCCTGCATCTCCTGCGCCAGATCGTCACGGATGTCAGGCTCCGCGTCGGACTGACCGAAATCGTCCATCCGGTAGTATTCCGGCGGTTTCTGACCGTCACGCAGGGTGGTTCGCCAGGCCGGCTCGCTTTCCTGCAGGGAATCCAGCTCAAACCCGCATTTCATGCATCGGGGCAGGCTGGCGCGGTTCCACTGACCGCACTGTGGACATTTCATAGTTTGCTCCTTAAGGGTTCAGCGTGACTTCCAGTGGATCGGAAGAGCTTTCGTCCATGACCAGAAAGCTGTTTTCCAGATAGTCCCGCATGGCTTCCCGGCACTTTTCCCAGTCCAGTTCCTGTGCGGCCATGCCGGCATAATTGATGGGATGCACCGCGCCGTCGGGAGGGATCCGGAGTTCCTCAACAGTACAGTCTCTGAGACTGTAGGCTGTGTCCACAAAGGAGAGGAGCCGGTCCAGGTTCAGATTGGTCATGGTCTGATGTTCCATGATGTTATTGGCCAGCATCCTGGTTTCCTCATAGGAAATGGTGCGGCATTTGTCCGCCAGGGTGGAGAGTACGGTGCGGACGCGCTGGGTGCGCATGAAGTCGCCCCCGCCGCCTGTTTTGCGGATGCGCATGTAAATGACGGCGGCATGACCGTCAAACAGATAGGTCCCTTCTCCTCTGAGACGGGGGGTGGTGGAATCCCTGGGAATGGCATAGCGCGTGAGATAGGCGCTCTCATCCCCTGTAATGGTCAGGGTGACGCCTCCAAGGCTGTCAATGATAGCCTGAATCTGGCTGAAATCGAAGAGGATGTACTGCTCGATCCGGACGCCGATATGCTCCGAGATGACCCGGCACAGCGCCTCGGGACCACTGTTGTGGGCGATATAGTTGATTCGGCCGATGCCTCCCGTGGGCCGGTTCACCAGGGCGTCACGGATGAAACTGGTGAGCATG